>JBEAPO010000145.1:0-34150 GCA_041164425.1 Actinomycetota bacterium
GGTAGGTCACCGTGCGGTCGTGCGACTCCCACGGCGCAAAGTGCTTGTGCTCGGTGATCCGCGTGTAAGGGACGTCGGCATCGCAGTAGTTCATGACCGGACAACCCTGGAAGTCACCTTCGTGAACCGACTTGTCGAAATCAAGCGTGCGGTAACCGAGACGGCCATGCTCGAAATCAAAGTACGCGTCAATCGGCCCGCTCCACACGACGTGATCGAAGCCCGTGAGGTCGGCGCGCGACTTCGAGACACCAAGCGTGACCGAGATCGATGGGTGATCGAGGATGTTGGCGACGATCGGCGAGTAGCCGTCGCGCGGAATCGCCTGGTGTGGATGGTTGAAGTACGAGTCTTCGTAGTTGAACCGCACCGGTAGTCGCGCGAGGATCGACGCCGGCAGGTCGTCGGGATCGACGCCCCATTGCTTGCGGGTGTAGCCATCGAAGAACGCGGCGTACAGGTCGGGCCCGACGAAACGCAGGCCCTGCTCGCGGAAAGTCTGGGGGTTCGCGATCGAGGTGTCGGCCTTCGACGAAATGAAGGCCTCGGCTTCGGCCGGGGTCAACGTGGTACCAAAGAACTGATTGATCGTGAGCAGGTTGACGGGCAGCGAAAAAACGCGACCCTGAGTCGTTGCCTTCACACGGTGGTTGTAGGGCATCATCACGCCGAAACGGTTGATGTACTGCCACACGTGTTCGTGCGCCGTGTGGAAAATGTGCGGTCCGTAGACATGCACCATCACGTCGCCCTCCTGGCGCTCGGTGTGACAGTTGCCCGCTACGTGCGCCCGTGAGTCGAAAACTTCGACACGATGGCCGGCTTCGGCAAGTTCACGGGCCATCACGGCACCGGAAAAACCGGCACCGACGATTGCTACATGTCGGGGGGCATGGGACACCCCGTCAGCCTAAATCAGTGGCTCATCTGGGGACCGCACAGTCCCTCGAGATCCTTCACTTGAATACGGTCACGGTTGGCGTACGTCACCGGGTTGTTCGGGTCGACACGCAACTTGAACGTACGGAACACCATTTCGGTGGTGTCGACGGCAAGAACGCGACCTACCAGTGACTCGCCGAGATTGAGCAACAACTTGATCGTCTCCAACGCCTGGATCGACCCGACAATGCCGGGCAGAACTCCGAGAACCCCGGCTTCGGCGCACGATGGTGCGAGTTCCGCGGGCGGCGGCTCGGGCACCATGTCACGGTAGGTCGGACCCTCGAGCGGATGGAAGACGCTGACCATCCCCTCAAAGCGGAAGATCGATCCGTGTACGACCGGGATACCAAGCTTCACGCTCGCGTCGTTCAGCAGGTAGCGACTCGGGAAGTTGTCGGCTCCGTCGACGATGACGTCGTAGCCGGCGATGATGTCCATGATGTTGCTCGCATCGAGGCGGGTGTCGTAGGTGACGACGTTGACGTCGGGGTTGATGAGAGTCAGCGTTTTCTTCGCCGAATCGACCTTGCGGTCACCCACGCGGTCGAGGTTGTGGAGAATCTGACGCTGCAGGTTCGATGCGTCGACAACATCCATGTCGACGATGCCGATCGTGCCGACACCCGCCGCAGCAAGATAAAGCGCAGCAGGCGAACCGAGGCCGCCCGCACCCAACATCAGAACCTTCGAGTCGAGCAATTTTGCTTGGCCCTCAACTCCGACCTCGGGCAACAGCAGGTGACGTTGGTACCTGTTCTTCTGGTCGGCCGTCAGCGACACGGGCGTCTTCCACGGCTTGCCTTCGTCTTTCCAACGACCGAAGCCGCCGTCCATCGACACGACGTCGGTGTAACCCAACTCGGCGAGCGTCTTCGCCGCGAAGGCGCTGCGCACACCACCGGCGCAGTACACGATGACGGGCGTCGACTTGTCGGTGATCCGCCCCTCGATCTGCGCCTCGAGGTGTCCACGCGGGATGTGCAACACGCCCGGCAGCGCACCCTGTTCGAACTCGTCGGGTTCGCGCACGTCGAGAACCACCACGCCACCCGCCGCAATGCGACGTTGCGCCTCATTGGTGTCGACTTCGGTGATGGATGACTTCGCCTGGGACAGCAGATCACGGAAACTGGCCATGCGAAAAGCCTACCTACTTGGTCGGGAATTCCCCCGCGTCAGGCGGGCAGGCGCACGAGTCCGGGCAACACCTCGCTGATGTCTCCGTTCACCACGGCGTCGGCGAAGCGGTCCATCTCGGTCGGTCCGCCGTTCACGATGACGACCCTGGCCCCCGCCGCTTTGGCTCGGGGCACCGCATTCGCCGCGGGGAACACCGAGAGCGTCGAGCCCACAGCCAACAAGAGATCGCACGCCTCGGCCGCAGCCATGGCCCGCGCGATCACCTCGGGCACGAGCGCCTGACCAAAGGAGATGGTGTCGCTCTTCAGGATGCCCCCGCACTCGCGACACGGTGGGTCGGTCTCGCCGGAACGCACACGCTCGAGTGTGTCGGCCATCGGCAACGTTTGACCGCACGACCAGCACACGCTGCGGAACATCGTGCCGTGCACCTCTATGACCCGGTCAGGGTCGTTACCCGCACGTTGGTGCAGTTCATCGATGTTCTGCGTGACGAGCGCGTGCAGGCGTCCCTGTTTCTCCAACTCGACCAACGCCAGATGGCCGTCGTTCGGTTGTGCATCCCACGCCGGCGAATGGATGCGACTCTGCCACGCCAACTCGCGCACTTCGGGGTCGGCGAGATAGTGCTGCAACGTCGCCATCTTTTCGGCCTTCGGATTCTTCGTCCACAGACCGTTCGGCCCACGAAAGTCGGGGATGCCGGAATTGGTGGAGATGCCGGCACCGGTGAGAACCGTGATGCGCTGTGCAGTCGAGACGAGAGAGTGTGCGGCGGAGGCGTGTTCGCTCATCCCTGAATGTTTACATCAGCGCTGCTGTCGTGACTTCCGCGCGCTCTGCACACATGAGGGCATGACACTCACCGCACAATCCACGACCAACGCAACCCTCTCCGTGTATCCATGGGTAGATCCGATCTTCGACTCGACCGGATACCCGGCACGCAGTGACTATGTCGAACAGTTCTGGCTGGGAATACTCGGCCCGACCGCGACGTGGCTGTTGCGTCGGCTTGCATCCGGTTTCGACCACTACCCGGATGGCTTCGAGCTCGACCTCGTCGAAACTGCACAGGCCCTCGGCACCACCTACAGACCGGGCCACGAGTCGCCTTTCACCCGTGCGATCGAGCGGCTCTCCATCTTCGGACTCGCGCAGACGTATGCGAACGGACTCGCCGTGCGCACGCACGTGCCGCTACTACCCGACCGTTACCTGCCGCGCCTGCCGCGCTACCTGCGCGACGCGCACGCGGGTTATGCGGTCTAGAGAGCGGTGAAGTTGCAGACGGTGTCGATGAGAAGGCGTGTGCCGAAAGCGGTCGCACCTTTTTGCATCCAACCGTCGTCACCGTCGACCTTCATCGGACCGGCAATGTCGAGGTGCGCCCACGGCGTGTCGCCGACGAACTCGCTGAGGAAAACGGCGGCGGTGATGCTGCCGCCGTACGGCCCGCCGATGTTGCGCATGTCGGCGACGGTGGAGTCGAGAAGCCTGCGATAGTCCTTCACCAAGGGCAGCGGCCAAATGGGCTCGTCGACGCGCGACGACGCCTTTCGCAACTGCTCGACCAGAGCATCGTTGTTGCCCAGCACACCGGCGACCTTCTCGCCGAGTGCCACGATGCAGGCACCGGTGAGCGTCGCGATGTCGATGATGGCGTGGGGTTTCGCTTCCGCTGCAAGCGAAAGCCCGTCGGCGAGGATGAGACGACCCTCGGCGTCGGTGTTGTGGATCTCGACGGTCTTGCCGTTGCGCATCGTGAGAACGTCACCCAACTTGAGCGCGGAACCCGACGGCATGTTGTCGGTGCACATGAGATACGCCGTGACTTGGACCTTGCAGTTCAAAGCGGCGAGTGTGCTCATCGTGGCCAGCACGGCGGCCGCACCCGACATGTCCATCTTCATCACGGCGTGCGAAGGGTCCGAGGGCTTGAGCGAGATGCCACCCGAGTCGTACATGACACCCTTGCCGACGAGGACGACGTGCCCCTTGCGACCCTTGATCGTCTTCGCCCCCGACTTCGGCGTGTAGACGAGCTTCACCATCCGCGGTGGTTCGGTGCTGCCCTTGTTGACTCCGAGAATGCCACCGCACCCCATGTTGGAGAGCTGGTCCTTGTCGTAAACGGTGACCTGCAGCCCGGTCGCTGCGGCGATGTCGACGGCCCGGTCGGCCATCATGCGCGCGGTGAGGTATGCGGGCGGCATGTTCGCGAAATCACGTGCCATGCACACGGCGTCGGCAACCGTGGTTCCGCGTGCGACACCGTTGCGAACCGCGGCCGCCGACTTCGATGACGCGGTCAACACCACCGATTCGATCTTCGACGCCGAGGACTTGTCGTTCTTCAGGTCGGTGTAGCGATGCGTGGCGAGACGGAAACCCTCGACGACCGCCTGTGCGATCTGCGCGCGGTTGCCCGTTCCCGCATCGGCAAGTCCGGTCGAAACCGACGCCGACGAACGGACGGCACGGGCCAGTGCGGCAGCGGTGTTTCGTGCTTCGGTTGGGCCGAACTTGCGCGGGTCGCCGATACCGACGGCGACGACGATGCGTGAACCACGCAGACCGTGGAGCACCATCGTCTGGCCGACCTTTGCGTCGAAGCCGCGCGCCGACAGCTGCTTGCGGTTGAGCCCGAGTTCCGACGGGACGGGTCCGTCGGATGCGACGACGACACCGACGGCTTCGGTGGTGGATGATGAACGAGAAACCTTGAAAGAGATGCTCACGCTCAGCAGTCTAGAAAGGCCGGCGTCTACGAGACGGTGCGCACGGGCTTGCTCTTGCCCTCTTGCCAACGCGCCATCGTCCACAGAAGATCGGACAAGCGGTTGAGATAGGGCACCACGTACGACGGCGACGGCGCTGCGGCAACCGAGTGCCGCTCCGCACGGCGCACGACCGTGCGTGCGAGGTCGAGCCACGCCGAGACCGGATGCTCACCCGGCACGACGAACTCGGTCGGGGGCTCGAACTGTGTGTCGAGGTGGTCGATGAGGTGTTCCATACGGTCGACCATGTCGGGCGCGACACACGACTGACCGGGGACGAGCTTGTGTCGGTTCTCGGGCAAGGTCGCGAGTTCGGCCATCAGCACCCACAGATCACGCATGAACGGCTCGAGCATCTTCACAACCTCGGCAGAACGCGCGTCGCCGCCGTTGTTGGCGGCGGCACTGCGCGCCAATCCGAGCACCGCCTGCGCCTCGTCGACGGTGCCGTAGGCACGCGGCAGTTCGGAGTCCTTTGGCACCCGACCTCCGTAGAAGAGACCGGTCGTGCCGTCGTCTCCGTCACGTGTGTAGATCGGTTGGCGTGTCATGTGCCATGGACGCTAGTTCGCAAAGCACCATAGGGCTTGATCGTGTGCGGATAACTTGTGAGTCTCATGGCACGCCAGACCTACCTCGAAGCCGTCAACGAACGCGTCATCGTCTTCGACGGGGCCTTCGGCACGTTCGTCCAGGGTCTCGACCTCGGGCCCGACGACTTCGGCGGTCCGGCACTCGAAGGTTGCAACGAAATGCTGTGCCTCACCCGGCCCGACGTCATTCGGTCGATGCACGAAGCGTTCCTCGCCGTCGGAGTCGACGCCATCGAAACCGCTTCGTTCGGGTCGTTCTCGACGGTTCTCACCGAATACGACATCCCGGAACGCGCCTACGAACTGAACGTCGCCGCGGCGAGCCTCGCCCGCGAAGTCGCAAGTGGCTTCGAAGCCGACGGACGCAGTCGTTTTGTTGCGGGTTCCATCGGCCCGGGAACGAAACTGCCGAGTCTCGGCCACATCGGTTTCGCCGACCTGCACGACTCGTACGTGGAACAGGCGCGCGGCCTGCTCGACGGAGGCAGCGATCTGTTCCTCATCGAAACGTGCATGGACCTGTTGCAGATCAAGGCTGCGATGCAGGCGTGCCGCAAGGCGATGAAGATCGTCGGCCGCGAGGTTCCCATCCAGGTCCAGGTGACCATGGAAACAACGGGCCGCATGTTGGTAGGGACCGAGATCGGTGCGGCACTCGTCGCACTCGAGGCCATGCGACCCGACGTGATCGGCATCAACTGCGCGACGGGCCCTGCCGAGATGCAGGAACACCTGCGCCATCTCTCGCAGCACTCGCCCATTCCGATTTCCGTACTACCCAACGCCGGTCTCCCAAGCGTCGTCGACGGTCGCACGCACTACGACCTCACACCCGCAGAACTCGCTTCGTTCCATCGCCATCACGTTGAAGACCTCGGCATCACCGTCGTCGGTGGTTGTTGCGGCACGACCCCCGAACATCTGCGTCAGGTCGTCGAGGCCGTGCGCAACGTGACTCCCACCAAGCGCACGCCCATGCTCGAGCCGTCGCTCACCTCTCTCTATTCACCGGTGCCGATTCACCAGGACAACTCGTTCCTCATCATCGGTGAGCGCACGAACACCAACGGTTCGAAGGCGTTCCGCGACCTCATGCTCGCCGGCGACTGGGACGGTTGCACCAAGATGGGTAGCGACCAGGTTCGCGAGGGGGCGCACGTCATCGACGTCTGCGTCGACTACGTCGGTCGCGACGGTGCCGTCGACATGGACGAAATCGCCAGCCGTTTCGCATCACAGGTCAGCGTGCCGCTCGTACTCGACTCCACCGAACCCGAGGTCATGGAAGCTGCGTTGCGCCACAACGGTGGTCGCGCCGTTCTCAACTCGGCGAACCTCGAGGACGGGGAGGCCGAAGGTAGCCGCCTCGACCGCGTGTTCACACTCGCGCGCGACTTCGGTTGTGCCGCAGTGTGTCTTCTCATCGACGAACGTGGCCAGGCGCGTGACGTCGAATGGAAGATGGAAGTCGCCCACCGCCTGCACAAGATCGCGACCGAGCGTTACGGCCTGCGTGCAAGCGACCTCATCTTCGACGCGCTCACGTTCCCGCTCGGCACCGGCGACGCCGACCTCCGCCGTGACGGCATGGCAACCATCGAGGCGATTCGGCGTATCAAGTCCGAGATTCCCGGTGCGTTCACCACGCTCGGTGTCAGCAACGTCAGCTTTGGCCTGAAGCCCGCGCTGCGCCAGGTACTCAACTCGGTGTTCCTTGCCGAATGCGTCGATGCGGGTCTCGACTCGGCAATCGTTCACGCGAGCAAGATCCTCCCTCTCTCGCGCATTCCCGACGACCAGAAGGCCGCCTGCCACGCGCTCATCTGGGACCTGCCCTACGAGGGCCAAGACGCGCTCACCACGCTCCTCACCATGTTCGAAGACGTGCAGTCGGTCGCAGCAGTGAAGGAAGACCGCAGCGACTGGCCACTCGACCGTCGACTGAAGCAACGCATCATCGATGCCGAACGCGACGGCCTCACCGACGATCTCGACGCGGCCATGACGCAGGGCATCGCACCCCTCACCATCATCAACGACATCCTGCTCGACGGCATGAAGGTGGTCGGCGAACTTTTCGGTTCGGGCCAGATGCAGCTTCCCTTCGTGTTGCAGAGCGCCGAGACAATGAAGACCGCAGTCGCCCACCTCGAGCCGCACATGGAAAAGACCGAAGGGCAAACCTCGAAGGGTCGCCTCGTGCTTGCCACTGTTAAGGGCGACGTGCACGACATCGGTAAGAACCTGGTCGACATCATCTGCACCAACAACGGCTACGAGGTGCACAACATCGGCATCAAGGTGCCGATCTCCGAAATGATCGCCAAGGTCAAAGAGGTAAACGCCGACGCCCTCGGCATGAGCGGTCTCCTTGTGAAGAGCACGCTCATCATGCGCGAGAACCTGCAGGAATTGAACGACGTCGGCATGGCCGACCTTCCGGTTCTGCTCGGCGGTGCCGCTCTCACCCGCACCTACGTCGAGAAGGATCTGCGCGAGGTGTACCAAGGCCGGGTCTTTTACGGCCGCGATGCTTTCGAGGGCCTGAACACCCTCGACAAGTTGATGGACATCAAGCGCAGTGGAGTGGATGACCCTGCTTTCGGTCGCACACCGAGCGGTCGCGTCATTCCCGAGCGCACGAAAACGGAACGCGCCGCCGTTGACGTGCCCAAGCGTTCGCCCGAAGCCGCGGTCGACAACCACGTGTTCGCCCCACCGTTCCTCGGGTCGAAGGTCGTGAAGGGCATCGGCATCGACGAGATCGCCGCCTACATCAACGAAACCGCCCTCTTCCGCAACCAGTGGCAGTTCCGCCCCGAAATAGGCGAGTCCGACGACGACTTCAAGGCCCGTATTCGTCCGATCCTGCGCGAACAACTCGCCACGGCGAAAGCCACCGGCGTCCTGGTACCGCAGGTCGTGTACGGCTACTTCCCCGTCAACGGCGACGGCGACGACCTCGTCGTATGGACCGACGATTCGCGCACGACGGAACGCGCGCGATTCCACTATCCACGACAGCAGGAAGAGCCGTTCCTGTGCATCGCCGACTTCTTCCGCAGCGTTGACTCGGGCGAGGCCGACTACGCCGCTTTCCACATCGTCACGATGGGCCAGGCCGTCAGCGACCGCGCTGCCGAACTGTTCGCCGCGAACAAGTACCAGGACTACCTCGTGCTGCACGGTCTCGGTGTCGAGATGGCCGAGGCACTCGCCGAGTACTGGCACCATCGCATCCGCACCGAGTGGGGTTTCGTCGAAGAAGACGGCCCCAGCCTGCACGGCCTCTTCCGCCAGCAGTACCGCGGCGGGCGCTACTCGTGGGGTTATCCCGCATGCCCCGACCTCGAAGACAATGCCACGGTCGCCGAACTGCTCGAAGCGGGCCGCCTCGGCATCGCGGTGAACGAGGAAACCGGCTGGCAATACCAACCCGAGCAGACAACTTCGGCGATCATCTGCCACCACCCACGCGCGAAGTACTTCGTCGCTCGCTGACGATCGGTACGGTTGTCGGCATGCAAATCGTCAACGCCATCAAGACGGGTTTTCTCAACTACGTCAACTTCCGCACGCGAGCCCGACGTGCCGACTTTTGGTGGTGGTTCCTCTTCATCGTTGCGGGCGAAGTCATTCTCAGCAACGTCGCTAACGACATTGCAAACATCTTCGGTCTCGTCACCATTCTTCCGCACATCATGTTCGGCATTCGTCGAATGCACGACACCAACCGAAGTGGCTGGTGGCTTTTGCTTCCCATCGTGAACCTCGTGTTCTGGGCACAGCCGGGAACAGACGGGGAGAACCGCTTCGGCCCTCCTCCGCCGCCCCTTTCCGCCTGACCTCGCCCGCGGCGCAACGGCTGAGCGGAATCCCGTATCTACCCGCGCAGAGGCTGTGCTGAATTCCAGGCGTCGACCAGACGGGCGTACGAACCGTTCATCGCCATCAATTCGGCGTGGCTTCCCTGTTCGACGATCGTTGCGTGATCGACGACGGCGATGCGATCGGCGCGCTGCACCGTGGTGAGCCTGTGGGCTACCACAATGACCGAGCGGCCTCGCATCAGCGCATCGAGTGCCGCTTCGACTTCTTTTTCGGTGCCGGGGTCGAGGTTCGACGTCGCTTCGTCGAGCACGAGAACGGCGGGATCGACGAGAGCGGCGCGAGCAAGTGACACCAACTGACGTTCACCCGCCGAGAAACGCGAACCGCGTTCGCGCACCTCGGTGTCGAGACCGTCGGGTAACTCGGCGAAGCGATCAAGGACACCGAGAGCGCCCAACGCCGCAGCGATTTCTTCGTCGGTGGCATCGGGCCGAGCGATGCGCAGGTTGTCGCGAATCGTCCCGTTGAAGAGGAACCCTTCCTGTGGCACCACCACGATGCGTTGCCGCAACGAGTCCATGCTCGCGTCACACAGATCGACCCCACCGAAATAGATCGAACCCGACACGGGGTCGTAGAGGCGCGCCATCAACTTGGCGAGAGTCGATTTCCCCGCACCGGTGGGACCAACGAGTGCGAGTCGCTGACCGGCAGGCAGGACCAGTGATGCCCGCGCAATGGCCGGCTGCGCGCCACCGTGGTAAGTGAAAGTCACGTCATCGACGCGGAGATCACCCTTCTCGGGTAGGTCGACTGCACCGGGGCGTTCGTCGATTTCCGGCTGGGTGTCGAGGATTGCGAACAGCTTCTTCAGGGCGGCACCCGCCGATTGCATCGTGTTGTACAACTGCGACAGCTGCTGAACGGGGTCGAACAGGTTCGACAACAAGAGGACGAAGGCGACAACGGTTCCGACCGACACCGAACCCCTGTGAACCAACCATCCACCCACGCCGACGATGAGTGCCGATGCAAGCACGCCGGAGAACTCGATCAGACCGAAGTACCACGTGCTGACCTTCACGCTCTTCATGTGGCTGCGATACAGCGCCCTGTTCGACGCACGGAAGCGGCGGATCTGCTCTTCCTCGCGCGAATAGGCCTGGATCACGCGGACCGCGGCGATGCTCTCTTGCAGTGCGGAAAGGTTGGCGCCGACGCGTTCGCGCACCGCCAAATATGCCTTATTTGAGTCGCGTTGGAACTTCATGGTGGCAAACCAGATGTAGGGCATGACGAGCAGTGCGACGAGCGTGAGTTCCCACGAGAGGAAGAACAGCAGAATCACGGCGAGAACGAAGAGAATCGCCGAGGCAACGAACTGGAGCAGGCCCCACTGCACGATTTCCGCCATGCTCTCGATGTCGGCGGTCATGCGCGCCACGAGAACGCCGGCCTTCTCGCGGTCGAAGAAGCTCATCGACTGACGCTGCATCTGCGCGAATACCTTGATGCGCAAAAGCCGCAGGAAGTTCTCGCCCGCGTTGTTGATGAAGAGGTACTGCAGGCGACCCACGAGGTACGAGACGATGACGACACCGATATACATGGCAACCGCCAAGTTCAGGGCTCCCTCGTCTGCTTTCCGGATGCCCGCGTCGATGCCGTGCCTGATGACCACCGGGCCGGCGAGAGAGCACAACGTGACGGTGACCACGCAGGCGAGCGCGAAGTAGATGGTCTTGCGGAACGGAGAAGCCATGCGGAGTGTGCGCAACAGCAAACTCTTGGCCTCGTCACGAGTGACGCGCTCTTCTTCGGTGAGACCGACACCCTGTCTCCAGGCCATCAGTTGGCTGCCTTCATCTCGGTTTCACGGCGTTCCTGCGCGGCAAGCACGTCGGCGTACCGCGCATTCGTGCGCAGTAATTCCACGTGTGTTCCGAATGCGACAACCCTTCCTTCGTCGAGCAATGCGACGCGTTCGGCGAGCGCGATGGTCGCGGGACGGTGTGCAATGACCAGGGTCGTGCGGCCCCGCATCACAGTTGCCATCGCTGCGCGAATCTCATGCTCCTTGGACGGATCGACGGCCGATGTCGCGTCGTCGAGAACGAGAACTCTCGGGTCGGCCACGATGGCGCGGGCAATTGCAACGCGCTGGCGCTGCCCACCCGACAACGAGTACCCCCGCTCGCCCAACACCGTGTCGTAACCGTCGGGCAATTCGATAATGAAGTCGTGTGCTCCGGCCAGTCGGGCGGCTTCTTCGATGCGGTCTTGGGGTGTGTTCGGATCGGCGAAAGCGATGTTCGCCGCAACCGAGTCGTTGAACAGCAGGGTGTCCTCGAAGACCACGGCAACCGACTTGCGCAGATCCGCGAGACGCAGGTTGCGAACGTCGATGCCGTCGAGCGTCACGCTTCCCTGCTGCGCATCGTAGAATCGGAGCAGCAGTCGTGCGACCGTGCTCTTGCCACTTGCCGTTGCACCCACGATTGCAATCGACTCACCGGGACGAACTTCGAGGTCGAACCCTCGCAACACATCGGTGCCGTTTGGATAGGCGAAGTGCACGCCGCTGAAGCGAACGGCTCCGGTGAACGCCGAACTCGAACGTTCGGGCAGACGCTCGGGCTTCGGTGGATCGGCAACCGCGGGTTCGGTCGCCAGCACCTCGTTCACGCGGATCAACGCTGCGGCCGCACGCTGACCGAAGGCAATGGTCATGCCGATGTTGCGCAGCGGCCAGATGAGCATGACGAGATAGCTATTGAACGCGACGAGTTCACCAACAGTCATCCGACCGTCGATCACACGGTGGCCACCGATCGCCAAGACGGCGATGAGACCGAGCGACGGCAACAGGTCAATGCCCGGCAGGAAACGGCTACGGATCTTGGCCGCACCCAAAGACACTGCACGAATGTCGTCGGCTTCTTTGCGCAGTTTCGCCATCTGCGCGCCCTCGGCCCCGAAACCCTTGACCACGCGGATACCTGACACCGATTCTTCGACCACGTTTGCGAGTTCGGCCTGTTCGGCCTGCACGGCCAGCACAGCGGGGTGGATGGCGTTGCTGAAGCGCCGTGCCAACAGGTTGACGAAAGGCAGTGGCAACAAGGCGACCAGCGCCAGCATCGGCTGGCTGAACGCAAGGATGACGACCACGAAGAGGATCTGCATCACATTCGAAAGCGTGAGGGGAATCATCACGACGAAGGCCTGAACGAGGCCGAGATCGCTCGAAGCACGGCTCATCAACTGTCCCGTCTGAGCCACGTCGTGGTAGCCGATGTGCAGGCCCTGTAGGTGCGTGAAGAGGCGCTCGCGGAGCGACGTTTCCGTCGTGCGACTTTCGCGAAAAGCGATCCACCGACGGAACGCCGTGAAGATGCCGGTCACCACCCCGGCCGACGCGATCAACAAGGTCCAGAAGATCAACGACCCGTTGCGCTCGACACCTCGATCGATGCCCAGACGAAAGAGACTGGGAACCGACACCTTCGCAATGCTCCACACCACACCGACAGCAACTCCGATGGCAAGCCCGCGCCGTTGTTCGCGCAGGGTCTCACCGAGAAGCCTCCATCCTCGACGCCCCGCAACAGCTTCGTCATGGGGGGCGGTGCTCGACATCGGCGTCAACGGTACCCCCCGGCCGTCGCATGACACCCCTTCGCAATGCTGTTCACGTGACACGGAATACATCCCCCGAACAGCCCGCGCTGACTTTCGGTGGCTACGAGCCGCCGTTGCAACTGCGCCTGTCCGAGCGCACCCGCAAGTTGGGCCTGAAGCACATTGCGCTCATCCGCCAACAACTCTCCGAACAGGCGGCGTCGCACGCCGACCGTTAGTTTCGGGGACGTGACAGACCCTGCCCGCACACCTGACCTCAACCTTGGCAAGTACGGCATCTTCTCCGCCGCGTTCGAGCTACAACCCGCCGCCATCGCCCGCGAGGGCTTCGCGGAACTCGACGCCATGGGCTGGACCACGTTCTGGATCGGCGAAACCACGAACCGCGAAATCTTCGCCAACGCGATGCTGCTCCTCGGTGCGAGCCAGAACATCAAACTCGCGAGCGGCATCGCCAACCTGCAATTGCGGGCGCCCGTGTCGATGAACGCGGGGTGGATGACGGTGTCCGAGGCATTCCCCGGCCGGTTCATTCTCGGTGTCGGCGTCAGCCACGCGTCGTTCGTGCAGCGTGCGCTCAGCGGCGTCAGCTACGACAAGCCACTGACGCGAATGCGCGAGTACCTCGACGAAATGGACGCAGCCGAATTCATCTGTCCGAAGCCCATCTCACCGCGACGCGTCCTCGGCGCGGTCGGGCCGCGAATGGTCCGACTCGCTGCCGAACGCACCGACGGAGCGTTCACCTACCTCATGCCGCCCGAACACACGGCCCGCGCGCGCGGCGACCTCGATTCCACGTCGGCTGCGGGAACGAAAAACCTCGCGGTCGAATTGATGGTCGTTCTCGACTCCAACCCCGACAGCGCCCGCGAGACCGCCCGTCGCAACCTGACGCGCTACCTACAGCAACCGAACTATCTCAATGGCCTGCGCAGTTTCGGTTTCACCGACGATGACTTCGGCTCGGCATCGACACCTGCGTCCGACCGCGTCATCGATGCGATCGTTGCGTGGGGTGACGAAGACGCCATCGTTCGTCGCATCCGCGAGCACGAGGCTGCCGGCGCCGACCACGTTGCGATTCAGGTACTCACCTCGACGCCGCGCACGATGCCCCACGCCGAGTGGCGCCGACTGGCCGACGCGCTCAGTATCTGAGGCTCAGCCTTTCGACGGGCTCAGTTCCTCGACGGCCTGCCAGTAATTCAGTTCCGGGTCGAGTGCCATGATTGCGATCGAACTGGTCGTCACGCCGTTGGCGAAGTAGGCGTCGATCTTCCTCCGGCACTCGGCAGGCGATCCATGCACCACCAACTGGTCGACCACTTCGTCGGGAATCGCGGCAAGCGCAGCCTTGCGGTCGCCGGCTTTCCACGCGTCCCACATGCCCTGCAGTTGCGGCCCGCGACCCAACCACTCATGGAACGCCGCATACACCGGCACGTTGAGATACGCGGCAATCGCGAACTTTGCGGCCTGACGCACGACGTCGGCGTTCTCGCTCGGGCAGCAGAAAATGCGACAGACGATTTCCTTTGGCTCACCACCGGCAGCGTCGTTGACGACTGCAGCGACCTTCTTCGTGTCCTCGGGTGACAGCCAGTTGATGATGGTTCCGTCGGCCTCGCGCGCAGCGAGTTTCAGCATTCCCTCGCGCAGCGCAGCGACGAGGATCTGCGGCTTCACCTCGGGTCGCACGCCCAAACGGAAGCCGTTCACCTCGAACGTGTCGTACTTCTTCGCGATCTTCTCGCCGGCCAGGGCATCGTGCAGGAATCGCACGACGTCGCGCACTTTCTTGTAGGGCTCGACGAAGGGCACGCCGTTCCACTTCTCGACAATCACATTCGACGACGAGCCGATACCGATGGCAAAACGACCGGGTGCGGCATCGGCCAGTGATGCGACACACTGCGCGAACGCGGCCGGCGAGCGGGTGAACGCCGGGATGATCGCGGTGCCGAGGCGCAGACGTGGTTCCCACGCGGCTGCCATCGCAAGCGGTGTGAAGCCGTCGGCACCGTCGGATTCGGCAGACCAGATGTCGCTGTAACCAAGGTCGGCGAGTTTCGCGAGACCCTCGCGGTGCGTGTGCAGGTGCCCCGGCAGGGGAACCGTCATGCCGTTACGTCTCGGAAGTGCTGCGCCCGTCATTGCGCCATCTTTCCAGAAACGGGTATCAGGGCCAGTAACGGAAGATGACGCTCTGGCTGGCCGTTGCGAGCAAGGTTCCGTCTTCGGCGAACATGTGCACCAGCCCATGGCCGAAGCCCCGCTCGACCGCATGAATACGAATGTCGAGCAACACCCATTCGGTGGGCACCAGTTTCACCACGCGCAGTGTGTTGTCGATGCTGTTGCCGCCACCACGTACGCCGAGCGCGTGGCTGATGGCCATCGGCACGAAGTCACCGAGAACGGCGAGTGCGCTCGCGTCAACACCCTCGATGACTTGCGGAATCCGCGCCCACATGAGCGTGCGACCGTCGCCGAGCGTGCCGTCGAGCGAGTCGATGGCACGACCCTTCGCCATGCGCTGTTCAAGCGTGTCGTTGATCGACCCGTCGGCGACGAGCCGATGCTCGCGTGGAGGGCAGTCAAGTGGCGCCGCCACATCGGGCATCTTTTCGAACTGGCCGTGAACGTCCATTGGTCTGTCACCTAGTGCGGCATTGACGGTGAGGATTTCGCGCGACCCCACGTGACACACTGCGCGGGCCTGCGTGATTTGATGTCCGGCAACGGCGACAGTGACGTCGATGTCGAGAACCTGGCCTGGCTTGGCATACGCAAGGTACTGCGACGTTGCCCAGATGGCGTTGCGACCCGTGGTGCCTTCCATCGCCGAGATCGCCGCGCCGAGGCCGCACCCACCGAAAAGGAAGTTGCCCGACGTCGACACCCGCTGCGTGACCTTCATGTGCCAGCGAAACGGGTTGTGGCTGCTTTCGAGACCGAGAAAAGCACGCGTGTCCATAAGTGACGACACGCTAACGGCGTGGCGCGAACTCCAGTAGTTTCGGCACATGACACACGCCGCGTCCGACACGTATCAGGGCGATGCCTGCGGCCTCGTCGAAGAGTTCCGTGCGGGTCGCCGCAATCCGGTCGAGGAGATGGCGGCGTCGATAGCCGCGGCCGAAGCAAACAAGAAGACGGGCCTCAACGCATTCAGCTTCATCGACGTCGAACGCGCCATCGATGCGGCCGCACGCGTCGACGTGAACCTGCCGTTCGGTGGCGTGCCGCTTGCCGTGAAGGAACTCGAGTCGGTTGCCGGTTGGCCCGACACGGAGGCCTGCGTTGCGTTCGCGAACCGTCGCGGCGCACACACATCACTGCAAGTCGAACGGCTCACGCGCGAAGGCGGAATGATTCCGTACGCGATGACAACCGCGAGTGAGTTCGGCGGAGTCAACGTGACGCGTACGCTGCTGAACGGCGCGACGCACAATCCCTGGCAGTACGGCCGCACGCCCGGTGGTTCGTCGGGTGGCAGTGCGGCAGCCGTTGCGGGTGGCTTGTGCACCATCGCCACCGCCGGCGACGGAGGTGGATCGATTCGCATCCCCGCCGGCTTCTGCGGTCTCGTCGGCCTGAAGTCGACCTACGGACGCATACCCCGCGCACCGATGCACTACCTCGGCAACCTCACCGTGTCGACGGGCTGTGTGTCGCGCAGTATCCGTGACACCGCGCGCTGGTTCGACGTCGCGAACGGCCACGATGCGCGCGATCCGCTGTCGCTCCCCCGAGTTTCGGGGTGGGAAGACGAACTCGGAACCATCGACCTGCGCGGCCTGCGTGTGGCGGTCGTGCCCGACTGGGGTGGTGCCACCGTGTCGCCAGCGATGTGGAGCGTGCTCGAAGAAGCCGCCGACTGGTTGATTCGGGATGCGGGCATGCGTCGCGTCGACGACGTGAACACCACGCTGCCGAGCATGGGCGCGGCATGGTCGATATCGGGGATGATCTCGATTCGCGAGGAACTGGGCGACCTGTGGCCCGGCTGCGCCGACGACCTGACACCCGAGATCCGCATGGGCCTGCAGTTCACCGAGGGCCTCTACGGTTCACAGGCGCGGCACAAGATAGAAACGCGACGAGCCGCGCTGAACGAACGCATGGCGGAAATCTTCCGCAACGTCGACGTCGTGATGACGGCCAGCAACCCCGACGTTGCCTTCGATGCGAACGGTCCCCTGCCCGACACCTTCGGTGGCATCGTTGCAGGAGCCAACAACAACGGTCGCCTCACCTTCCCCGCGAACCTTCACGGAAATCCGGCGATCTCTGTTCCCGCCGGCGAAGTCGACGGCCTGCCCGTCGGCCTGCAGATCGTCGCCAAGCACTTCCAAGAACAGGTCCTCCTCGAGATGGGCCTCGTGATGGAACGGGGCCGTCCGTGGCCCTGCGTTGCGCCACTCGCCCGCTGATCTGACAACATCTCCCCCAATACACGACGACGTTCCGGGGGGAACCATGACCACGAACCAGCCGCCGTTGACGGGAATCAAGGTCGTCGACATGTCGACGATGATTTCCGGCCCGCTCACCGCGATGATGCTCGCCGACTACGGCGCCGACGTCATCAAGATCGAGTCACCCGGCCAGGGCGACCTGATGCGTTATCTCGGCACGCAGAAGAACGGCCTCACCGGTCTGTTCCATCTCAACAACCGCGGCAAGCGTTCGATCAATCTCAACGTGAAGTCGAAAGAGGGACTCGAGATCCTCACGAAGTTGATCGCACAGGCCGACGTCTTCGTGCAGAACTACCGACCGGGGGCGATGGAACGTCTCGGTCTCGGCTACGACGACGTGAAGAAGTTCAATCCCGGCATCATCTACGTGTCGATCAGCGGCTACGGCCCCGACGGCCCGAACAGCCACCGTCGCGTTTATGACAACGTCATCCAGGCCGCCAGCGGCGTGGCGTCGGTGCAGTCCGACCCCGGAACCGGCAAGCCGCAGATGTTGCGCAACCTTGCCTGCGACAAGGTCACCTCGTACACGGCGATGCAGTCGATCTGCGCAGCACTGTTCGCGCGCGAGCGCGGCACCGCACAGGGCCAGCACATCGTGCTCGCGATGCTCGATGCGGCCGTGTCGTTCCTATGGCCCGATGCCGGCATGGACGCCACCGTGCTCGACGAAGACGCGATTCGCATGCCCACGTTGGGTGCGAACTACAACGTCACGGTTCTCGAAGATGGTTATTGCGCGAGCTCTGCAGTCAGCGACGTCGAGTTCAAGGGCCTGTGGGCCGCGCTCGGTCGCCCCGAACTTGCCGACGACCCGCGCTTTTCCACCGCCGCTGCGCGCTCGCAGAACGCGGGTGAACTGGTGAAGACGATGAAGGAACTCTCGTCGCAAACGAAACTCGCCGACTTCCTGCGCGTCGCCGAAGAGCACGACCTGCCCGCATCGCCCGTGAACTCGATCGCCGACCTGCCCAACGACGCCCAGATCAAGAACAACAAGATCTTCGTCGAGCGCACGCACCCCGTCATGGGCAAGGTGCGCGAGGTGCGCCCCGCCGCGCGCTTCAGCGACACGCAACTGCGGGTCAGCGCGCCCGCCCCGATGCGCGGTGAACACAGCGATGACATCGTGCGCGAAATCGGCCTCGACCCCGTCGCCCTCCGCGAAGCAGGCGCGATCTTCTAGATCGCGCCAAAGAAAAGAAGTGATCCTTTAGATCGCGCCAGAAAGAAGAAGTGATCTTTTAGATCGTCAGCGGGTCAGCGAACGGCCGACGATCTCTTTCATGATCTCGGTCGTGCCGCCGTAGATGGTTTGAATGCGGCTGTCGGCCCACGCGCGCGCGATCGGGTACTCGCGCATGTAGCCGTAGCCACCGTGCAGCTGCAGGCAGCGGTCGACGACCTTGTTCTGCAGTTCGGTGCACCAGTACTTCGCGGCTGCCGCCTGCTCGGCGCTCAACTTCGCTTCACAGTGCAGTTCGATGCAGCGGTCGACGTACACCTGGGCGATCTGCACTTCGGTGGCGAGTTCTGCGAGCAGGAACTTCGAGTTCTGGAACTGCGAGATCGACTGGCCGAACGCCTTGCGCTCTTTCGTGTAGTCGAGCGTCCACTTCACAGCAGCGTCGGCCACGGCAATCGCGCCAACGGCGATGCCGAGGCGTTCCTGGGCGAGGTTGGTCATCAGGTAGACGAAACCCATGCCCTCTTCACCAAGCAGGTTCTCGGCCGGCACTTCGACGTCGTTGAAGAACAACTCGGCTGTGTCCTGTGCGTGCATGCCCAACTTGTCGAGATTGCGGCCGCGTTCGAAGCCCTTCATGCCGCGCTCGACGATGAGCAACGAGAATCCACGATGCCCCTTTTCGGGGTCGGTCTTGCACACCGTGATGACGAGGTCGCTGTTGATGCCGTTCGAAATGAATGTCTTGGCACCGTTCACGATGTAGACGCCACCCTTCTTCACACCAGTCGTGCGCACACCCGCCACGTCGGAACCGGTGTTCGGTTCTGTGATACCCAGCGCACCGATCAACTCACCGGTACACATGCCCGGCAGCCAGCGCTTCTTCTGCTCTTCGTTGGCGAGTTCCAGGTAGTACGGGAGAACGATGTCGTTGTGCAACGTGATGCCATTGCCGCTACCGATGACGCCCGTCGTACCAATTTCTTCGGTCATGATCGACGCAAAGCGGTAGTCGTTCGTGCCGCCGCCGCCGTACGACTCGGGAACCGTGAGGCCGAGGAAACCCTGCTTGCCGGCATCGAACCACAGGTCGCGCGGGGTGATGCCGTCGCGTTCCCACTCCTCGTGATTCGGCACCACACGGTCGTCGAGCCAACCGCGGAACGCGGCGCGGAACTGGTCGTGGGTCTCGTCGAAAATCGTGCGCGGGAAGGCTTCCATGGCGACCGAATCTAGACCGCAGCCTGAAAACGACCCCAAACGTGCGGGCTATCCCGCCAGGGTTGCGCGCGCCACCAGGTCGGTGCCAAAGGACGTGAGAATCGCCAGATACAGCAGGCCAGTTGCCGCCATCACCGCCGAGTAGCTGCGCTCTTTCAACGCGGCCTTCGTCACCACCACCAGGACTGCGGTCATCACCACGCAAGCGATCCAGAACCAGCCCAACATGCCGTTCCACCCGTCATCGATGGAACCCGTCAGCACGCTGACCATGCCCGTCGGCAGCAACATCGCGATCACTTCGAGGGGCAGAGCCCAGTACATGACGTCGACCAGGTCCTTCAGCAACTTGCGCTGCATGCCCGGCTGCACCAGGTACCAGTGGCCGAGCAACATCGCATCGGTGATGGCACCGAGGAACATCGCCCCGATGACCACGCGGTACGACGCCAGCAGTGAATCCCACGTCCCCGACGACGCGTCGAGCGCACCCGCCACCACACCGATGCCGCCGATCAACGGGGCGATCAACAATCGGTGCGGCGGGGTCTTGCGCAGAGTCACCAGCGCCAGCACCACGACGATCAGCGCCGCAGCTTCGCGCACCGGCACCGTGCCGAGCGCCAAGCCGGCCGCGAATGCACCCGCAGCCATTGCCGCGTACACACCGTGCAACAACCACGTGTACCCACGGCCGATTTCACTGTTGCGAACCGTGAGCCAACAGAAGAGCAAGCCACCACTCGCCCACTGCAACAGAACCGTCGATGCGTCGAGGCGAATCACAGGTTGCAAGTTAGGCGACGGCGACCCGTCGCGGGTGGTTCAGCGCGCGGTGACGGTGTCGGTGTCGCGTCCCGAGCGAATGAGCGAGCCGGGTCGCGCAGCGAGGAGTTCACCGTTTTCGACGGCGGGAACGCCGTTCACGATGACGTGCTCGATACCCACGGCCTCGCCGTAGACGCGACCCGCGCCGCCGGGAAGGTCGAACTTCATGTACACCTCGCCCGGGCCAACCGTTGCGGGATCGAGCACGACGACGTCGGCGAAGTAGCCCTCTTGAAGGCGACCACGATCGCGCAGGCCGTACAGACGGGCAGGACGATCGGTGAGGTGTGTCACGGCCTCTTCGAACGACATCAAGTTGCGCTCGCGCACCGCGCGGGCGAGCAACGTCGTCGAGAACGAGAACGAGTCGATCATGTCGAGGTGGGCGCCGGCATCGCTTGCACCGACGATCGCGCGATCATCGCGCCACACTTCGACACGCTTGGCCCACGTGTCATCACCCTGGCCCTTGTCGGGCACGGTGATGACGGTGTTGAGATTGTCATCGACCACGATGTCGGCGAGCGCGTCCCACGGCTCTTTGCCGAGTTCCTTGGCGATGTCGCCGATGAGACGACCCTGATAAGGCTTCCACTTGTCACTGAACGTCTCGAGCAACATGTACGCCGCCCAGTTGCCGATCGAACGCGTCGGGCCGACGGTCGACTGCGCCTTGTCGTTCATCTCTTGGCGGCCCTTCGGGTCGCGGAGCATCGCCAACTTCTCCTCGGGAGGCAACGCCATCAACTCATCCCAACCGTTGAGGATGTCGAGGATGAACCCGCTGCGCAGATTGAGGCGCGTGCGGAACGTGTCGGGAAGAGTTAGTGCGAGAACCTTTCCGCCCCGCTCTTTTGCGATGTCGTAGCCCTCGAGTTGGTGTTGCACGAGCTCCCAGTTCTGGGCGTACACCTGCAAGAGGTTCCAGTTCAGCGGGCGGTTTGCCGCGGCGCTCATGTCGGCCATCAATTCGAACGTCTCGCGCTCGAAGCGACCGACGGCAGGAATGAACTCGAGGGTGGTTCCGGGGAATTCACTGACCACGCGACATAGAGCGATGAGCTCTTCGCGTGAGCCGTGCCGCGACGGCACCGGCACACCGGTGTGGTCGTTGTGGCTCGTCGACCAGGTCGAGGAAAAGCCCATGCCTCCGGCGCGCAAACCTTGGCGCAACAGTTCGCACATGGCGTCGATCTCTTCGGGAGTCGCCTCGCGACGAGTAGCGTCGTCGTGCATCACCACGCGACGCAGCGCGCTGTGACCGACGAGGAAGCCGGCGTTCGGCATCAACTTTCCGTCGATCGCGTCGAGGAACTCACCTGTCGTGCTCCAGTTCCACGGCACGCCTTCCTGCAGGCTCTCGAGGGGCATGCCCTCGACGCGCGCGAGCATGCGCATCAGGTAGTCGCCATCCTGGGAAGTGAGCGGCGCGATGGTGAAACCACAGTTACCCGCCATGACCGTGGTGACGCCGTGCAACGGCGACGGGCTGAGCGAAGTGTCCCAGAACGCCTGCGCGTCGTAGTGCGTGTGCAGGTCGATGAAGCCTGGCGTCACCAACTTGCCGGTGGCATCGATCGTCTTCTTCGCTTCGTCGGTGACGTTGCCGATCGCGACGACCTTTCCGTCGGCAATGCCCACGTCGGCACGGCGACGCGGCGCGCCTGTTCCATCGACGACTTCCCCACCACGAATGAGAACGTCCAGCATTTCGATACCCCCGGTTCGATACGGCGAACTACGGGAGAGAACTTAGGCGAGAACGACGAGGTCGTGCGACACGGCGTTCATCGGCAACGGTCCGTCGATGGTTGCGACCACGATGTCTTCGAGGCGCATGCCGAACCTGCCCGGGATGTAGATACCCGGCTCGATGGAGAACGCATGACCGGCCTCGAGGCGTTCGGTGTTCCCCGACACGATGTACGGGTCTTCGTGGGCTTCCATGCCGATGCCATGACCGGTGCGGTGCACGAAATACTCGCCGTAGCCCGCCGCGGTGATGATGTCGCGTGCCGCGGCGTCGACCGATTCGCAGGTGGCGCCGACGACCGCCGAGGCCACCGACGCGGCCTGTGCTTCTTTCAGAACCGCGTAGGCATCGCGTACCTCGGCCGACGGCTCACCCAGGTACACGCAGCGCGTGATGTCGCTGCAGTAATCGGCCATGGTGCCGCCGAAGTCGCAGAGAACGATCTCTCCCCCGCGGATGACACGTTCACCCGGATGGTGGTGCGGGCTTGCTGCGTTGTCACCGGCGGCGACGATGGCGAAGTTGACCACGTCGTGGCCCTCGTCGAGGAGGCGCTGCGAGATGTCGGCCGACACTTGCGCTTCGGTACGACCGATCAGCGGAATTGCACCGGCATGCAGTTGCGTCGCGACACGGTCGGCCGCGGCTCCTGCACGCTGCAGTGCAGCGATTTCGGCCGCCGTCTTCACGCGACGCAACGGGCCGACGACGTCGACCGCGCGAATCCAGTCGACGTTCGGCATGTGGGGCAACAGTTCGACGAGGAACCGCGCCCACAATTGATCGCCGATAGCCACACGCCGTGAACTCTTGGCAAGTTTCGCCGTGAGGGCTACGGGGTCGTCGGTCTCGTTCCACGGTGCCGTCGCAAACACCGTTGGATGCGGTGCGACGCGGGGCTCTTCCAGACGCGGAATGACGAGGGTCGCAATGCCCTCTCGCGGAACGACGAGCATCGTGAGACGTTCCAACGGCATCGCGTGGTAACCGGTGAGGTACGGCAGGTCGTGGCCGACCGACAACATGACGACGTCGACGTCGCGTGCCGCCATTGCCTGCTGCACGCGGGCAAGGCGTTCTTCGAACACCGACGACGGCAGTGCCGAACCCCCGCGCGAGTTCACGAGATCACCACCGGAATCGCAACACCCGCCGACTCGGCGGATTCGCGTGCGTGATAGCTGGAACGCGTGAGCGGGCTCGACTCGACGTGGCCGATGCCGAGCGATTCACCGAACGACTTCAGGTGATCGAACTCGGCGGGCTCGACCCAGCGTGCAACCGGAAGATGGTTCGTGGTCGGCCGCAGATACTGGCCGATGGTGACGATGTCGACCCCCACGCTCGCCAGGTCGACGAGCGTCGCCTCGACTTCGTCGACGGTTTCGCCCATGCCGACGATGATGCCCGACTTCGTGGTGAGATCTGCTGCCTTGCCCCGCGCCAACACCGACAGACTGCGCGCGTAGCCCGCGCTGGGCCTGACCGCACGTTGCAGCCGCGCGACGGTTTCGATGTTGTGGTTCAACACGTCGGGCTTCGCCGCAATGAGAAGGTCGAGCGAATTGGTTCCCTTCACGTCGGAGATCAAGGTTTCGACACGCGTGAGGGGTGAACGTCGACGAATCGCGCGAACACAGTCGGCGACGTGCGCCATACCACCATCGGCGAGGTCATCGCGGGCCACCATCGTCAGCACCGCGTGCATCAGACCCATGCGCGCAACCGCCTCGGCCACGCGCGCCGGCTCATCGGTTTCGGGGTCGAGCGGCTTGCGCGTGTCGACGAGGCAGAAACCACACGCTCGCGTGCAACGCTCGCCCAACACCATGAAAGTTGCCGTGCGATCGGCCCAGCATTCCGAGAGATTCGGACAACCCGCTTCCTCGCACACGGTGACGAGACCGAGGTCGCGCACGACCTTCTTGGTTTCCAACACCTCGGGGCCGTGGTGCACCTTCGGCCGCAGCCATTCGGGCTTGCGTTCTTCGATCGCGATACCACCCGTGACACCGGCTTGAGCGAGGCGACCGGTGAGGCGAACTTTCTCGCCCGCACCCGCGCCGCGCGAGAACGGCGACAGATCCTCGGGGCGGTGCACCCAAGCAACATCGCGACGGTCGACGGTGCCGTTCGAAAACCGTGCGGCGACATGGCGTGCAACCACATCTGCAACTTCTCGCATCGAGGCATCGATTCCCTCTTCGCGCAGCGACGTGACCGGATGCTCGGCGATGCCGCACGGCACGATGTGTTCGCGCATGTACGTGAGGTCAGTTTCAACGTTCAGTGCGAAACCGTGCATCGTGCGACCGCGGGTGAGACGCACGCCGATCGCGCAGATCTTGCGCGGGCGACCCTCGTCGACGCCAAGCCACACGCCCGGGTAGCCGTCGAAACGAGAGGCGCCGGCAACACCAAGTTCGTCGAGCGAGTCGATGACGACCTGTTCGATGCCGTGGACGTACGCCGTGGTATCGGCAGGCCCGGCCTTGCCGCCGTGCTTCGGCGCGAGCGTGAGAATCGGGTAACCGACCAACTGGCCGGGGCCGTGGTACGTGACGTCACCGCCGCGATTCACCTTCACCAATTCGGCACCCACCGCTTCGGGCGAGCACTTCAGGTTCTTGTCGAGTTCGGCACTGGGACCGTAGGTGAATACGTGCAGATGCTCGAGCAGCAGCAGGTACTGCCGATCTGAATGCGAGAACAACGCTTCCTGCAACGCGAACGCCTCGCGGTAGGGCACGCGCCCCAACCATCGAACGTTCAGCACTGCGGACATGGCCGGCTTAGAGCTCGGCGGTCCAGTCGCGGGTCTCGAGGATCTGCTTGATCTTCGAGAGGAAGTTGGCCGCGTAGGCGCCGTCGAATGCGCGGTGATCCCAGCTCATCGCGAGGTTGCCGACCGGGTGGATAGCGATCGATTCACCACCGTCGTGCGTGTTCACAACGACCGGCTTGCGCACGATCGCATCGGTGGAGATGATCGCCACTTGTGGCTGGTTGATGACCGCCATGGTGAGAACCGAACCCGCCGATCCGTTGTTCGACAGAGTGAACGTGCCGCCCTGGATTTCGTCGGGCGTGAGTTTGCGGTTCTTGGCACGCGTGCCGAGGTCGCTGATCTCGCGAGCGAGCGCGCGCAAACGCTTCGTTTCCGCGTCACGCACGACCGGCACCAACAAACCCTGATAGTCGAGGTCGACTGCGATGCCGAGGTCGACGTAGTTGTGCACGACGAGTTCGTTGCCGTCGACCGAGGCGTTCATGTGCGGAAACTCGGTGATCGCGTCGACGACCGCGCGCGAGATGAACGGCAGGTACGTGAGGCTGAAACCTTCGCTCTTCTTGAACTCGTCCTTCACTTTGTTCCGGGCGCGGTCGACGTTGGCGTAGTCGACCTCGACCACGCTGAACGTGTGCGGGCTGACCGATTTCGACATCACCATGTGCTCACCGGTCAGCTTGCGAATCTTCGACAACTTGATGCGCTTTTCGCGGCCGTCTTCCGACACCGCACCGGATTCCTTCTTTGCCGCAGGCTTTGCGGCCGGAGCCGGAGCCGGCGCGGGTGCGGCTGCCGCAGCCGGGGCGGGCGAAGCGGCGGGTGTCGCAGCGGGAGCAGCCTTGCCACCTTGCGCATCGATCACCGCGAGAACGTCTTCGCGCGTGATACGACCACCCGGGCCCGTGCCCGCGATCGATGCAACATCGAGATTGTTCTCGGCGATGAGTCGACGCACGACGGGCGACAACAACGGTGCACCGCCGACACTCGGCGCCGGAGCAGCCTTCACAACAGTCTCCGCAACTGGTGCGGGCGCAGGAGCAGGCTCGGCGGCCTTTTCTGGCGCAGGAGCAGGAGCGGCTGCCGCAGCGGGTGCGGGTGCGGCCGCAGGTGCCGGAGCAGGTGCAGCACCGGCATCGCCGACGACTGCGATCACTGCGCCGACGGGAACCGTGTCACCTTCGTTGGCCTTGATCTCGGTGAGAACGCCGGCGACCGGTGACGGCACTTCGGTGTCGACCTTGTCGGTGGACACCTCGAAGAGCGGCTCATCGGCCGCGACGGCGTCGCCAACCTTCTTGAACCATTTCGTGATGGTGCCTTCGGTGACGGTTTCACCGAGTTGCGGGAGGGTTACGTTTGCCATGTCTGTGCCCTACTTTTTCTAGGCGTTGATCGAACGTCCGGTCATCGACAGCATCGTTTCGCCGAAGAGTTCCGAAAGGCTGGGGTGCGGCTGGATGAATTCGGCGACCTCGGCGACCGTGGCTTCCCAGTTGACGGCGAGATATCCGCCCGACAACTGCTCGGTCACCCACGGGCCGACCATCTGCACGCCCAGCACCTGGCCGGCCGTTCCATCGGCGTTCTTCTTCGCGATGACCTTCACCAGACCATCGGTTTCGCCGACGATCATCGCGCGGCTGTTCGCGCGGAACTGGTGCTTGCCGACGACGACGTCGAAACCCGCTGCCTTTGCGCTCTCCTCGCTGTGACCCGCCCATGCCACTTCGGGGTGGCAGTAGATGGCCCACGGCACGCGGTCGTAAGCGACCGGTGCAACCGGCTCGCCGAGAATGCGCTTCACAGCAACGATCGCCTCGGCGTAGCCGACGTGCGCGAGCTGCGGGGTGTTGATGATGTCGCCGATTGCGTACACCCCCGCTTCGGCCGTTTCGCAGTACTCGTTGACCTCGATGAAGCCGCGCTCGGTGGTCTTCACAGCGGTTCCCGACAAGCCGAGAAGATCGGCGTACGGACGACGCCCGACCGAAACAACGACAGCATCGACCTCGAGGCTTTCACCCTCGCCGAAAACGACGACGGTGCCTCCGCTGCCGTTCGGCGTGTGGCCCTTCACCGAGACACCTGTCTTGATGTCGATGTTCTTCTTCTTGAAGCTCTTCACGACGACGTTGGCGAGGTCGATGTCGAGGCCGGGGAGAATCTTCGGCAGGCCTTCGAGGATGGTGACCTGCGAACCAAGATCGGCGAACGTCGACGCGAACTCGCATCCGATCGCACCGCCACCGATGACGGCGACGCGTGCGGGCAACTTGTCGAGCATCAACACTTCGTCGGAGGTCATGATCGGACCGCCGACTTCGAAACCCGGAATGGTGCGCGGCACCGAACCCGCGGCGAGGATGATGCTCTTGCCCTGCACCTGTTGCGTTGAACCGTCGGCCGCGGTGACCGTGACTGTCTTGCCCGCGCCGAGCGAACCGGTGCCGAGCAGATAGGTGACCTTCTTCGACTTGGTGAGACCGGTGAGACCTTTGACCAGCCCCTCGACGATCTTCTGCTTGCGCGCCTGCGTGACAGAGAAGTCGACACCGTTCGCCGTCGAGTTGACGCCGAAGTCTGCGGAGTGCGCAACGTGGCGGGCGACCGCCGCGGTTTCGAGGAACGCCTTGGCGGGGATGCAACCACGGTTCAGGCAGGTGCCGCCGATGGTGTCCTTCTCTATCAGGACCACGGAAAGGCCGGCGGAGGCACCATAAAACGCCGCCGCATAGCCACCTGGACCGCCGCCGATAACCACGAGGTCGTAAATGTCTGCCATAACTCCGCCAACCCTAATGGCTAGGGCGTTACAGCAGCCCACTGGCGCTGCTCACCTGCACGCACGTACGCCACCGTGGGCACCGACTCGACGGCCTCGAAGCCGATGGTGCAGCGCGTCGGCGAATCCGCAGTCACCGTTGTGCAGCCATTCGCCGCAGATGGCACGGCAGGCTCCTGCACCCGACCGTTCTCATTGGCGGGTTCTTGAACCCGACCGTTCTCATTGGCGGGTTCTTGAACCCGACCGTCCCCGAGCAAGCGCCAGCCGTCGGCGGCTCCCTCGGCGAGGTCGACACCCGTCATCGTGACCGTGACCAATGTCGCGTCGGGACGTCGGTCGATCTCGAGAACCGACACCGTCATGTCGCCGAGCGTCGCCTCGTCGCCGAGCGCCAACACCTGTACCTCTGTTTCGTCGTTGGCAACCTGGATGAGCTTGACACCACCCGCGATGAGAATCGCGAGGCCGCACAGCAGCGCAGTGAGTATGAGTTTCCGTGTGCTCATCGGGACAACCAGCCTACGAAGGACATACCCTTTTCAACATGCGCATCGCCATCACCGGTGCGTCGGGCCTCATCGGCACGGCGCTCACCTCCCACCTGCGCGGTAACGGTCACGAAACGGTCTCGTTCGTCCGCCGCCCCGCCGCCTCCCCCGCCGAGATCACATGGGACCCGGCGAACGGAAAGTTGAGTGCACGTGACCTCGAAGGCGTCGACGCCGTCATCCACCTCGCAGGAGCGGGCATCGGCGACAAACGCTGGAGCGAATCGTACAAGCGCGAAATTCTCGAGAGCCGCACGCGCAGCACCGAGTTGCTGGCACAGCGAATGACCGAAACCGAGAAGCGCCCGACGATCTTCCTCTCGGGCTCGGCCATCGGCATCTACGGCGCGCGTGGCGACGAAGAACTCGACGAAAACGGTTCGCACGGAACCGGCTTTCTTGCCGATGTCTGTGAACGCTGGGAACGCGCAACGGGCCCCGCACAGGCAGCGGGCATCCGCACGGTTCACCTGCGCACCGGCATCGTGCTAGCCACCGAAGGCGGCGCGCTGAAGAAGCAGTTACCACTCTTCAAGTTCGGCCTGGGCGGTCGCTTCGGCAACGGCCGCCAGTGGCAAAGCTGGATTTCGATCACCGATGAAGTGCGCGCCATCTCACACCTGCTGAGGAGCAACCTCAGTGGCGCGGTCAATCTCACCGCACCGAATCCGGTCACCAATGCCGAGTTCACCAAGGTGCTCGCCGCCGTCGTCAAGCGTCCCGCGATTCTCCCCATTCCCGGCTTCGGCCCGAAGGCCCTGCTCGGCTCGGAACTCGCCGACGCGTTGCTGTTCACAGGCCAGCGCGTGGTGCCGAAGGCTCTGCTCGCAGACGGTTACGTGTTCACGCACTCCACGCTCGACGCAGCGTTGCGCGACCTGCTTCGCAAGTAAATGCCGGAATCTGCGAACGAAAACTACGACGTCGTTGTCGTGGGTGCGGGCCTCGCTGGCCTGTCCTGTGCCCGCCACCTGCAACGCGCCGGCCGCAGCGTCGCGGTGCTGGAAGCAAGTGACGGCGTCGGCGGTCGCGTGCGCACCGACATCGTCGACGGGTTTCGACTCGATCGTGGATTCCAAGTTCTTCTCACCGCTTACCCCGAAGTACGCAGCGAGATCGATCTCGTGAAGTTGTCGATGCGCAAATTCGCACCCGGCGCACTCGTTCGTACGAGAGACAAGAACCATGTCGTCACAGACCCGTTCCGTGACCCGGCGCATCTCGCCTCGACCGCGCTTGCCCCGATCGGCAACCTCGCCGACAAGGCGCGCATCGCTCTGTTTCGTCTGCGCATGCACCGCACTCCGGCCCGCACACTGCTGCGTGGCGACGACGTCGCGACGGCCGAGGCACTCGCCGAAGCCGGTTTCTCGAAGCGCATCGTCGACACTTTTTTCAAGCCGCTTGTCGGGGGCATTCAGCTCGACCCGCACCTTGCGACATCGCGCCGCATGTTCGACGTCATCTTCCAATCACTCTCGAACGGCGATACGGGAGTGCCCGCGCTCGGCATGGGGGCGCTGTCGGAACAACTCGCCGCGCACCTTCATCCTGCGGTTGTTCGCCTGAACTCTCCGGTGGCAACCGTCGACGCAAACGGCATCACAACCACGACCGGCACGCGCATCGAAGCTCGCGCCGTCGTCGTCGCCACAGAAGGACCCGCCGCGGCAAAACTGACAGGCATCGCAGCGCCCGGTTCACGCCCCGTCAGCTGCTTCTACTTTGCAGCGCCGAAGGCACCGACGCCACACAAACTCATCGCCCTCGACGGTTACTCGGGCGGGCCCGTTCTCAACTTCGCGGTGATGAGCAACGTCGCCCCCGAGTACGCCCCCGCTGGACAACACCTCATCGCAGCGGCCTGCCCCGGGGCCACCGAAGAAACACACCCCGGCCTTCGCGACACCGTTCTCGCACAGCTGCGCTGGTGGTGGGGCAAGGACGTGACGCAGTGGCGTCACCTGCGCACCTACAACATCAGTCACGGCCAACCCGACCAAACCCCGCCGTTTTCGCCGAAGAAGGCCGTCTCACTTGGCGATGGCCTCTTTGTCACGGGCGACCACCGCGACACGGGCTCGATCCAGGGAGCCATGTACTCGGGTAGACGTTGCGCCGCCGCTGTGCTCGAATACCTCGCATGACAACCTCGCCGTTCATCGAAAGCATCATCGACTCGAAGAACGAGGTGATCCGCGTGTCTCTCGTTGTGCCGGCCGCGGCCAAGGACATCTTCGACCTTCTCGCCAGCCCCGCCGGCCATGCAATCATCGACGGCTCGGGCAACGTCAAAGCGCCGCAGTCGAACGCCCCCGACCGCTTGTCGCTCGGAGCCAAGTTCGGTATGGACATGAAGATGGGCGTGCCCTACAAAATCACCAATGAGGTCGTCGAGTTCGAAGAGAACGCCTGCATCGCCTGGCGCCACTTCGGCGGCCACATTTGGCGTTACATCCTCGAGCCCCAGGCCGACGGCGGCACCAAAGTGACCGAAGAGTTCGACTGGAAGAAGAACAAGTCGAAGCTGATGCTGAAGGTCATCAACGCCTTCGCGAAGAACCACAAGTCGATGGAGCAGACGCTCCTTCGCATGCGCGACCGCTTCGCAGCGAAGTAATTGGACGCCACCCGGCCCGCGGAAGCAAATAGCCTGACGGCGTGGTAGTCACCCTTCCCGCCGGATTCCGTTCGTACGTTGCCAACATCGGCGTGAAGGACACGACCGACGACTTCACTCTCGTCGTTGCCGAATCGAAATGTGCGGCGGCAGGAGTGTTCACGCAGAGTCGCTTCGCGGGACCGAGCGTCATAGTCAGCCGCAAACACATCGCGGACAACACGGCCCGCGCGATGGTCGTGATCTCGAAGAACGCGAACGTCGCCAACGGCCCTCAGGGTTTGGCCGATGCCATCGAGGTCGTCGCCGGTGTCGCAGATTCGATCGGATGCAATCCGTACGACGTTGTCATTGCCTCGACGGGCGTCATCGGACGCCCCTACCCGATGGATCGCATCCGTCGCGGACTCGCCAACATCCCGAAGACCATCGACGGAACCGACGCCGAATCCGTTGCGCGCGGCATCATGACGACCGACACGGTGCACAAGATCGCAGAGGCAACGGTTGCCGGATCCGCTGCGCGTGTCGTCGGCGTTGCCAAGGGTGTCGGCATGATCGAACCCAACATGGCGACCTTGATCACCATGATGTTCACCGACGCAAATATTGCGCCGGCTCGCCTCGACGAAATCTTCCGCCGCGTCATCGACCGAACGTTCAACTGTGTTTCCGTCGACACCGACACTTCCACCAGCGACTCCGCCGTCATCCTCGCGAGCGGCGTGTCCGGAGCCGTCGACGAAGCCGCTTTCGAATCCGCGTTGTACGACGTCGCACTTTCCCTGACGAAACAGGTGGCGCGCGACGGCGAAGGTGCCGAGACCTTGATCGAAGTCACCGTCGACCGTGCCCGCGACGCGGAACAGGCCAAGCGCGTGGCGAAGTCGATCGTCAACTCACCACTCGTCAAGACCGCGGTCCACGGCGCCGACCCCAACTGGGGCCGCGTCGCAATGGCCGTCGGCAAGTGCAACGACGCCGACATCGACCAAGAGAAGGTCGTCATCCGCTTCGGAACACAAGAGGTGTACCCGAGCCAAGTCGATGCCGCGGGGCTCGACCGACTGTCGGCTTACATGAAGGGCGACGACGTGCTCATCCACGTGTCATTGAACAATGGCAACGCCTCAGCCACCGTGTGGGGATGCGACCTCACCGATGGCTACGTCCGCATCAATGCGGACTACACGACATAACACCCGCCCGTTACGATCCCCTCATGACGAGAAGGCAACTGGTGCTCGAAGAACACCGAGCCGCCATCGTCGACATTGTTCGACGACATCACGGTGTCAACGTGTCGCTCTTCGGCTCGATGGCTCGCGGAGACGACACCGAATCGAGCGATGTCGACCTTCTCGTTGAATTCCGGCCGAACAGCTCAATCTTCGATCTCATGGACATTCAAGAGTCCGTTGAATCTCTCCTTGGCATCTCCGTCGACGTTGTTTCCGTCGGTGGTCTCAAGCCCCGTGACAGCCACATCCTGAACGAGGCGGTACCACTTGACTCGCGACGATCACCAGAGACTTCTTGACATCCTTGAATGTGCCAACGATCTCGCAGAGATCTCAAAACTTTCGTTGGAAGACTTTCTCTAGAGCAAGATTGCTCAACGCGCCGCAGAACGGCTGCTTGAAATCATCGGCGAAGCCGCGAATTCCCTTGGACACGAGTTCAAGTCACAGCACGATGGCATTGAGTGGCGACAAGTCGTCGCCCTACGTCATCTTCTTGCACACCATTACCACCGCGTAGATCCCCAACAAATTTGGATTGTCATTACTTCCCGGATTCCCACTTTTGTTCAGTCGCTCAATCCTGACGTGAGGTAACCGCAGAGCGGTTCGACGTACGTCGTAATCGACTTGTACTCGCGAACGTCGGCCGGGGCCTCATGGAGAACACGGACGAATGAGTCGACTTGCTCGCGTGGACGTTCGCGGAAACTCGGCATCGGCTCTATGTAGGTGCGAATGGTGAACACGACAACGTCGTCCAGACGACGGAGGGTTTGACGCTCGACACGCAACAGCAAATCGGCGGGGTCGATGTCAGGATTCGGCGGCGGTGTCCGCGGTTCGAAGAAATCGCCGGTGTCGGAGATGCTCCAGTTCGAACGTTCGACGATGCGTCCGTCGGCGAGACGATCGATGAGCGAGTCGACGCCCGCACCGACCTGTGCCGCATACCTGGGCACCGGGCCGTGAATGTCGAGAACCGGTAGTCCGATCTTCTCGGCGAGAACCCAGCGGTTGGGGAAACACAACTCACCACCGACAAGGACCCACCGCTCGTTCACGCTGCCCAGGACACAGATGTCGTCAGGAGTGTCGGTTGGCAATGCATCAAACACTGCCGCGACTTCCGATCCCCAGCCATCCATGCAGGCAAAGACTTCGGCAGGGTGCGCCGAACGGATCATCGTGCGCATCCGCAGCATCTCTGCGTCGGGCGGCAGCCACTCTTCTTGCGTGATCGGCTTGGCCCCGACAACGAAACGTCCCCCGGTTGGTCTCGGAAGAAGATCCTCGCGTGGAATCACTGTGGTCGTCCGCGATTGGCGGTGAACCATGTCGTTGCGAAGTCGACGAGCGAACGCATGTCGATGCAGCGGACGATTCCGGCACCCAATTGAGCGACGCTTTCGCCATGCACCTCGGCGTGCGCCCGTCCGACGTCGATGAAGTCGTCGGTGTCGGGGTCAAGTTCTTCGTAGGTGACCCAAGCGCGTTGCCCGTCGATGACGACGGGCGAACCTTGATGCCGAAACGCCTTGCCCGGCCAGTCGGCGCGGTTCTCCGCGAGATGCAACGACGTGTTGTTGTCGTGGTCGACGCCGATCAACACGACCTTGGCGTGTGCGTCGTAGAGACGCCCGAGCGGCGATGAGTCGCCGAGTCCGTAGTCGAGGCGGTGGTCTGCCGTGATCACTCGGGCGATCGGTCCATGTGCAAGGTGTGACACAGTCGGGTGATTACTGCGGAG
>JBEAPO010000146.1:0-25460 GCA_041164425.1 Actinomycetota bacterium
GGCCCATCGACGATGCTGCGCGCGAGCACCCAGTCTTCCCACGGGTACACCTCGGCCAGTTGCTCGTCAGTCAGGCCGAACCAGAACGGCTCATCGGGGTCGATCTGCGTTGCGTGCGCCATGAGCGCACCCGAACGCGCGGCCATGTATTGACCAATGTGCAGTCGCGTCGTGATGCGCCAGTCCTGGTTCGCGCGAGCCATCCACTTTTCGTCGAAGGGTGACTCACCGCGGTGCTTCAGCATCCCTTCGTGCAACGCAACCAAGCGCATTTTCGACCACAACGTGTAGTACATCTTCGACGGTTGCCACACCGGCCCCGCATCGGGGTACCACGTCGGGTCACCGGCACGCTGGAAGGCAGCGATCGAGATGTCGTGGACCTTCAGATGGTCGGGGTGCGGATAACTCGACTGATCGTCGTTGTACGTGATGATCACCTGCGGCCGCTCGGTGCGGATGATCGCAACAAGACGCTCGGTTGCCTCGTCGAGCGGAGCCATGTGGAAGCAATCGGGATGATTGTTCGACTCGGCACCCTGCATGCCCGAGTCGCGGTACCCGAGCATGTGGACCGCGTGGAACCCGATGACCTCAGCCGACAGCGCGAGTTCGTGCGGTCGCATCTCGGCGAGCAGTGCCTTTTCCGCCGCAGCGTCGAGACCATGGAACGGCTGGCCGGATTCCTTCAGATGAGGGTTGTTCACGTCCCCCTCTTCGCCGCCCGTGCAGCAAACCAACACCGTGCGCACACCTTCAGCCGCGTACTTGGCCAGAGTTGGCGCCCCCTTCGACGCTTCATCGTCGGGGTGTGCGTGCACCGTGAGAAGACACAGTTGCTCGCTGTCCATGGCGTGTCAGGCTACTGGCGGCTCACATAGGCTCGACGTATGCGTGGCCCCCGAATTGCCCCGATCACGGCTCTGCTCGTCGCCTCTGTTGCCATTGCGGCGGCATGCAGCACCGATGATGGTCGCAACATGAAACAGCCCTCGGTGGCACAGATCGCGTCGACCCAAACAACGACCATGTTCGCGACCGACACGACACTTGCCGCGCTCGACGATGGTGCACCCCTCGACACCACCGTTGACGGCGGGTTCGCCGTCGTTCTCACCGTCACTGCACCGTGGGCGGACGGCGACACTGTCCCCGAGGCCTACCGCTGCGCCGGGCCCGAGGCATCACCTGAGATCTCCTGGACGGGTGTCCCCGCCGACGCGAAGTCGCTCGCCCTCGTCCTCGTCGACGAGGACGCCCCCGAGTACACGCACTGGGTCGTCGCAAACATCGACCCCGTGACCAGCGCACTGCTGGCCGGAAGCGTCGACCCGAACGCGGTTCAGGCCACCAACTCGGCTGGAACCATCGGATTTTCGGGGCCCTGCCCGCCCGAGGGCGAAACACACGCCTACTCGCTGTCCCTCTACGCGCTCGACCAGGTCCTCGAGGTCCAAAACGGTGACGACGGTGCCGCGATGCAAGACGCGATCTACGCCGCGGCCATCGAGGCTGCGGCCGTCACGTTCACCGCCTGAATCCGTGACAATTTGAATCCACGGCACCCGCCGAAGCGGGTGCAAAACTTGCCCCATCGATCGCGTCCTCGCCTCCCTGCCCGTCGCCGTCTGCGAGACCGACGCCGACGGCCGTCTCCTCGCGGTCAACGACGCTTTCCGTGCACTCGTTCTCGGTGGCGCACCCGTTGTGGTCGGGTCGGCACCGTGGGTGAACGCCGCACCGGCTGAACGCGCGACTGCCGAACGCGCGTGGGAAGAAACGCGCCCGCTCGGCGGAGCGTTCTCACACGAATTCCGCCTGCTCTCTGCCGATGGCGAGCTGCGCGCCGCGGATGGAACGGTGCGTTGGATCTCGCTGCATCTCGAACCCGTGCGCGACGCAACCGGGTCATTGGTCGGCTACGTCGGGACCGCTGCAGACCACACCGATATGGTGACGCGCCGCACACTTTCCGAGCAGTTGGTCGGCCTTCTCGATGTCAGTGCAGATGCGGTTCTCGTATTCGATCGTGCGGGACGTTTGCTCTTCTGCAATGACGGAGCAAAGCAACTCGTCGGTGTCAGCGACTCCGACAATGACACAGTCGCCGACACGTTCCTCCGCGCGATTCGCGACCAGGTCCCGCGCGAGGTGTTGAACGCTTCTGCCTCGCTTTCGGGTCCCGCAGAGAACCGGTGGGTCGGCGAGGTCGGTTTCCGTAGCCCCGACGGCATCGTGCGCACACTTTCACTGACCTTGCAGGTCGTGCGCGACGCGAGCGGCGTCGTGCAGCACTTCAGCGCGATCGCCCGCGACGTCACCGAGACCAAGCAATTACACGACGAACTCACACGCCAAGCGACCCACGACGCGCGTACCGGCCTGCCGAACCGCGTCCTGTTCTTGCGGCGACTAGCCGACGCGCTGGAGAAAGACCGCACGCTGCAATCCGGTTGCGCGGTGATGTTCATCGATCTCGACCGCCTCAAGATCGTGAACGACACGATGGGCCACGACGTTGGTGACGTGCTCATATCCAACATCGCAAAGCGCATCGTGAATGCGACCCGCCCGTCCGACACGGTCGCACGCAATGGTGGCGATGAATTCGTGGTGCTGTGCGACGGTGTCACCGACGAGCACATCGCCAACGACATCGCGAACCGCATCCTCCAGGCAGTGACCGGCCAAATGGTTCTTCAGGGCACCGAGATCTTCACCTCGGCCAGCATCGGCATCGCGATGTCGACCCAGCAGTTGCTCTCCGAGCACTCCCCTGGCGATGCGGCACAAATTCTCTTGAACAACGCAGACACGGCGATGTACCGCGCCAAACAGCGTGGTCGCGGTCGCGCCGAGGTGTACAGCGAGGCCATGCGCGCCGAGGCCCGCGACCGTGTTGCGTTGACCAATGCCCTCGAACGCGCCCTTGCCACCGACCAGATGCGGCTCGTCTACCAACCCATCGTTTCGGCGCACACCGGCCGCAACGCGGGCGTCGAGGCGTACCTGCGCTGGGACCACCCCCAGCGCGGCGAGCTGACCCCGTCCATGTTCATCCCGGTCGCCGAAGAGTCGGGCATGATCGGGCCGCTCGGCGACTTCGTCGTCACTCGCGCATGTGCCGACCTGCGCAGCTGGATTGACGCGGGTCTCGTCGACAGATCGTTCGCGCTGCACGTCAACGTGTCGTCGAAACAACTCACCGACCCGTCGTTCGTCGACCGCACCCTCACCGCTCTCCGTGATGCGCGCCTCGAACCGGCACAAATGGTGTTCGAAGTGATCGAACAGACCGTCCTCGACGACAATCCCGGCATCGGCCGCAGCATCAATGCGCTCAAGCGTGCGGGCATCCGTGTCGCAATCGACGACTTCGGGAGCGGCTTCTCGTCGCTGTCGTCGTTGCGCAACTTCCCCGCCGACGTACTGAAGCTCGACGGTTCACTCGTTCGCGACATCGGCCAACAAGGCCACGACGACCCGATCGTCCGCTCGATCATCCAGTTGGCCCACTCGCTCGACATGACGGTCGTCGCCGAATGGGTGAGCACCGAGGAACAGGCCAAGCGTTTGCGCGTTCTCGGTTGTGATCATCTGCAGGGCAACCGCATCGGCGAACCCGTCGCCGCCGACGAATTCGCAAGCACGCTCGCCCGCGTGAACTGAGTCAGCCCGCCGGGACCGGAGTCGGGGCCGGGGCGAGGCCCGCGAAGAAGTCGAGGGTCGCCTTCGAGTTGCCACCCAACTTCACCACTGCCATTCCGGCCTCGGTGTCTTGGTACACCTCGAGGCCAAAGTTGGCGATGTCACCGTTGGCCGCGGGACGCATGCTCTTCAGGAACGACGGCATGTCGAGGTTCGTGTCGACCGTGACGGTCGAAGTGACGGCATGGATGATGTCGCCGGCCTTGAACGGGTTCGCCGCGGCGTACTTTGCAGCCTGCTTCAGCATGAGAGTGATGAATGCACGCTGACGGGCCGAGCGGCCGATGTCGCCCGTGCCCTCGAGCACCCATTTGCCCTTGATGCGCTCCTGGTAGTGACGGCTGCGGGCGTAGCGCAATGCACCGATACCACCGAGACGGTGGCACCCCTTTTTCACCCAGAGGCCGATGTGCGTGTCGCGCGCCTGGTACGGAGCGCACAGCGTGACCCCACCGATCGCATCGACGAGATCCTTGAATCCCTGGAAGTTCACCTCGATGTAGTGATGAATCGGAATGCCGAAGTTCGCAGTGACAGTCCGTACCAACATCGCCGCACCGAGGTTGTACGTGGCGTTGATGCGGTTGTACTTCGAGCCGTTTCCGATGCGCACCCAAAGGTCGCGCGGGAACGATGTGATCGACAACGTGCTCGTTTTCTTGTCGTGGCGCAGCACCATGATGGTGTCGCTGCGCTGTCCGCCCACGTCGCCCGCCGAACCGATCACGTTGAAGTCGGACTGGGTGGGATCGATGCCTTCACGGCTGTCCGAGCCGACGAGAAGGAAGTTCTCGAAATCGGGGTTCGGTGCGGCAAGATCAGTGACGACTTCGGTGTTGCGCTTGACGTCCTTCATTTGGCTCTTGGCGCCGGAAACGAGACCGCCCGCCCCCGCCAACGCGATAGCCGCTGCCAGGCATGCGGCGATGACGAAGCGCGTTGCCTTCACGCCGATCAAACGTAGTCGCTAATCGGCGCCGCGGAGATGCACCACGTCGGCAGTGTCGACGCGGTGCGTGACCGCGCATTCATCGACGATCCGCAGACGACCGTCACGCTCGACACCCACCGCGCGTCCGGTGATTTCCTCGCCACCGGGCAGTTCACAGCGAACCCGTTTACCGACCGTGGTCAACAAACTTTCGTACGTGGCGAAAGCCTCGTCAGGCGCCATCGCTTCGAGTTCGTCGAAGGCATCGAGAATTCGCAACAACACGTCATGGGGCGAGGCTGTCGATGCACGTGTCGTCTCGTTTCGCACACACGTCGCCGGTGCCACCTCGATCGGTGGCGCCCATCCGATGTTCAACCCCATGCCGACAACAACGTCGACCTGATCACCCGAGGTGATGCTTCCGACCTGCGCGAGAATTCCCGCGATCTTCACGTCGCCGTCGTCACGCGTCACGACGACGTCGTTCGGCCACTTCAGTCCCGCCACAATGCCGAAGTCACGGCGCAGCACCAGAGCACACGCCGTACCCAACAACTGCGTCATCCGATGTGCCGGCTCACCCACCGCTCGAAAGAGGACCGAGACGAGCAGATTCGCCCCGGGTGGCGCCTCCCAGGTTCTGCCGAGGCGACCCCTTCCCGCGGTCTGGTGATCGGTCCGCAAGACGGCCCGATCGGGCACCCCGGTCCCAATGCCGGCAAGGAGGTCGGCGTTGGTCGAGCCCGTCTCGGACACCGCTCGAATCAGCCAACGACCGTGCGAAAGAGGCCCGTTTTCCCTTGCATTTGTGAGCCAGTTCGCATTCACCCCGTCCATCGCACCAACATTGTCACTCGTGCTCAAGAAAATCCTCATCGCCAACCGTGGAGAGATCGCCGTCCGAGTCATTCGGGCCGCCCGAGAGATGGGGATCAAGACCGTCGCGGTCTACTCGGAACTCGACCGAAACTCGCTGCACGTACGCCTCGCCGACGAGGCCTACGCCCTTGGTGGCCAGACCGCGGCCGAGAGCTACCTGAACACCGAAGCCATCCTCGACGCGATCAAGAAGAGTGGTGCCGACGGCGTGCACCCCGGGTACGGCTTCTTCAGCGAGAACGCAGACTTCGCGAAGGCGATCACCGAACTTGGCGTCGAGTTCATCGGACCACCGCCCGCCGCAATCATCGAGATGGGCGACAAGGTGTCGAGTCGTATTGCCGCGCAACGCGGTGGCGCACCGATCGTCCCCGGCACCACCGAGTTCGCGAAGTCCGCGAAGGAGATCGAGGACTTCGGCAACAAGTTCGGTTTCCCTGTTGCCATCAAGGCCGCGTTCGGCGGTGGTGGACGCGGCATGAAGGTCGTCCACTCGGCAGCCGACGTGAAAGAGGCGATGGACTCCGCACAGCGCGAGGCCAAGGCATTCTTCGGTCGCGACGAGGTCTACGTTGAGAAGTACCTCACATGGCCGCGCCACATCGAGGTACAACTGGTGGGCGACAAGCACGGCAATGTCGTGTGGGTCAGCACCCGTGACTGCTCGGCGCAACGTCGTCACCAGAAGCTGATCGAAGAGGCACCGGCCGGCGCATTGCCAGACGGCGTAGAAGAAGCCATGGGCGAGGCCGCAGTGAAGGCCGCCAAAGCCGTGGGCTACTACAACGCCGGCACCGTCGAGTTCATCTACCAGGACGGCGAGTTCTTTTTCCTCGAGATGAACACACGCCTGCAGGTCGAACACCCCGTCACCGAGGCGATCACCGGCATCGACCTCGTCGAGTGGCAGATTCGTGTCGCGTCGGGTGAGAAGCTGCCGATGACTCAAAAACAGGTTGCGGCACAACGTCGCGGCCACGCGATCGAGATCCGCATCAACGCCGAGAACCCCGCGGGTGGCAAGTTCCTTCCGTCACCCGGCACCATCACGAAGCTCGTCACGCCCGATGGATTCGGCGTTCGTTTCGACGGCGGTTACGAATCAGGCGACACCGTCAGCCAGTACTACGACAACCTCGTCGGAAAACTCATCGTGTGGGGCAAAGATCGTGACACTGCGATCGCCCGAACCATCCGCGCACTGAACGAGATGGTCGTCGAAGGTGTCCACACCACGATCCCCGCCGACGTCGCGATTCTCGAACACCCCGACTTCGTGGCTTTCCAACACTCGACCAAGTGGGTCGAAGAGCGCCTCGACCTCAGCAACGTCGGAACCACCGCACCGGCGCCGGCAGGCGACGAGGCCGAGGCTCTTGTCGAGCGCAAGACCACCGTCGAAGTGAACGGCAAGCGCTTCGCAGTGAAGATGTGGATACCCGAAGGACAGATGGTCTCGGCGGGCCCGGCCAAGGCGAAGAAGCCCGCACGCGCGGCTTCGGGCGGCAGCGGCGCTGCCGGCGGTTCGGGCAGCGGCGACGTCGTCGTGCCGATGCAGGGCACCATCGTGAAAGTCCTCGTCGAAGTCGGGCAGGAAGTCGAAGCCGGTCAGGCCGTTGTCGTCCTCGAGGCGATGAAGATGGAGAACCAGATTCAAGCCGAGAAGTCGGGCAAGGTGAAGGAGATCAAGGTGAAGGCCGGCGACACCGTCGGCTCGGGAGACATCGTCGCCATCATCGAATAAGCGACTCGCCGCCTATTCGGCGGCTGTGCCACGTGAATGCCGCCGCCTATTCGGCGGCGTCGAGCAGGGCTTCGGCAAGGGCAGGGTGCACGAAGAGCGTGTCGAGAAGGTCGGCCACCTTCAGATGTGCCGTCACCGCCAATGCAATGACGCTGATCAGCTCACCCGCGTGACGGCCGACGATCGTGCCACCCAACACCTGACCGGTGTTCGGGTCGGAGATCAGTTTCACGAAGCCACGCGGGTCGTTGTGGATGAGTGCCTTTGCGGTCGACGAGAACGGCACCTTTGTGACGCGGATCTTGCGGCCGTTCGCGAATGCTTCGGCTTCAGCCAGACCCACATCGGCGATTTCCGGCTGCGTGAAAATCGCTGACGCAGCCTTGTCATAGTCGAGATGGCGGTGAGTCGCGCGATTGGCACCCATCACGTGCTCGGCGATCTTGCGTCCCTGCATCGACGCCACCGAGGACAGGGGAAGCTTTCCGCTGACGTCGCCGGCAGCGTAGATGCCCTTCACGTTGGTCTCGCAGTGACGGTCGATGCTGACATACCCGCGCTTGTCGAGCTCGACCCCCGCAACGTCGAGACCGAGACCCTCGACGTTGGGCTCGGAACCGATGGCGAGCACAGCGTGCGAGGCACGCACCTCGCGGCCGTCGTCACAACGTACGACGACACCGTCACCGTCGTGTTCAATCGCTGTCGCGCGAGCACCTTTCAGCAGCTTCACCCCGCGGTTCAGGAATGAATCCTCGAGCGCGGCAGCAGCCTCGGGGTCTTTGCCCGGCAGAACCTGCTGGCGACTCACAACGAGGGTCACCTGCGCGCCGAACGACGCGAACATGTGCACGAACTCCACACCTGTGACGCCCGAGCCGACGACCGCGATGCTCTTCGGGAACACTTTCGGCGGATAGCAGTCACGTGTGGTGAGTATCCTCTCGCCATCCGGCTTGCACCAGTCGGGAATACGTGGTCGCGAGCCAGTGGCGACGAGAAATGCGTCGCCCCGAACCGTCTGTGTGCCGCTGGACGACGCGACGGTGACCTCGTGCGCCGCCGTGAAGTGCGCCTCGCCACGGATGATCGTGACACCTTGGCTCTCTAGTAACTGCGTGGTGGTGTTCTGCAGGCGGCTGACGATGCCACCGATCCGCTCGGCCAGCGAGTCGACGTCGATTTCCACGTCGTGCTGTTCGATACCCATGCCGGCGAATCGCTTGGTCGCACTCATGGCTCCGCCGGTGGCGATCATCGCCTTCGACGGAATGCAGTCCAGCAAGTGTGCACCACCACCAACGATTTCACGTTCGATCATCACCACTTCGGCACCGAGACGGGCCGCCCAAGTTGCCGCAGAGTTCCCCGCGGGGCCGCCTCCAATGATGATGAATCGAAGTGCCACGACCGAAAGGCTATCGGTCGACACCAACCACATTCGGGCAATAGCGCGATGGATACTTGATGTTGTCACGACGCTCACCGACGTACTCGAAGTGCATGCCGTCGGCCGGCGTGAAGTTGCCGCCCCACGCGAAACCCCACCTACGGAAAATGCGCACGATGCGGCAGTCGAGATTCGGTGCCTGACCCTGCGCGTTCGTCGTCGTGTTCATGTCGAATGCCATCCCCCACGAATGTCGTGAGAGATAGCCGAGATCCCCCGAAATGCGGTTGAGTCGCGCATAAAAACAACCGCCATATTTGTTCGTGTTGTCGACGTCGATCAGTTTCTCGAGACCCGCACGCTTCACCTCGTTCAACGCGCCTTGCAGCGGGGCCCAGATACGTCGGTGGCATCCGGCACGCACGGGAATACCGCTGAAGAAGCGCCGTGGTGTGATGTTCTGATGCACCCAACCAGGGTCGGCCGTCACTTTTCCCGCTTTTGTTATCGAATACGCGAACTCGCCAACCAACAGCTTTGCCTCGCCGAGACCCAGCGTCGTGTCGGGGTTCTGCGCATCCCATGTGCGTCGCACGCGGTATTCCATGCCGTTCACGAAACCCGCTGCGGCGAGGACGGACGACGCCGTGTCCGGGTTGCGAAATCCCGTCACGGTGTAGCGCGTCACCTTGGTAGCGCCGAGAGAGTCGGCCTGCACGGGGGACAACAACAAGTCGCTGCCTCCCACGACGTCGTCGGCTACGACATGACCGATGACGAACGGAATGGGTCGCTTTCGCTTGTCCAACAGGGTGACGACGTCACCTATGCGCGCACCTCGAAACCGGGCAGAGCTCTCCCCCATCACGATTCCGCCGGCGACCAGAGCGTCGGCAGCTTCGACCGACATGAGGTTCCGCACGACCTCGTCGGGTTGCACCGTCGTCGACATCGGCACCTGCATGCCGCGGGGAATGCGCTGGATGGATCGCCCCTCGCGCTCGATTCTCGACATCCCGAACATGGCGGCACGACCCGGATATGCCTGTGCACCAATCCCGTCGGCCGCTCGTCGAATCCGCGCGCGAACGGCGAGAGAAAAACCAACCGGCCGTGAAATCGAAATCGCATGCTTCAACGGCGAGGCCCATTCGCGGGTCACCGGAAGCGGCACATTGGCGGTGTCGGCGACGGCGGCCGACGGAATCGCGCAGACCACAGCGGCGAAAACGAACGGGAAACGTCGCCGAACCATCGAACGACAACGGTAGTTCCGAGCCCACGCACTACCGTGGGAACCCGTGACCGACTCGCCCGAATCACCAACCACGGAAACCGAGCACGGTCTGGCAGCGGAAAAAGCGCGCCGGCTCGAACACGTCGCCACGTTGCGCGACGGCGGCACGAATCCTTACCCATACCGCTTCGACCGTTCGCACACGTTGGCGCAGATTCGCAGCGCCCACGGCACGCTCGAACCCGGCACCGAGACCGAAGCGTCGGTGGCGGTGGCGGGTCGCATTCTCCTGAAGCGCGACCAAGGGAAACTCATCTTCGCGACGTTGCGTGACCGTGACGACGAGATTCAGTTGTTCGTGTCGAAAGCGGTGGTCGGCGACGATCTGTTCGGGCGAATTGGCGACCTAGATCTGGGCGACTGGGTGGGCGTCACCGGCACGGTGATGACGACTCGCAAGGGTGAACTGTCGGTGAAGGTGGCGGGACTCGAGCTGCTCGCCAAGGCCGTGCGGCCACTCCCCGACAAGTGGCATGGCCTCACCGACACCGACACCCGCTACCGCCAGCGGTATGCCGACCTCATCTCGAACGACGACGCACGCCGGGCATTCGCCGTTCGCCACGCGATCATCGCATCGTTCCGCCGCACTCTCGCTGCCAAGGATTTCATCGAGGTCGAAACCCCGGTTCTGCACGTCGAGGCGGGTGGCGCACACGCTCGGCCGTTCACGACGCACCACAACGCCCTCGACATGGGGCTCTACCTGCGCATCGCACTCGAGTTGCACCTCAAGCGCCTGATCGTCGGTGGCATGGAACGCGTGTACGAGATCGGTCGCGTTTTCCGGAACGAAGGGATCTCGCCACGCCACAACCCTGAGTTCACGATGATGGAGCTCTACCAAGCCTTCGGTGACTACAGCGACGTCATGGCCATCACCGAGGAACTCTTCGCCGCAGCGGCACGCGACGCCATCGGAACGACAGTCGTCGATGTCAATGGCCTCAGCGTCGACCTGGCACAGCCGTTCCGTCGAGTGCGCATGATCGACCTTGTGAACGAAAAAACCGGTGTTGCTGTGCACCCATCGCAACCCGTCCACGACCTGCGTGAACTTGCCGCCAAGCACAACGTACGCACCGAACCACAATGGGGTTCGGGAAAGATCATCGAAGAACTCTTCGAGGCTCTCGCTGAACACGAACTCATCGCACCTACGTTCGTCACGGGTCATCCCGTCGAGATCAGTCCGCTTGCCCGCATCGACCGCAACGACCCGCATCTCACGGAACGATTTGAACTGTTCGTTGGTGGGCGCGAATTGGCAAACGGTTACAGCGAGTTGAACGACCCCGTGGAACAACGGCTCCGTTTCGAAGACGAGCAACGCGCGAAAGAGGCGGGTAACGCCGAGGCCGGCACCGTCGACGAGGACTACCTGCGCGCCCTGGAATTCGGTATGCCACCCACCGGTGGCCTCGGTATCGGCATGGATCGCCTCACGATGCTGATCGCGAACGTGCCCACGATCCGTGACGTCATTCTCTTCCCCACCCTGCGACCCGAGGTTCTCGACTGACCGGTCGCCGACAACCGCACACAGGAGACACGACATGAGCAAGAACGCCTGGGGCGTTGGCCTCGCAACTATCGCCACCGACGGGGCCGTCCTCGATACACGGTTTCGCGCACTCAGCTGGGGCGACGCTGTGCCGGCCGACGCACCGCACAGCAGCATCGAACTCGCCGCGTCGGGGGACCCGGAACGTGGCGTTCTTTTCGAGCCGGTGAGCATCGTCATCGACACCGAAGCCGCTCCGCAGAGTGCAAGCGACGTCTACCTGCGACTGCATCTGCTGTCACACCGACTCGCCCAACCCCGCACCCTGAACCTCGACGGCGCATTCGGTCTCCTCTCGAACGTCGCATGGACGAGTCGCGGACCGGTAGCCATCGACCAAGTCGACAGCATCACGTGGAACTTCGCGCGGCGCGGTGAACATCTGGTCGTGAACGGCGTCGACAAGTTCCCGCGCATGACCGACTACGTCGTACCATCGGGTGTGCGCATAGCCGACGCCAGTCGCGTACGTCTTGGCGCCCACCTCGCCGCCGGCACGACGGTGATGCACGAGGGTTTCTGCAACTTCAATGCGGGTACGCTCGGCGCATCGATGGTGGAGGGTCGCATCTCGGCCGGCGTCGTCGTCGGCGACGGCAGCGACATCGGCGGAGGCGCCAGCATCATGGGAACGCTCTCCGGCGGCGGCAAGGAAATGATCACTGTGGGCCAGCGCTGCCTTCTCGGGGCAAACTCGGGTCTCGGCATCTCGCTCGGCGATGACTGTGTCGTCGAAGCCGGCCTGTACGTCACCGCCGGAACATTGGTGCGTCTGCCCGATGGAGAGACGGCAAAGGCCCGCGAACTCTCGGGTGCGAACAACCTTCTCTACAGGCGCAACAGCGCAACTGGTGCCGTCGAAGTTGTCCAACGGCAGGGCACGTGGGGCGGCCTGAACGCCGCCCTCCACAAGAACTGACATGACCCCCGACGATCTCGCCGCACTCATCCGCACACGCCGCAGCAGTCTGCTGATCGACGCGCAGCGCGAGGTGCCGCGACACCTCGTCGAGGAACTTCTCGAACTCGTCACCTGGGCGCCGAACCACAAGCGCACCTGGCCGTGGCGGCTCGCGGTTTTCAGTGGCGACTCGCGCCGAACACTCGGCGAGTCGATTGCCGACGTCATGGCCGCCCAGGGCGACGATGCCCCGAAGGTGGAAAAAACGCGAACGAAATACCTGCGTTCACCGATCGTCATCGCTTTGGGTGCGGCACCCGGTGACAGCGCAGAGCGCACGGCCGAGAATCGCTACGCCGTCGCTGCGGGCGCGCAGAACCTTCTTCTCGCCGCCCACGCCCACGGTCTGGCCGCCTTGTGGGGCTCACCCATGCGCGGAGCCAACGCGGCGATCAACACGGTGTGCCGGTTTCCCGACGACACCGAGGTGCTGGGCCTCGTTTACCTCGGTTGGCCGACGGGGTCAGTCGAGACACCCGGTCGCCCCGCACCCGACGTCAACTGGCTGTAGTTCCGCCTACGGCTGGTAGGTGCCGAACACCTCGCGCAATGCGTCGCTGACTTCACCCAGCGTCGCATTCGCACGCAGCGCCTCTTTCATCGGGTACAGCAGGTTCTGCGTTCCGCGCGCGGCGGCGGTGACGTCGGCCAACTTCGCCTGCACCAGGTTCATGTCGCGATCGGCCTTGAACTTCTTCAGGCTCGCCACTTGGTCGACCTGCAATTGCGGATCGATCGGGAACGCCTTCGGTTCGGGCTCGACATCTACCTTGAACTTGTTGACGCCCACGATGACGCGCTCGTCGTCGTCGATCGACTTGGTGTACTCGTAGGCCGCTTGCTCGATTTCATCCATCTGGAAGCCCTGTTCGATGGCCGCAACGGCTCCACCCATTTCGTCGATGCGTTCGATGTACTGCCACGCCAGCGCCTCGACCTCGTCGGTCAGCTTCTCGACGAAGTACGAACCAGCCAGCGGGTCGGGCGTGTCGGCAACACCGCTTTCATAACCGATTATCTGCTGCGTACGCAGCGCGATACGCGCGGCCTCTTCGGTGGGAAGGCTGATGGCCTCGTCGTAGCCGTTGGTGTGCAGACTCTGCGTACCGCCCAGCACCGCGGCCATCGACTGGATAGCGACACGCACCACGTTGTTCAACGGCTGCTGTGCGGTGAGCGTACTTCCGCCGGTCTGTGTGTGGAAGCGAAGCAACTTGCTGGCCTCTTTCTGCGCACCGAAACGTTCGGTCATGATGCGATACCACATGCGTCGCGCAGCTCGGAACTTGGCAACTTCCTCGAAGAAGTTGTTGTGGCCGTTCCAGAAGAAACTGAGTCGCGGCGCGAAATCGTCGACTTTCAGGCCGGCATCGACGGCTGCCTGCACGTAGGCGATCGCGTTCGCGATGGTGAACGCGATCTCCTGCACTGCGGTGCTGCCTGCTTCACGGATGTGGTAGCCCGAAATCGAGATCGTGTTCCACTTCGGCACGTGCTGCGAGCAGTACGCAAAGATGTCGGTGATCACGCGCATCGACGGACGCGGTGGGTAGATGTACGTGCCGCGCGCGATGTACTCCTTCAGAAGATCGTTTTGGATGGTGCCGCTGATTGCGGAGGCCGGCACTCCCTGCTCTTCTGCGACCAACTCGTACATCAGCAGCAGGATCGCTCCCGTCGAGTTGATGGTCATCGACGTCGACACCTTGTCGAGCGGCAGGCCGGAGAGGAGAATCCGCATGTCGGCCATTGAGTCGATCGCGACACCCACCTTGCCCACTTCGCCTTCGGCGCGCGGATGGTCGGAGTCGTAACCCATCTGGGTCGGAAGGTCGAAAGCGCATGACAGACCCGTCTGGCCCGCCTGCAAGAGGAACTTGAACCGCTCGTTGGTCGACGCGGCCGTGCCGAACCCGGCGTACTGACGCATCGTCCACAACTTGCCGCGGTACATCGTCGGGTAGACACCACGCGTGTACGGCGCCTTGCCCGGCTCACCCAACTTCGAGGTGGTCTCCCAGCCGTTCAACGACTCCGCTGTGTAGAGCGGCGCGATCGGAATTCCCGAATCGGTCTTCGGCCAGGTCGAGATGTCTGCGGTGGGGTCAGCCATAGACCCCAAATCGTAGGGTTTTCGGCGCGGTGCGGTGCATTCCGCGTCAAGATTCGCGCCGAGAACGTGTCACTTCGCCGCGATGACTGCTATCTCTACTCGCCATTCCGGACGAGCAAGAACGGGGCTCGTCACGATCGCGCTCGCCGGGCGATGACCAGCCATCACTTCGTCACGCTTGCGCATGACGAGCGCCAGCCGATCGTCAACTGGCCCGTGCGTGGTCGCTTCGTTCGGATTTTCGACGAGCCACGTCGTCATCGAAACGATGTCACCGATTCCCATTCCTGCTTCGGCGAGAATGATGCGGATGTTGTCCCAAATGACGTCGAGCTGTCCCTGAACCGTCGTCGGAATCGTGCCGTCGCCGGCCTTGGCAACGACTCCGCACGTGTGGACCCATCGCTTCGGGTTTTCGACCAGAACCCCGTGCGCGTAGGCGGCCATCGGGGCCTGAAGTGCTGCGGGACGCAATTCGCTGTTCATGACGGCAACCGTACAGGCGTAGTGTTGGACCCATGGCAGTCACCGATGCACCCAGTGTCCCGACGATCGACGGCATCCCTCTCACACCAAAGCAAGTCAGCCTCGATGGAATCCCGAAGTTCGACAATTTTGAAGACGAACGTCGCCATCGCAAGGAACGCCTCGCGGGCGCGCTGCGCATCTTCGGCAAGTTCGGATTCTCCGAAGGCGTCGCCGGCCACATCACGGTGCGCGATCCGGAATTCACCGACCACTTCTGGGTGAACCCCTTCTCGATGTCGTTTCGCCAGATCAAGGTCAGCGATTTGATTCTCGTCAACCATGACGGCGACGTGGTCTACGGTTCGCGGCCGGTGAACCGCGCCGCGTTCGTGTTGCACGCGGCCGTGCACAAGGCGCGCCCCGACATCAACGCAGCCGCGCACGCGCACTCGGTGTACGGCAAGTCGTGGTCATCGCTCGGTCGCCTGCTCGATCCGATAACACAAGATGCCTGCGCCTTCTACAACGACCATGTTCTCATTGACGATGTCGGCGGCAAAGTCGTCTTCGAAATCGAAGACGGAATTCGCTTTGCCGAGAAATTCGGCAATTACAAGGCCGCGATCCACCAGAATCACGGGCTCTTCACCACGGGTGAAACCGTCGATGCCGCTGCGTACGCGTTCATCACGATGGAACGCACCTGCCAGGCACAGTTGATGGCCGAGGCCGCAGGCAAGCCGAAACTCATCCCCCACGAGTGGGCCGAGTACACGCGCAACAACACTGCTTTCCCGGCTGCGACATGGCTGAACTTCCAGCCCCTGTGGGACGACATCGTCCAGTCCGACCCCGACCTCTTCAATTGACGAGGGTTCTCGGTGTGACTTGACTCGGATTTCGCCACAAGACACACCGAAAAGTCGCACTTTCGAACCAGAGATTCTCTTTCTCTTCTCGGCTGTCGCCCTGAACTCAGGGAACGCAATCGCCAAGGCTCAGTTCGATACAGCCAACCCGGCAACTCTCGCATGGTTGCGCATGTTCGGTGCAATGGTGGTTTCCATAGCCGTCGCACGGCCACACAGGATGCGGCAACGCGAATGGTCCCGAGACTCCCTGCGCGCGGCAGCAGTCTTTGGTTTGTCGACGGGATTGACGAGCACATTCTTCTACCTCGCCATCGATCGCCTACCGCTCGGCAAGGGCGTTGCAATCGAATTCATCGGACCCATCACCGTCGCTGCAATTCTCACAAAATCCCGGCGGAATGCATTTGCATTAATGTTCGCTGTCGCTGGAGTTGCCGTTCTGAGTGGAGTCGAGCTCGGAGACGAGCCGTTGGGGGTGCTTTTTATTCTTCTCGCTGCCACTTCGTGGGCGGTGCACATCGTTTCAGGAGCGAAGGTTGCCCGCGCAAACTCGGGAATAGAAGGACTCGCGATGGCGTTCGTTTTTGGCACGTTGTTCACGATTCCGTTCGGTTTCGCCGATGCCGATGCGATCGCATCACATCTTTGGCTAATTCCGCTTGGACTACTTGTCGGCACGTTGTCGAGTGTCACCAGCTACGGCATCGACCAGCGCATCCTCCGCAAAGTCACCGTGCGCCACTACTCGATCCTCCTGGCGATGTTGCCGGTCGTGTCGAGCATCTTCGGCTACGTCGTCTTCGACCAGATTCCGACCGCCTGGGACTTCGTTGGTGGGGCACTCATCATCGGTGGTATCGCGATTCAGGAGCGCTGAGACGCGCTTCTCGGTGCGAGAAGTAGCGAAAGGCGAGTCGAATCACACCGAAAACGATTGTTGGGAGTTAGGAGCCGGTGAGGGCGCGCCACGAGCCAGGCATCACGTTGCGTGCTGACTCGGGTGTCATCCGCAGCGTCGCCTCGGGAACGAGGTCGGCGATGTGGCGGCCTTCGCCGTAGTGCACGGTGACGTGCGAGACACCGGCGAACAAAACCTTGCGCGCGGCGACGAGGTCAGCCGGCGGGTTCGCGTCGAGCCAACCCCAGATGGTCAATGCCAAACGCAGGTCGTGGACTACTGGTGCACGGCCGTAGAGCGACGCGCGTCGCAACGCGATGTTGATGCTGCCGCGAATCGCGTCGTCGATGCTCTCCCCCGACTGCACACGAATCTCGCTGCGCAACGCCGCGGCAATCTTCAGCACGAAGCCCTGATCGGGACCCTGGTAGCCGAGACGCTTACCCGCGGGCTGACGACCGTCGATTTCACCTTTGCGTCCGGGCTTCCAGGACCCAGGCACGTACGAGGGCGACTCGTACGCTGGGGTCTGTCCGGCTGTGAACTCGGGGGCGTAGCGCGGTGCGGCCATGTCGTCGACAGTAGCCGTCAGGCGTGGAGCAACCCGTACACGAGCGACTCTTCGAGCGCTTGCCACGAAGCCTGGATGATGTTCGGCGAGACACCGATCGTCGTCCACGAACGCTCGCCGTTCGTGGCGTCGATGAGTACGCGCGTGACCGCACCCGTTGCCGTCGCGCCATCCAGAATGCGCACCTTGTAGTCAGTGAGGTGAATCTTGGCGAGCTGCGGGAAACGTGGCGTGAGAGCGGCACGCAATGCCGAGTCGATGGCATTGACCGGACCGTTGCCCTCGGATGTGTGGACAAAGCGCTCTTCGTTCACCCAGACCTTCACGGTTGCTTCCGTCGTGAAGGTGCCGTCTGCGGCCTCGTCGGTGATGACGCGCATTGATTCGACGTTGAAGTACGGCGATTCCCAACCGGCGGCACGGCGCATCAACAACTCAAGCGATGCGTCGGCTGCCTCGAAGTGATATCCCTCGTGTTCGAGGCGCTTCAGGTCGTCGATCACTTGGTTCACCGCCGGGCCGTCCATCACCAGGCCGATTTCGTCGGCCTTCATTTGGATGGTGGCGCGTCCGGCCATCTCTGAAACGACGAAGCGCGTGCCATTGCCGACCAGTTCGGGGTCGACGTGTTCGTACGCATCTTTCGCGCGGGCGATTGCGGAAACGTGCAGTCCCGCCTTGTGTGCGAAAGCCGACGCTCCGACGTAGGGGGCCTGTGGGTTCATCGGACGATTCAACACCTCAGCGACATGGTGGCTGACCGGCGTGAGGCGCGACATGTTCTCGTCGGGCAGGCAGCGGTACCCCATCTTCAATTGCAAGTTCGGGATGATCGTGGTGAGGTTCGCGTTGCCTGTGCGCTCGCCAAGACCATTGAGCGTTCCCTGCACGTGGCGAACACCCGCGGCAACGGCCGCGATCGAATTGGCGACCGCGCAACCCGTGTCGTCGTGGCAGTGGATACCCAACGTCGCGTCGTCACCGATGTGCTTGCGGACCGCCGCAACGATGTCGCCCACTTCGTGGGGCAGCGAACCACCGTTCGTGTCGCACAAGACGAGGTGCGTCGCTCCCTTCATGACGGCTGCCTCGAGTACGCGCAACGAGAACTCGGGGTTGCGCTTGAAGCCGTCGAAGAAGTGCTCCATGTCGACCAACACTTGCCGACCATTGCCTTTCAGGAACTCGACGGAGTCGGCCACCATCGCGACACCTTCGTCGAGCGTCGTCTGTAGTGCATTTTCGACGTGGTAGTCCCAGCACTTGGCAACGATGCACACCGCGGCAGTTTCGGCCTCGATGAGGTTGCGCAGCGTGACGTCGTCGTCAACCTTGCCCTTCGGCCGACGCGTCGACCCGAACGCAACCAGAGTCGAGTTGACGAGTTTCAGTTCCTTTCGCGCGCGCGTGAAGAACTCGATGTCCTTCGGGTTCGCGCCGGGCCATCCGCCCTCGATGAAGTGCACGCCCAGGAAGTCGAGTTGTTCGGCGATACGGAGCTTGTCCTCGACCGTTGCCGACACTCCCTCGACCTGCATGCCGTCGCGCAGGGTTGTGTCGAAGACTTCAACGAAATTGGCCGGGCTATTGCTGGCCTGGTTGCTCTTGGTGCTCATCTGTTCGTCTCTTTCTGGGTTCTTGCGGGAAAAACAAAAGCCGCCCGGTGGGCGGCTGGCTGCGCACGGGGTGACCCGAGCGCTACGGAATAATGATGATGACAGCGGCCACGCGGCACGACCCGAAGGCCGAGAAGGTATGAGCTGTGGACATCACGATCCGAAGTCTGCCCGTGAAATCCCCGTTTCGTCAACGGCCCACGCGATTTTCCTGCATTTACGGGGATGTCAGGGGTGTTGATGATCCCTGTGGACAAGTCTGGGGATTGTCACAGAACGCGCACAATCGCGCCCCGCTGCCGCCTGCCAAAGCTCTACTTGGCCAGTTCGCACCAGTGCTTGTACTTGGCGATCTGGCCACGCACCGCCTTGCCGTAAGTGTCGGCAACCTGCTTGGTGATTGGGCCGGGACATGGGACCTGGCGGTCGTCGACCGAATTGATGGCGCTGACCTCCGCCGCCGTGCCGACACAGAAGATTTCCTCGGCGATGTAAAGATCGGAACGGGCAATGTTCCCCTTTTCCACTTTGTGGCCGAGATCCTCGAGTACCGAGATGACACTGGCCTGAGTGATGCCTTCGAGCGCACCCGCCGACAACGGCGGTGTGATGATCGAGCCGTTGCGAACGACGAACAGGTTCTCACCGGTGCATTCGCTGACGAGGCCTTCGTTGTTGAGGAGAATGGCTTCGTCGTAGCCGGCTTTCAGTGCCTCGACCTTTGCGAGCGATGAGTTCGCGTAATTTGCAACCGTCTTTGCTGCGGGCGGAAGCATGTTGTGGTCGAGTCGCTTCCACGACGAAATCTTCATTCGAACACCCTTGGTCATCGCGTCGTCACCGAGATACGCGCCCCACGGCCAGCACGCAATGGCGACATCGACGGTGCAGGGCAACGTATTGAGGCCCATTTCGCCGTAGCCGTAATAGGCGATCGGCCGGATATAACAGCCCGGCAAACCAGTCGAGGCAACGGTCTCTTTCGTCGCGTCGATGATCTGCTGCACCGTGTACGGAATCTCCATGCCGAGAATCTTTGCGCTGCGGAACAAACGCTCGATGTGCTCGGTGAGGCGGAATACGGCGGGACCCTCGGCGGTTTCGTACGCGCGAATGCCTTCAAACACACCGGTGCCGTAGTGCAACGTGTGCGTCAGCACGTGGACCTTGGCGTCGTCCCAGTTGACGAGCTTTCCGTTCATCCAGATTTTCGGCGTGGGAACGAGGGTGGGCATCGGAGTTTCCTTTCGGCTCAGGCAGATTACTTGCCGCCGAGACGGGCGGCGATGGCGTTTGCGACCTCGGTTGTCGATCCGGCGACGGGTTCGGCACACGCTGCCCGAATTCGGTCGGCCGCGGCGCTTTCGCCGAGGAAATCAAGCATCAACGCAGCCGACAGGATCGCCGCGGTGGGGTTCGCCTTGCCGGTTCCGACGATGTCGGGTGCCGAACCGTGAACGGGCTCGAACATCGACGGCCCCGTGCGTGCCGGGTTCAAGTTGGCCGACGATGCCAGGCCGATACCGCCGCTGACTGCGCCGCCGAGGTCGGTGAGGATGTCACCGAACAGGTTGTCGGTGACAATGACGTCGTAGCGGTGCGGATCCTGCACGAAGTAGATACACGCCGCGTCGACGTGGTTGTACGCGGTACCAACATTAGGGAACTCTTTGGCGACGATGTCGAACGTGCGTTGCCACAGATCACCGGCAAACGTGAGCACGTTGGTCTTGTGCACGAGAGTCACGTGCTTGCGTTCACGCTTCGCGGCGAGTTCGAAGGCATAACGCACGCAGCGCTCGACACCCATGCGAGTGTTCACGCTTCCCTGCGTCGCGACCTCGTTCGGTGTTCCCTTGCGCAGAACGCCGCCCTCGCCGACGTACGGTCCCTCGGTGTTTTCGCGAATGACGATGAAATCGTGCGACTTGGAATGCCCCGGCGCTGTACCGACGAACGGACGTTGATTCACGTACAGATCGAGTTCGAACCGCATCTTCAGCAAGAGTCCGCGCTCGATCACACCTGGCGGCACATCTGGGGTTCCGACGGCACCGAGGAGAATCGCATCGAAACCGCGCAACTGGGCGAGGGTCGCGTCGGACAGGATCTCGCCATCGCGCAGGTAACGAGCGCCGCCCAGGTCGAAGTCGGTCGTGGCGATGTCGACGCCGGCGGCACGGACGACCTTGAGGGCCTCGGTCGTGACCTCGGGCCCGATGCCGTCTCCGCCAATTACTGCAATGCGATGTGCCATAGGCGCGCAAGGCTAACTGGCGCACCGTCGGTAGCCTTTTTCGCATGGCCCGCCACCAGCTCACCCAGGTTGCATACGACCGCCTGAAGGCCGAATTCGACGACCTCACCACGCGTGGTCGCATCCAGGTCGCCGAGAAAATCGAACGGGCGCGCGAGATGGGCGACCTCTCGGAGAACGGCGACTACCACGCCGCAAAGGACGAACAAGGCCACATGGAAGCCCGCATCCGCACCCTCGAAGCGATCCTCGAAGATCACGAGATCGTTGCTTCGGGTGTCGCAGGCCAGGTGTCGATCGGCTGCACGGTCACCATCGTCTACGACGGCGACGATGACGACACGGCCGAGCGCTACTTCATCGGCCACATCGAAGAGCGCCGCGAAGGAGTCGAAATCATGAGCCCGAAGGCACCGCTCGGTGCGGCATTACTGGAACGTCGTGTTGAAGAATGGGTCGAGTACGAGGCCCCCAACGGCAGCAAGTTGCGCGTGCGCATCCTCGCTGTCGAACACCACGACTGACCAGTGACCACCACCGAACCCCGCACCCCTCTTCTTCCTCCCGGCCGCGAGGTACATCTGCCCGGCCGGGGCACGCTGTTCTTTCGCGAAGCTGCGGGCCCACCGAACGCGCCGACTCTGATGTTGCTCCACGGCTGGACCGCCACGGCCGACCTGAACTTCTTCACCTGCTATCAGGCCCTTGGCGAGCACTTCCGCGTCATTGCGCCCGACCAGCGTGGCCACGGTCGCGGCATCAGGTCGAACAAGCCCTTTACTCTCGCCGCGTGTGCCGACGACGCGGCCGCACTCGCCGACCATCTCGGCATCACCACCTTCATCCCCGTCGGCTACTCGATGGGCGGAACCGTCGCGCAGTTGTTGTGGAAGCGCCACGAGGCGCGTGTGCGGGCACTCGTCCTTGCCGCGACATCCGGGTACTTCGCGTCCACTCGCCAAGAGCGGATCTCGTTCCTCGGCCTGCACGGACTCGGCGCACTCGCCCGCATCACCCCGGCCAGCGCACGCGAGCGCATCACCGAACGCGTCTACCTGCAACGCAAGGTCAGCAACTGGGAACCCTGGGCAGCCGCGCAACTACAACAACACGACTGGCGCACGATTCTCGAGGCCGGCGGGGCACTCGGCTCGTTCAATTCTCGCGACTGGATCCGCACCGTCGAAGTGCCGTCGAGTGTCGTCATCACGATGCGCGACCGCGTGGTTCCCGTGAAGCGCCAGATGCGGCTCTTCGAAGCACTGCCCCGCGCCGAGGCCTTCCGCGTCGACGCCGATCACGACGCCGTCTACGCAGCAGCCGACCAGTTCGTGCCGACCCTGTTGCGGGCGTGCAAGTCGGCCATCGAACGGGCAAGGGCCTGACGTGGCATCACGCGACACCCACTCTCCCCTGTCGTCCCGGGGCCGATTCGGCCGCAACACAGAAATCGCAAAACTGGGCGTGAAGGTGGGCACGAATTACGCCACCACTGCTGCGCGCAAACTCTTCGCGTCGGCGGAACGCAAGGAAGCCCTCGACCAATCACGCGAGCTGAAGAACGCCGCCGAAATTGCCGAACGTCTCGGCAACATGAAGGGCGCCCTCATGAAGCTTGGCCAGATGGCCAGCTACCTCGACAACGGCCTTCCCGAACCCCTGCGACTCGCACTTGCCGAACTGCAGAACAACGCACCGCCGATGAGCGGCGATCTCGCCCGGCGAGTCGTCGAAGAGGAATTCGGCGCACCCGTCGCACAACTCTTCGTCGAGTGGGACGACGAACCGATCGCCTCCGCGTCGATCGGCCAGGTGCACCGCGCCATCATCGTCGAGCCCGCGACCGGCGAACACCGCGCCGTCGCCGTCAAGGTGCAGTACCCGGGAGTTGCCGAAGCGATTGCCGCCGACCTGAAGAACGCCGACCTGCTCGGTGCCGTTCTCGCTTTCGGCTTCAAGGCATTCGAGCCCGAAGAAATGGTAGCTGAGATCAAGGAACGTCTGGCCGAGGAACTCGACTACACGCGCGAGGCGAAGAACCAACGAGAGTTCGCCGACTTCTACACCGACCATCCCTTCGTGAACGTCCCCCGCGTTCACACGCATCTGTCGTCATCACGGGTCATCACGTCCGACCTCGTCACGGGCAGCACGTGGAACGAACTGATGCAGCAGCCACAAGACGTTCGCGACCGCGCCGCCGAAGCCATCTTCCGCTACGTGTTTCGATCGCTCTACCGCTTCCGCGCCTTCAATGGTGACCCGCACCCGGGCAATTACATTTTCCACGTCGAAGACCCCGAGAACGTTCGCATCACTTTCCTCGACTACGGCCTCGTCAAGCACTTCACCGAAGACGAGATGACAGTGTTCAAGAACATGATCTCCGCCGCCGCGATCAACCACGACGACGTGGCGTTCCGCCAGATCATCGAAGATGCAGGCCTGCTGAAGCCCGATGCGCCAGTCACCACCGACCAGATCGGTGACTACTTCTCGCACTTCTATGCGCCGGTGCGCGAATCACACGTCATGCACTGGACCCCCGAATACTCCTCGTCGATCGTGCGCCACACCTTCGATCGCACAAGCCCCATCGCCAACTACGCATCGGTTCCGCGCGCCTTCGTCTTCATCCAGCGCATCAACCTCGGCCTCTACGCACTCCTCGGCGAACTTCGCGCCAACGGTAACTACCGTCGCATTGCCGAGGAACTGTGGCCCATGGTCAACGCCTCGCCGTCGACGCCCCTCGGCGAGGCCGAAGCCGCCTGGCTCGCCACCCACCGCTGAAAGCAACCGGTTCAGCTACGCGGGACGTCTTTCCACGGTCGCCCCACCCAAGGATCGGGTTCGCGCGGCAGGCCCAGCACCCGTTCCCCGATGATGTTGCGCTGAATCTCGCTGGTGCCGCCCTCGATCGAATTGGCGCGCGTGCGCAGGAACTCCCGCACGTACTTCGCCATCTCGACACCAGTTTCGTCGTCACCGAATGCAGCAGCATTCGCGCCCAGCACGTCGAGCGCAAGGCATTGCAATTCCTGGTTCAACTTCGCTTTCATCACCTTGGTGATCGAACCTGCGGCACCTTTCACGCGACCCACGGTCAAACCGAGAACGTGCGCATCGATCCACGCGTCGACGAGACCCGCGCGTTCGACTTCGCCGAGTCCACGTTCGCGACCCAGCACGACGACTTCATCGATCGTCTTGCCACCGAGGATGCTGCGTTTCCGCGGACCGCCGCTTTTCTGCCCCGACAGCGTGATGCGCTCCGCCGAGAGCGACGCATTCGATGCCGCCCAACCCTCGTTGACCGGGCTGATTCGCCACAGGTCGGGAATGCGAACGTCAGAGAGGAAAACCTCGTTGAATTCGTGTTCGCCGGTCATTTGGATGAGCGGCCGCAGTTCGACACGCGCCGTGCGCAGATCGACGGCGAAGTACGTGATGCCTTTGTTCTTCGGCGCGTCCGGGTCGGTGCGCGCCAGCAACATGCCGATGTCGGCCTCGTGGCCGAGCGTCGTCCACACTTTTTGGCCCGACACGACCCACTCGCCACCGTCGCGCACGGCACGGCACGCCAGCGATGCGAGGTCGCTGCCCGCACCCGGCTCACTGAACAACTGTGCCCACATCTCTTCGCCCGTCACGATCTTCGGCAGGAAACGACGTTTCGTCTCCTCCGAGGCAAACTGGCGAATTGCCGGCGCGGCGAGAACAAACCCTGTCCCTCGCGGAATCCGCGGCACCGCCAACGCATCGAGGCGTGCAATCACCTGCGCTGCATCGGCTTCGGGAAGCCCCCGCCCGCCGTGCTCGACGGGCCAGTGCGGCGCGATCCAGCCGCGACGGCCGAGTTCACGCACGATGTTCTGCGAACCGATGCCGATCTGAAGCAGACGCAACGCTTCCCAGTCGCGGCGAACCGCCACCTCGAACCATTCCGCGGGCAGAACCTCGCGCAGATCCACGTCGAGATCGTCGAGAACGCCCACGTCAACTCCTAACGCGGGCCGTAGAGAGGACGCATCTGGTGGTAGTGCCACGGCACCGACACCAGACGGCCGGTTCCCGACAGCGTGACGTAGGCCGTCGGATTGCCATCGAACGAAAAGAGAACGTGCGTCGTCCACGCGTCATCAAAGCCCATGTAATGAATTTCGTTGCCTTCGGGGCTGAAGGTGA
>JBEAPO010000147.1:0-2647 GCA_041164425.1 Actinomycetota bacterium
TGAGACCGTGCGCGACCATGCCGAACATCGCCGCGTTCACGCCGAAGTCGGTGAGCGTCGAGATGCCGAGCATCACGTAGCCCATGTGCGCCACCGACGAGAACGCAATGAGGCGCTTCATGTCGGTCTGGGCGAGACAGCCGAAGGCTCCGTAGATGATGCCGATGACCGCGAGCAGGCCGATCCACGGCGCCCACTCGATCGCGGCCTGAGGAAGCGTCGGGATCGCGATTCGCACAAAGCCGTAGGTACCGAGCTTCAGGAGGATCGCGGCAAGGATCACCGAGCCCTGCGTCGGCGCCTGCGTGTGGGCGTCGGGCAGCCAGGTGTGGAACGGGAACATGGGCACCTTCACGGCGAAACCGATGAACATGCCCGCAAAGATCCAGACCTGGGTGTTCTTGGCGATGCCGGCACCGTTCTCGACGAGGTAGGGAATGGCGAAGCTCTCGGCACCGGTCTTGAAGAACAGCGCGAGGAAGGCGACCAGCATGAGGGCCGAGCCGAACATCGTGTAGAGGAAGAACTTGAGCGACGCGTACTGGCGCTGCTCGCCGCCCCAGACACCGATCATGAAGTACATCGGCAGGAGCACCAGTTCGAAGAACACGAAGAAGAGCACCAGGTCGCGGGCGATGAACGAGCCGGCCATACCTGTCTGCAGCACCAGCATGAGGATGAAGAAGGCCTTCGGATTGCCCGGTGACGGCACGTGATCCCACGAGTAGATCATCACGAGAAGAGTGATCACCATCGACAGGAAATACAGCGGCAGGCTGATGCCGTCGAGGCCGATGTAGTACGTCGACTTGATCACAGAGATCCACTCGGCTTGCGCGACGAACTGCATCTCGCCCGACTTGCCGTAGTCGAAGAGCACCAGCGTCACGATGCCCACGACCAGTGTCGCCGCGGCCGTTGCGATGCCGATGGCCTTTGCCATGACCTCGTCCGACTTCGGAACGAAGAGCATGATGAGGGCACCCGCCAACGGCAGGAACGTGCCCACCGTCAGCACCCAGTTGTTGTCGCTCAGGACTTGCATTCCTCTGGCTCCCTCACGTGTTGATGATGACGAGCACGAGGGCGCCGATGGCGGCTGCGCCGAACAGGAGCGCCCCGTACTGGTTGACCTTGCCCGACTGCACCGGCTGCAGGGCGCCACCGGCACCCCGCGCTCCGCTGCCCGCGGCGTTGACTGCACCGTCGACCACTCGTTGGTCGACGTTCCTGTAGACCCACCCCGCGACGGTGCGCGAGATCGTTCCGGCGGCGTTGACGATGCCGTCGAGCACCTTCTGGTTGAACCAGTAGGCGGCCTTTGCGACCGGGTGGGCGAGGGTTCGCACGATCACGTTCTCGTAGAGATGATCGAGCCAGTACTTGTTGACGAGGAAGCTGTGACCGGCACCGAGCAGTTTGTTGCGCTTCGTCAGCCCGGCGAGCGGGCCCGACCTGCGCGCGAACACCTGGATGGAGGCGAACCAGCCAATCAAGATGCCTGCGAACACCATCGCAAGAGAGATGGCGGCCTTCGACCACTTGAACTCCGCGTGCTTCACGTACGGCGCCGGACACACGCCTCCCTCGGGCTTCTCGCTGCCGCACGGCGACGAGTGGTGGCCATCTCCCTCTTCGCCTTCCTTCTCGGCGGCGATGCGCGCCTCGCCTGCACCACCGACGACGCTGGCAATGCCGGTGGCACTCACGACCTCGGCCCGCGGCTCGACCCACTTCTTGAAGTTCTCCCACGAGTGGCCGAACGGCACCGCGTTCAAGAGGCCCGAACTGAGCGCGAGCGTCGCAAGAATGACGAGCGGCACCGTGATGAGCGGACCCGACTCGCGCGGTCCATGCGAGGCGTGATCGTCGTGGCCGTGCGCATCGTGGCCGTGATCGTCATGAGCGTCGTGCCCATGGTCGGAGTGCGCGTCGTGTGCGCCGTGCTCGTCGTGATGCTCGCCGGCGGCGGCACCGCGCGGCTCACCGAAGAAGGTGAGCCAGGTCGCGCGTGTCATGTACGCGGCCGTCATGAGGGCACCGACGAGTCCGACCCACATGAACACGTCGTACCCGGCGTAGCCGACGTTGTCGATGATCTCGTCCTTCGAGAAGAAGCCCGAGAACGGGAAGATGCCCATGAGTGCGAAGGTCGACACCATCCACGTGGCGAAGGTGATCGGCATGTGCTTGCGCAGGCCGCCCATGTCCTTCTTCATGTCGAACGAGTGGTGCGAGGCGCTGTGGCTGATCGATCCCGCGCCGAGGAACAGGCAGGCCTTAAAGAACGCGTGGGTGAAGATGTGGAACACGGCCGGCAACCACGCGCCTGCACCGAGGCCCATCATCATGTAGCCGAGCTGCGAGACGGTCGAGTACGCGAGCACCTTCTTGATGTCGCTCTGCACGAACGCGAGCGCGGCGGCGATGATGATCGTGATGCCGCCGATCAGAACGATCAGGTTCAGGCCAGAGCCGTAGATGTTCATGCCCTCGAAGAACACCGGGTAGACGCGCGCCACGAGGAACACTCCGGCCACGACCATGGTCGAGGAGTGAAGGAGCGACGAGACCGGGGTCGGGCCGGCCATCGCGTCCGGCAGCCAGGTGTGCAGCGGGAACTGGCCCGACTTGCCGATGGCGGCGA
>JBEAPO010000148.1:0-2847 GCA_041164425.1 Actinomycetota bacterium
TGAGGAAGCAGTACGACTACGTGGTCGTCGGTGGCGGTTCCGCCGGCAGTGCGATCGCCAACCGCTTGAGTGCAGACCCGAAGAACTCCGTGCTCGTCCTCGAGGCTGGTCGTCCCGACTACTGGTTCGACGTGTTCATCCATATGCCGGCAGCACTGATGTTTCCGATCGGCAGCAAGTTTTACGACTGGATGTATTCCTCACAGCCCGAGCCGCACATGAACGGCCGTCGCGTGAGTCATGGGCGCGGCAAGATCCTCGGCGGTTCTTCGAGCATCAACGGCATGATCTTCCAGCGTGGCAACCCGCTCGACTACGAGCGGTGGGCTGCCGATCGCGGCATGGAGACCTGGTCGTACGCGCACTGTCTGCCGTATTTCAAGAGGATGGAGTCGTGCCTCGCTGCTGAGTCGACGGATCGTTTTCGCGGTAAGTCGGGACCATTGCATCTCGAGCGTGGCAAGGTGCGCAACCCGTTGTTCGCTGCATTCTTCGAGGCGGTGCAACAGGCGGGTCACGAGCTGACGACCGACGTGAACGGTCGCAAGCAGGAGGGGTTCGCCGCCTTCGATCGCAACGTGAAGCGCGGTCGTCGTTACAGCGCGGCGCGCGCCTATCTGCACCCAGTGAAGCGTCGCAAGAACTTGACCATCCAGTGTCGTGCGCTCGTCACCAAGGTGACGACGAATGGCAAGGTCGCTACGGGCGTCGAGTTCAGCCTGCCGTTCGGTCGCAAGCGAAGCGTCGCTGCACGCGAAGTCATCCTGTGCGGTGGTGCGTTCAACTCGCCGCAGTTGTTGCAGGTCTCGGGCATCGGCAACGAGTCGCATCTGCGCAGTGTCGGGATCACACCGGTGCATCACCTGCCAGGAGTCGGGGAGAACCTGCAGGATCACCTCGAGGTGTACGTGCAGCACGCCTGCAAGCAGCCGGTGTCGCTCAATCCATTGATGAAGTTCTGGAAGCGTCCGTTCATCGGCTTTGCGTGGTTGTTCCGCAAGGGGCCCGGTGCGTCGAATCACTTCGAAGCGGGTGGGTTCATCCGCAGCAACGACACCGTTGCCTATCCGAACCTGATGTTCCACTTCCTGCCGATCGCGGTGCGCTACGACGGCACCGCGCCAGCCGGAGGTCACGGATATCAGGTGCATATTGGGCCGATGTATTCGAACTCGCGTGGGTCGCTGAAGGTCGTCTCGGGTGACGTGCGGGACGCACCCGCGTTCACGTTTAATTACCTGTCGACGCCAGAGGATCGTCAGGAATGGATCGAGGCGATCGCGGCAGCGCGCAAGATCTTGAACCAGCCGGCGTTCGCCGAATTCTCGAGTGGAGAGATTTCACCGGGGCCGAGCGTGGCCACGGACGACGAAGTGCTCGAGTGGGTGCGCAAGGACGGCGAGACCGCCTATCACCCCTCGTGCACCTGTCGCATGGGTGTGGATGACATGGCCGTCGTCGACCCGTTGAGCATGAAGGTGCGGGGGATGGAAGGGCTGCGCGTCGTGGATGCCTCCGTCATGCCCTACGTGACCAACGGCAATATCTACGCCCCGACGATGATGCTCGCCGAAAAGGCCGCCGACTTGATCCTCGGCATCACTCCGTTGCCGGCGGAACACGTCGAGTTCTACGTGCGCTAAGTCGCACGCGCCGTTTTTCTGTGAGCGGAGATGGGCGCCTTGGAGGTGCCCTGCTAACCTCTCGTATTCGTGATATATCTCGCGGGAGACTCCGTGGGTCACCGCAACTGAGGGAGAGTTCATGAGCGATTTCGACGACATCGATCTGGCGAGCCTGTCCGACGACGACCTCGTCGCCCAGATGCACGACGACTTGTATGACGGTCTCGGCGAAGAGATCGTCGAGGGGACGACCATCCTGCTCGATCGCGGTTGGGGCCCGGACAAGGTCCTCCAGGACGCACTCGTCGAAGGCATGCGCATCGTCGGCGTGGACTTCCGCGACGGCATCCTCTTCGTTCCCGAAGTGTTGCTCGCCGCAAACGCGATGAAGGCTGGCATGGCGATCTTGCGCCCACTGCTCGCCGAGACCGGCGCAGAGTCCGTCGGCAAGGTCGTCATCGGCACCGTGAAGGGCGACATCCACGACATCGGCAAGAACCTCGTTGCGATGATGCTCGAAGGTGCGGGATTCGAAGTCGTCGACCTCGGCATCAACACCGATGCCGACAAGTTCATCGCCGCACTCGAAGAGCACCAGCCAGACATCCTCGGCATGTCGGCGCTCCTCACCACGACGATGCCGTACATGAAGGTCGTCGTCGACACGATGAAGGAGCGCGGCCTGCGCGACAAGTACATCATCTTGGTTGGCGGAGCTCCGCTGAACGAAGAGTTCGGTGTCGCAGTCGGCGCGGATGCCTACTGCCGTGACGCAGCCGTCGCTGCAGAGACCGCGAAGCAACTCGTGAGTGCACGTCGCACTCGCACCGCCGAGCCTCCCGGCCCGTCGGTCGCCTAGTTCCTCTTCGCGTTGGTGGGCTGATGTCCAGCGACGCGCGACCTCTGATCATCGCCTGCGGCGCGCTCGTGTCCGAGTTGCGTCTCGTGCTCGAGCGCAACGGTCTCACCGAAGCAATCGAAGTGAAGTACCTGCCGGCGAACCTGCACAACCGACCCGAGGGGATCGTGCCCGCGTTGCGTGAAGCGATGGATGCTGCGAAGGGGCGACCGATCTTCGTCGGTTATGCCGACTGTGGCACCGGGGGTGAACTCGATCGGTTCCTCGTAGAGAACCCTGGCGTGAGCCGAATTCCGGGTGCGCATTGCTATGAGTTCTTTGCCGGGTCGCCGCGCTTCCTTGCGGACCACGACGCCAACCCCG
>JBEAPO010000149.1:0-19788 GCA_041164425.1 Actinomycetota bacterium
GCCCGACCAATACATCTGGAACAGCACCTGGCTGTTCACCGCCGTCACTTCTTCGATCGACTTGCTGGCAAAGGAACTGAGGCCCATCGCCACTCCACGGTTCGCCGCGGCTCGCGCAACCGCGACTTCACCCTCGGGGTGCACCGCCTGCACCCCGGTCGGCGAGATGATGACCGGCATCGACATCTGCTGGCCCATCACGCTGACCGACTGGTCGCGACCCGCGTGGAGGTCGGCGATATGCGGAGCAAAGCCGAGCTCGTCGAAGGCGTTGAGGTTGTCACTAAATGTGAGACCCTTTTCCGATCCACCCACGATCGCGCCATACACCGACCTGGGCAGGCGGCGTTCCGCCCTGCGCTGTGCGACGGCGACGGTTTCGAACCACGGATTGCCCATGGGTAGACAGCCTACGTTCAGAAGTTGTTGTACGGGGATTCGAACGCGGCAGGCTCGACCCAACGGAACAACACCACGGCCGCAGCGATGAGACCGGCCCAGGCAAGAACGGCACGGGTGCGCGGATGCGTCGCGAAGAAGTTCCTCATTCGCCGCCTCCGTCAACCTGACCGAGCGATGTGAGGAACTCGATGAATCCAACGGTCACTTCGTAGGCGCCGTACTTCGTGAGGTGTGCGCGGTCCTGATACTGCAGGTTGAGGCCGGGTTTGGCCGGATCTTCGAGAATCGGTCGGGCATCGAACATCTCCGCACCGGGGACGAGTTCCGAGACGCGCCGCAAGTCGATCAAGTCGGTCGTCTCTCCGAAAGACGGGAAGTAGTAGAAGAAGACGTTTCTCACGCCGGCTTCGCGGGCGATTTTCAGCATGTCGCGCATCACCGCGATTTCTCCCGCTGCGCGGGAACTGTCGAGGTCGACGGGAACGTAGCGCGCGACTTCACGCGTGAGGGTGTCGATCTTGCGCTGCGTCGGCTGCGGTGTCGCATCGGTGTACGGTGCGGCGGCAACCGGGCCCCAAACAGGCAACACGGTTCGCGCACAGTCTCCAAGCGGGTCGATCGCTTGGTCGATGTTCCGAAACGCATTGTCGAGGCCGATCTGCAAGTGCTCGAAGAAGAACTTTGCAGGTGACGGAAAGTACGAACGCAGGTAGACATCACTGAGGCCGAGAACGTCGCGCTCGATCAGTGCGTCGAGATAGCCCGAGTAAACATCGGCTCCGAAGAGTGCATACGAACGATTCGTGAGTGCCGCGCTGGATCGCGGAGGCGCCGAGTCACCGGCGGTTCTGGTGATGAGAAGTTCGATTCCGAGCGAGTCGGGCACTCCGCGGTCGCGGAAATACGTGCGCAGAGCCATGTTGGAGTCGGAATCGGCATTCCCGAGTAAGACGATCTTTTCGGTGCGGTGGGCGGAGGTGCCCGAGAGACGCAGGTCAACCAGATCGTTGTCGATGCCGAACCCGGTGCGACTGGCACCGATCAACAACAAGTCGGCTGCGGGGGCGTTCTCTTCGAAGATCTTCGCCTGACAGCGGTTGACGTACTTGCCGGGAACGTGGCCGGCGCGCAACCAGCTGTAAGACGGCACGAGAACGAGGGCGAGCATGAAGATCGGGAGGACCAATCGGCGCACGAGCAGTCTTCTAGAACGCATAGTTCGCCACGTACGAGAGAAGAACCACCAGTGAGAGCGTTGCGATGCGATTCGCCGTGCGCAAAGTACGTGACCCAAGATCGCCCGCCTTCGGAGCGAATGCCATCAGCAAACCGTGCGCAACACCCCAGATGATGTATCCGGGCTTCACTTCGTGCCACAGTCCCATGAAGACGAATGCGAGCGTGGTTGCTACACGTACGTTGACGCCACGCAGGTTGAGTGGGATAAAGAAATATTGCATCACAAAGCGGGCCATCGACATGTGCCACCGGTTCCAGAAATCGCGGATGTCGACCGCACGCCACGGACGGTCGAAGTTGGCAGGGATCCGGAAACCCGCGAGAGCCGCCCCCGATTCGGCGATCAACGATTGACCCCAGAATGCCGCGAACAAATGGCCGAAGACTGCGAGCAACACGAACGGCGCGGTCCAACGCGCGAGGTCGGTGCCGCCCGACTCTTGCACCAGCCATTCCGAGACGAGCACGGCGAGCAGCCAACCAGCGAAGAACTTGCGGTAGAGAAACTCTGTCGCACCAACGTCGGGTTCATCACTCGTTCGTTCAGTTTGTTCCCACAATGCGGTACCCGAGAACACGGGACCGATGACTATCGCCGGAAGGAACCACCCGGCTGCACCGAGTGAGACGAGTCGCTGTGGCACGGTTGTCGACTTCCCACCCAACAACTGCTTGGTCGTCATGAAGATGCGCACCACTGCGAAAGCAACACCCGCTGTGAGGAACTTCTGCCGGGTGAACATCTCGTTGGCGAGGTCGGTGGTGAAGACGTTGAGCAAGAGAACGTAGGGCACGTACTGGCGGATGGCTGATTTCTTCGGCAGGTTGCGCAGCAGACGTTCGAGCAACAGTGCCTCGGCGATGGTGATGAGAACGACCCAGAAGCCGGCGGCAGCAAGCATCAACATGAACGCGGCACCAGCGGCTGTGATGAACACGAGACGTGGTCGCCGCGGCAGAAAGTGTGCAACCGGGAGAACCACAAGAATCGTTACGACGTGAGCGAGAGGAGTCACCGGATGTCACGTTCCACGCGGTTGGTGGGCAAGCACACGACGGTCGATCTTGCCATTCTGGTTGGTCGGCATGGCATCCAACGCCACGGCCTCGGCGGGAATCATGTACGTCGGCAAGTTGGTTCCGAAGCGCGTCAGGTCGATCGTCTCGGCAGCCTCGCTGGAGAGATGGAAGAGGACGAGACGCGCACCTGCTCCCTCGCCCAACACCACGACTGCGACGGTCTTCAGGCCAAAGGTGCGGCGTGCGACGGTTTCGATTTCGCCAAGTTCGATGCGGTAGCCACGGAACTTCACCTGTGAGTCGACGCGACCACGGAAGTACACACCCTCATTGTCGATGCGCACAAGATCGCCGCTGCGGTACCACTTCGTGTCCGATTGTTCGACGAAGGGCGACGGAGCATCGGTCGAATACCCCGCGAAAACCTGCGGACCGCCGAGCAAGAGTTCGCCTTCGTCCCCGAGTCGCGGCTGTTCCACCACGGAGCCATCGGCGGTGAGCATCGCCGTGCGGTTGAGACCGAATGGCCCGCCGATGGATGCATTGCCATCGGTGCGCATCGATTCGGTGACGTCGGCGGCGGTAAAGGCGATCGTTGCCTCGGTGGGTCCATAGAGGTTCCACATGTGCCCGCCGACCGCCAGCCATGGGCGGCACGCGGCGACCGTCTCCATCGGCAACGCCTCGCCACAGAACAACATCGTGCGAAACCCGGGAAATTCTTCACGACGTTTGCCCGCACCCAACTGTGCGCCCATCAGCGGAACCGAGAACCACGCGTCGATTCGCTCGCGCACAACGTATGCACCGGGCATCATCAGGTCGACTGCAGTCGGCGCTACGAGTGTTCCATGGTGGCGCATCGACACGAAGATGTCGTGCATCGACAGGTCGAAGCTGAGGTCGAAAAACTGAGAGAAACGCGCATCTCGGGGAATCGCCATGAGATCCACAACCCCGTCGACGTAAGCGGCGAGATTCGCATAGGAGATGGGAACGCCCTTGGGACTTCCGGTGGAGCCCGACGTGAACATGACGTACGCGGTGTTCCCGTCCGAGATCGGGATGCTCATGGCGGCGTCGAGCCACGGTCGCACCCGGTTCGGTGATGACACAACGGATGCGACGTCGATGAACGGCACCGATGCCCCAACCTCGTGATGCACGGCGGTGGTGGACTTGTCACCTAGGACGATGACGGGCCGCGCGAGGTCGACGATCGTCCGCAGACGCTCGACGGGGAACTTCGGATTCAACGGAACGAAGGTGCCGCCAACGGACACGACGGCCAAGACGGCCAAGTAGGTCTCGATGCGATGGTTGCTCAGTACACCGACGCGGACATCGGGCCCGACACCGTGACTGCGGAGAGCTTCGGCGAGACCAGCCAGGCGCGCCGCCGCCTCGGGTTCGGACATCACGACTTTTTTCTCCGCACCGAAGGCACCCTCGAAAACACCACAATCGGGTTCACCGGCGCGCCACCTATCGGTGAGAAGCGCCGCGCAGAGGGACATGAGCGTCAGTTGCGGTTGGCGGACGCGAATTCGACGATCTCGCGCACGGTCATGAAATGGATTGCATCGTCATCGCTGACGTCGAGGCGGAGCTTCTCTGACACCGTCGTGAAGATTTCGACGAAGGCAAGTGAATCCCACGTCGGCGGATTACCCATCCCCGATTCGGCCGACAGAACTATGTCACCGGCTCCACGCGAGGCAAGCACCGACCCGATGATCGCCACAACTTCATCAATCAACCCGCCGGCCACGCAATTTCTCCACTCGACTCTCGATTTCGGTCTGCGCCTCCGAAAGAAGACGCTGCTGGTCGACCGTCCAGGTGTCGGCAGAACCGATCTGGTAGCCACCCAGCCGCTCGTTCTGGCGCGATCGCGCCTCGACGAGCGCCCGCTCGAGTTCACCATGCGCGGCTTCTTCAAGGGGCGAACCAATCGTAGCCAACAACGAAGTGAGAACGGGTAGCGGATTCGTCACGAATTCATCGAAGTCGATGTGATGTACGCGATGTGGATGTTCCTTCCATGCATCACAAAGTCTCGTATTCGTTGCTCGCCACAACCAGATGTTGCGTTCGATCGCCCCCCATGTGCCCCACACTTCGGCATCAGATCCCTCATGAGGTCGGATACGGCCCATACCGATGAATCTTTCGCGCGCATCGAGTTTCTTCACTGGGTCGGGCCAGCCGACGGGCATTGGATCGGTTCCTACGAGCCACGTCGCCGAGCGGACGAACGACTCGCAGTCACGGATGATGATCGCACCGTGTGAATCGGGCACCTGCCGCAGGATCTCGGCGAGGAGCATCGCGTTGTAATACGCAACGTCAACCAACAGCTCGACTCCGAGTTCACGGCACGCGGTATCAAGAACTGAAGAATTGCGCTTGACTGCGACAACTTCGGCTGCGCGTTCTGCGCTCTTGTAACACTGGAAGTTGTCGAGGTTGACCATCGGCAGGATGTCGGGCCCCGAGTCGTTACCCAAATGGCCTTCATGTGATGCGGCGATGCCCGTGATCGCGTTCAGTACCTCGGCGATGTACGACGTCGCCGTGCGACCGGTACTTGCAACGGCGAGGAACATCGCTCAGGCCGTGGTCGCGGGCGCGGGACGTCCGCCGGCCACGGTGGTACGGTGTAATTCGCGACGGAACCCTGCGTAGTCGTTCAAAGCGTAGTGCTGGGTCGAACGGTTGTCCCAGATGACGAGGTCGCCCACTGACCAACGGTGACGCAGCGTGAAGCGGGCATCGGTGGTGTGGCCGTGCAACCAGTCGAGGAGCGGCTGGACCCGGTCGGCATCGACACCGAGCAGGTCACGCACATAGGCGCGGTTGAAGAAGAGAATCTCTTTCCCCGTCTCGGGATGTCGAACCACGAGCGGGTGCAGTTCGGTGTCGTTTGCGGTGTCATCGCAGACGATGTTCATCGCCGACAAGCCCGAGTGCAGCGGCTGCATCTTGCGTGAGTAGGCATCACGTGCCGTATGAACGGCGGTCACCGACACCAATTGGGCGCGACGATCCTCGGAGAGGTGCCGCCATGCGGCGGTCATCGACGCCCACAAGGTGTCGCCGCCGTACGGCGGAATATCGATTGCGAAGAGCAAAGTGAACGACGGCGGTTCGGGCTGGAAACTGAAATCACTGTGCCACGCGCCACCAAAATTGAAGGCGCCACCGTCAGCGGCTTCCTTCAACACCTTGATGACCTCGGGATGGTCGGGGCTTGGTTCGATGAACGGGACGGGACCGGCCGGACCGAACCGACGGGACAACGCAACCTGTTCGTCGACATCGAGGGACTGACCGCGCACCACGACGACCTCGTGTTCGCAGACGAGTGCTCGGAGTTCGGCAACTTGCGAGTCGTCGAGGTGACGCACGTCGTCGAGGATGATCTCGGCGCCGAACACGCCGGTCAGTCGCTTCACCTCCACGACCGAAACCGTATCCGTCGTCAGTCGGCGACGAAACCCTTCCAGTTGCGCATGTAGCCGATGAAGGTGTCGGACAGGCCCTCGTCGCGCAGCGTTTGCCCCGACACGGGAAGTTCCCGCATCGCGAAGTCGGCGTTCTCGCGCATGAGCCGTGGGAAGTCGTGGTTCGTGATGGCCGCACGACCGATGACCGCGATGTCGGCACCCGCTTCGAGTGCGGCGCGCACGGCGGCGGCTGAGTACAACTTGCCGGCCACCGCCAGTCGCACGTTGCCGCGGTCGATCGAAGCGAAGATGTCGATCAACCTGCGGTCGGCCCAACCCTCGTCGATGGCGTTCTTCGCGCAGTCCCACAACGACATGTCGATCATGTCGACGTGTCCCGATGCGACGAGCCAGGAATACACCTCGCGGATTTCGTCGATGTTCATACCGAACCGTTCCGGCGACAGCCTCACGCCGACGTGGAAGTCGTTGCCGCATTCGCGGCGGATCCCTTCGATGATGTCGAGCAGCGGGCGTGCGCGATTCTCGAGCGACCCGCCGAATTCGTCGGTGCGACGATTCAGTTCCGTGGACAGGAACTGGCAGAGCAGGTATCCGTGTGCGCCGTGCAGTTCGACACCGTCGAAGCCGGCGGACTGCGTGCGTCGCGCCGCGTCGACGAACGCGCCGATCATCCCGTGCACCTCGTCGCTCGTCATCGCCCGAGCGCCGGTCTCGGCATCGTCCGAAGGGCACACCGGCTCGGTACCGATGAGCTCCCGAGGCGAACGATTACCGGCGTGGTGCAACTGAACGATCGCAATGCTCCCCGCCAACTTGATGTCGCAGGCGAGCCGCGTGAGGCCCGTGACATGCGCGTCGTCGTGGACTCCCAACTGGCCCGCGAAACCGACGCCGACTGCCTGCACCGAGGCGGCGCACGTCATCGTGAGACCGAAGCCACCGAGCGCACGCAGCGTCAACCAGCGATGTTCGTCGTCGGACAACGTGCCATCGGCGTGGCTCTGCTGGTTCGTCAACGGCGCGAGCATCAGACGGTTGGGCATCGCCGGCCCGTGTGCGAAGTCGACGGAATCGAACGCTGTGTCGTTGTGTTGCTGGCTCATCCCCGCGACACACTAGGTCCGTCGGTAGCGTTCACCTTCCCATGACCCCGCCGCCGACCACCGACGTCACCGCCGAAGCGGCACGGCGCCGCACTTTTGCGATCATCTCGCACCCCGACGCGGGCAAGACCACGCTCACCGAGAAGTTCCTCCTCTACGCGGGAGCGGTACAAGAGGCAGGGGCGGTGCGCGCCCGGGCCGGACGCCGGGCCGCCACCTCCGACTGGATGGATCTGGAGAAGCAGCGTGGAATCTCCATTTCCTCCGCCGTGCTGCAGTTTCCCTACCGCGGCCACACGTTCAACCTGCTCGACACGCCCGGTCACCGCGACTTTTCCGAGGACACCTACCGCGTCCTCGCGGCCGTCGACTCGGTGGTGATGGTCCTCGACACCGCGAAGGGCATCGAGGCGCAGACACTCAAACTGTTCCAGGTCTGCCGCTCGCGCAACCTTCCGGTCATCACCTTCTTCAACAAGTACGATCGACCGGGCCGCGACCCGCTCGAACTGCTCGACGAGGTCGAAGAACAGATCGGTCTGAAGCCCACCCCCGTCACGTGGCCCGTCGGTATTCCCGGCGACTTCCGCGGCGTGATCGACCGTCGCACGGGCGACTTCGTGCGCTTCGTGCGCACGGCGCACGGCGCCGAGCTGTCGCCGGAAGAAGTGGTGTCGCCGGACGAGGCCGCATCAGCCGAGGGATCGGCGTGGACCGCGGCACTCGACGGATGTTCGTTGCTCGACGCGATCGGCGCGAACCTCGACACCGATACTTACCTCGCCGGCATCACCACGCCGGTGTTCGTCGGTTCCGCGCTCACCAATTTCGGAATTCGCATGCTCCTCGATGCCGTTGTCGACCTCGCGCCCGCTCCCGCGCCACGGTCCGACGTGAATGACAAAGAGCGCGCGATAGACGCGCCTTTCTCGGCCTTCGTCTTCAAGATCCAGGCCAACATGGACCCCAACCACCGTGACCGCCTCGCCTTCGCACGCGTGTGTTCGGGGATGTTCGAACGCGGCATGGATGCCACGTGCACGCGATCGAGACGCCTCGTCGCCACAAAGTACGCCACGACCGCGTTCGGCAGCGACCGCGAAACCGTCGAGGTCGCCTATCCGGGCGACATCATTGGCCTCATCAACGCCAATGATCTACGCATCGGCGACACGCTCTATGCGGACGACGCGGTCGAGTTCCCCGGCGTGCCGCGCTTCGAACCCGAAGTGTTCGCCACCGCACGACCGCTCGACTCCGGTCGCTTCAAACAGTTCCGCAAGGGTTTGGCCCAACTCGACGAAGAAGGCGTGGTGCAGGTGTTGCGCGATCCAGACCTTGGCGACAGTGATCCGATTCTCGCCGCGGTCGGTGCGCTGCAGCTGGAAGTGTTCGCGCACCGTCTCGCGGGCGAATTCAATGCCCCCATCGAGGTGCGCCCAACCGTGTACCAAGCGATCCGCCTCACCGACAAAGCCAGCATTCCGCGCCTGCAGGCCATCGGCGGAATTCGCATCCTGAAACGCAGCGACGAGGCGTTGGTCGCACTCTTTGAGAACAAGTTCCGACTGCAACGTCTTCTTGCCGACGAACCGGAACTCACACTGACTCCGATTCTCGCCGGAAACTAGCGTCCGACCGACGCAGATCCGTCGTGGTCCCGAACCACCTCGGCCGCAACAAGATGAATCGCCACCCGCCGACGGCGCGCCTCGGCGCGAAGCGTCTCGAATGCGTCTCGCGTCGGCAGACCGCGCTGCACGGCAATGATCCCCTTCGCTTGCTCGATCACGACACGTGAGTCGAGCGCGGTGCGAAGCTGGCGCACGACGTCATCCGTGTCACTCTGCATGGATGGTCATTTCGGGCCGACCGGCGAATCGAGGACGAACGGGTCGAGCGCGGTAACCATCAGTGCCAACTGCGTGCGATTGTCGCGACCGAGCAGACCCAACAGCCGCGAGATGCGGTTACGCACGGTTTGTGCACTGAGAAATACGCGCTGGCTGATCTGTTTGTCGGTCATACCCTGCGCAATGAGCGAGAGAATCTCGCGGTCTGTTGCACCGAGATCGCGGTACGCGAGCAGACCCTTCTCGTCCAGTCGTTCCTTTGCCGCGCGGCGTGCGAAGTCATCGAGCATCCGACGGCCGCTCACGGCATTACGCACCCGTGCTGCAACCTCTTTGGCCGAACACGACTTGTCGATGACATCGAACGCTCCCAACCGCCCCGCCTCGAAGAGGAGGTCGTCGGACGGAAACCCCGTCAGAACGATCGAGCGACAATCGGGCAGCGTCCCGCGCAGATGTTCGACGAGAGCAAGGCCACTCTCCCCCGCCAGGTGCAGGTCGATGAGGGCTGCATCGAACTGTTCGCGCGACGCGGCTTGCACGGCGCCGGCAACCGTACCGACTGACGCCAACACTCGGAAGTCACCGTCGCTCTCGAGGGCCGACCCGAGCGACTCTCGAACGAGGGTGTGGTCGTCGCACAACAGCGTCTTGATCATGTGATGTCTCCTTTGTCCGCACCGCCTCCGCCGGGCCGTGCACGTGGTGGACACGCAGTTAAGACGACCCCGGCGGTCTCTGTCAGGAGACATCCGTACCGAATGCGGTCCGTCACGGATCAGGCAGGTCGGCAATCGACCGAAGGTACGTGTCCATTTGCCGCTCGAATGCACCGAGCGACATTCCGTATGTCGCGTGGAACGCACCAGAGAAGTTCCGTGACTTCGCCGCCTCGCGGAACAACGTGGCAATGACGACGAGTCCACCCTTACGTGCGATGAGGTATTCGACCGCGAGCGCACCCAGGTAGTACTCGCAACCCGCGAAGTAATCGGACTCGACCCGAAAACGGCGCAACGACGCACCACAGGAATAGCCCCAATCCGCGAATTTACGCAGACGCACCACGTGAAAGGTCGCATACGACATACGCGCGGAGAATGCCTGCACGCGCGCGATGCCCGCCATGACTTCCGCAAATCCCTCACGCATCCACGCAGGCTCGTCGGGCGCAACGACACCGTCAGTCGTCGACGCACGCACGACGTGCGCCCACTCGTGTGCGAGTCCCGAAATGTTGCGGTCGGCGACCCGGTAGTTCAATCTGTTGAACGCTGGTTCCGGCAGTGACTCCATTCGTTCCGTCAACACGTCACCCGCGCTGCGGAGGAAGTAGTAGCCCGTCAGGTTGATGACGATCACGCTCCGGTTGCAGACCGCCTCTCCCATGAGATGCACGCCACCCGTTCGCACGAGGTTCGGATAGCAGTCGAGGAGCGCAAGGCTTTCGTTGATGAAACGTTGGGTTCGAGCAACCACGATGTGAGTGCGACCCAACCGGACGAGCCCCATCTGCGCGACCAGCACCTGCACCCGTCGCAACACCGCCTGCGACAACTCGAGAGTTCTGCTACCACGTGCCGAATCCTCGACCTTCCATTCGACGATTGGTAGAGCCGGTGGCGCACCGTCGGCAAGCGCACTGATCCTGCGCCCCATTTGCCGAACGGTGGCGTACTCCTGCCGTGTCATCAAAACTTTCACCGGCGCGAAGTGACGACCGAGCACCGGGTCGACGCCGACGAGAACAGTGTCGGAGCGTGCGAACGCCGTCGCACCGAGCACCGTGCTGCCCATGAGCACAATCACCACGAGACGTCGACGGAAATGCGACACGAATTGAACCAACACACGAGGAACCTAGGAAGTCCCTTTCGGTGAACGTCGTGAGGATTGTCGCGCATATGTGAAGTCGCCCTCTGTTAGCTTGCGGATCCTGATCCCGGACCCCGATCAGTTTTCCGACACGACAGGGAGGCTGACATGGGTTCCTCGACGGGCAAGAACACGGTGATCGAATTGCATTCGGGTCGCCACAGGATCGCTTCCTTGTTGCGGCGACGACGTTCTTCGGTGGCGTCGGCTCTCGGATTCACGTTGGGCGTGGTCGGAATTCTGACCTTCGCCGCAGTCACACCGGCCGACGCCAAAGCCGCGGTGTCACTCAGTCAATGTGCGAACCTCGGCACGATTTGCGACACAACACATCCTGAACGGTGGCAAAACGGAAATCTCACTCACAACGATTCGCTGTATTACGAGGGTGCGAGCGTGCCGTACCGTGCCGTACTCTCCGACCTGACGGTCGGCACAACGTACGCCGTGACGATCGAGTGGGATTCGACGCAATCGGGCAAACATGCGCTCGATTATCTGACATCGTTCGACCGCAGCGTGCCCGGTGCTGACCCGTGTGCCGGCTACACGTGCGGTGCCGCAACACAGCTTGCGATCCCGGTCGACCCGAACGTGGAGTCGGCCGGCGTCACCGAGGTGACGAGCCGCTTCTTCACCGCCTACGGGGCGACTTTCCCCGCCGGAGGTAGCACGGTTGAAAATTCGGGCGACTTGTGCGGCACGTCGACGTGCCTCGTCGCATCCAACCCGTCGGCGCACGTGCTTTCGGGTGCCTACTCGGGAACCAGCCAGACCAGTATCACGGTTCACGTCACCGCTTCGAGCGATCGGGTCATTCTCGCGTGGGGTGGCCACATCGCGGAACGTGCCGACTGGGGGATGAACTCGGCTGCCGTCGCGATTTCCGGTTCGCCCTACCACATGCGATTGGTTGACCTCACTTGTTCGGACTCCACGAATTGTGGCGCCGGCAACCAAGATCGAGCGCTTTCGAACCTCGCCGTCGTTTATCCCGCCTCGCTGACCATCGTGAAGGAGGCATCGGTCGAAAGCCCGACCGAGTTCTCGTTCACCGGCACACCCTCGCTGCTGTCGGACTTCTCCCTCGTCGACGACGGCACCACCGCGAACACGCGGACGTTTGCGAACATCACCGACTTTCGGACCTACACAGTGAACGAAACCGCGGGCACCAACTTCAGTCTCACATCGACTGACTGCAACGTGGTTGCACAAAACGCAGGCGAGTGGTCGCCGACTGCGACAGGGGTGTCGATCGACCTTCGCGAAGGTGAGATCGCAACCTGCACCTTCCGCAACACGATCATTGGATCGGGCTCGATCAACCTGCAAAAAGCGGCCGACCCGACCAGCTACGACGAGGTCGGCGACGTCATCACCTACACGTATGTCATCTCGAACGACGGCGACCTGCCGATCGGCCCCACACAGTTCACCGTCACCGACGATCAGTTGAACGACGGAGAACCTTTCGACTGTGGACCATCAAACCAAACCCTGGTGGTTGATGCCACTTTCACCTGTACCGCGACTTACACGATCGTCGCCGCCGACCTCGACAAGGCATCGGTGACCAACGTGGCAACCGCCTCGGGAGGCGGCTACACATCGCCACAACGCACGACGACGGTCAACGCGGTGATCATTCCACCCACAACCACGACAACAAGCACAACATCGACAACAACCACAACATCGACCTCGACTACCTCGACGACGATCGCGGCCACCACCACGACTACCGCGCCGACAACCACCGCAGCACCGTCGACAACCGCAGCACCGACAACCACCGCAGCACCGACCACCACGATTGCCTCCACCACAACCGCAGCACCGACAACCACTGCCGCGCCGACCACCACGATTGCCTCCACCACAACCGCAGCACCGGAGTTCCAGGCGATTCTCGCGCCGACGACGACCGTGCCCGCAGAAAGTGACTTCCTTGTTCTCTTCCCGGATGAACTACCGAACACCGGGGGCGGCTTCAACTGGCTGTTCCTGGCGGTGGCATTTGCACTGTTGGTACTCGGCAGCCTCATCGGCTTCCTCAATCTGCGGTCGACATCGGCGAAGAGCAGCAACAGAAACGGAAAGGACTGAATCATGACCGAATGGAGATCACCCGCACTTGCCGTGCTCAGCACCTATCCCCCGACGCCGTGTGGTTTGGCCACGTTCGCGGCGGCCCTCACGAACGGGTTGTCCGAAATCGGCATCCGTGACGTCGGCGTCGTGCGTGCGGCCGTCGATGCAAGTAGGTCCGACGACATGCGCGTCGTTGCGGTGCTGCGACCGGGTTCGGATTCATCACGACGCGCCGTGGCACGCCGTGTGAACGACTACGAGTGCCTACTTCTCCAACACGAGTACGGGATCTTCGGCGGAAACGACGGTGCGGAAGTGCTCGATCTACTTGCCGACGTCGACGTTCCCGTCGTCACGACGTTGCACACCGTTCCGTTGAATCCGACGCTGTCCCAACGGTTGATTCTCGAGCGCGTTGTCGACGGGTCGGCGGCAGTTGTCACGATGACCGACACCGCCAGGTCACGGCTCATTCACCGATACAACGTGGATCCGCTGAAGGCGACGACGATCGTTCATGGGGCGACTGTTCCCCGAACGCTCGACGCTCCCCTGCATTCCCGTGGGGCGACGTTCCTCACGTGGGGCCTGCTCGGCCCGGGCAAAGGAATCGAATGGGTCATCGATGCACTCGGCGTACTCGCGCGAAAGGGTCTCTCGGCTCGCTACATCGTCGCGGGCCGTACGCACCCCAGAGTGCTCGAAAACGACGGTGAGTCGTATCGCGACATGTTGATGCGGCGCGCCGCCGATCTGGGCGTTGATGATTGCGTGGAGTTCGACCCGTCGTATCGCCCGCTCGGTTCGCTGCTCGATCTCATCGCTCAGGCGACCTGCGTCATCCTCCCGTACGACTCCGACGACCAGATCACCTCGGGTGTCCTCGTCGATGCGGTCGCAGCGGGAAGGCCGGTCATCGCGACGCGGTTCCCGCACGCGGAAGAGATACTCGCCGGCGGAGCCGGTCTCCTGGTTCCGCATGCATCTCCGCAACGTCTCGCCGACGCGATGGAGCAGATAATCAGCAACCGCGCCATGGTCGCGAACATGTCGATGGTGGCGGCATCGATGGCTCCGTCGTATCGGTGGACTTCGGTCGCCGCCGACTACGCCGACCTCGCCGCGCGCGTTGCCAATCCATCGCCAGTCGCGACACCCGCACCGACCTTCTCGCGCGCCGCGGCATTCGGAGTCGGCCAATGATGAGAACAACTACACTCGACGAATCGCAGCGCGTGACATTTCGCCACTTGTCACGACTCACCGACGATCGCGGGATTCTGGAACATGCGAAGGGTCGGCATCCGCGTTTCAGTTTCGGATACTGCACCGATGACAACGCCCGCTTGGTCGTCGCATCCCTCAACGACGGTGGCAGATCATTCGGATCGGAAATTCTCGGACGTATTGCCCTTGGATTCGTCCACGACGCGCTCCACGACTCCGGAATGGTGCGCAACCGACTGAGTTTCCAGCGAGTCTGGACAGACGCACCGTCCACCGATGATTGCTGGGGGCGCGCTCTCTGGGCGTTCGGCACGGCTGCGCGACTCGGCTTCAACGACCACATTCGCCGTGAGGCACAACGTGCATTCGACCACGCGTGCCTGCACCGTGGATCATCTTTGCGTGCCATGAGCTACGCGGCGCTCGGCGCGGTCGAGATTGCCACAATCGATCCCCACCATCACGATGCGGCGTTCCTGCTGCACGACGCGGGTGAAGAGTTGTGCGACCTCGTCCGTGCGGACCGCACATGGCCCTGGCCGGAGGATCGCCTCTCGTACCACAATGCCCTCATTCCGGAAGCGCTGCTCGCCGCAGGCGAAGGAACGGGCTCCGTCGACTACATCGAAACCGGGCTCGACCTCCTGGAATGGTTGCTGAAACGCGAAACGGTGGCGAACCGCCTCTCGGTGACCCCGGTGGGTGGTCGCGGACCGAGCGACCCCCAACCGGCGTTCGATCAACAACCCATCGAGGTTGCCGGCATCGCGGATGCCTGCGCTCGTGCTTGGAAGTTGACCAACGACGAACACTGGTTAGACGCGTTGTCGCTCGCGACGTCGTGGTTTCATGGCAACAACGATGCCGGCAAACGAATGATAGACGACCAGAGCCATGGAGGGTTCGACGGCCTGAATCACGACGGGGTGAACCAAAATCAGGGCGCAGAATCGACGATCGCAATGATCTCGACGCTGCAGCACGAGCAGCTGCTGCGTTCGGCGCAGTGAGTCGTCGCTTCATGGTCGCCCGCAGAACGGATCTCCTGATCACTCCCGACCCATCCAGAGTGATATCACGACTTTTCGTCGCCGGCCACGATGACTTTGGCTCGCGCGAATCGCGTACGAGTCTCATCATCGGTCGCATCATGCAGCTGACACCGTCCGAGGTACGCGAGGCAATAGACGACGTCGAAACAAGGTTCGGTGACCGCCACGACGAATTCAGATTCCTTCTCGAGGCACATGCACAACGCGTCGCGAACCGCATCGCACCACATCTCGCCCTCGACGAGGATCGGTGGCGTCTCATCGGTGCCTTTTTCAGCCACGAGTGCTCGATCGAGGGTGCCAGCATCACCAATCCCTCGGCAGTTGCGCACGTCGACCAGAGCGGCCTGCCAGATGGTCACACGCGGTTCATCATGAGCGTGCGCTGCATCGGCGAGGGGCACCGCTCGTCAATCGGATTCCGCACGGGAGTCATCGACGAGGCGGGATCCGTCGCGCTCGACGAGCCGCGCGCCAGACTGACCGCAGGATCGCACGGAAACTCCCAACTCGAGCACATGGCGTTCGTCGGTCTGCTCGAACGTATGGGCGACTACGGCGAAAACGCACGCTACGTACTTGAGGCCCTCGGGGATACCTTCTCTATCGGCGAACTCGACGAGCGCCTGACCAGTCTCGTTCACGACCGCGACACCTATCGCCACGCCGAGCACACCGCTGAACATTTTCGCGCCATTGCAGAACGCAACTACAGGGTGCACTTTCCGGTCGACTCGCACGAGTCCGAACGCGTGCTGTGGCCTTTTGCCGAAGCCGAACGGCGCGGGATGGAAGATGCGCGTTTCACCCGTGCCGAATGGGTGCCAGGCAAACCAACGTTCGTCGGCACGTACACAGCTTTCGACGGCACCGACATCTCTCAGCAGTTGATCGAAACCGACGACTTCACCAGCTTCGACATCTCGCCTGTGTCGGGGCCCGCCGCCGAGGGCAAGGGTCTGGCGATCTTTCCGAGAAAGATCGACGGTTCATACGTAGCGATGTCACGTGCGGATTTCGAGACGAACTCGATCGCATTCTCACATCACCTCGAATATTGGGAAAAGAGCGAAATCCTCCAACGTCCGACCCGATCGTGGGAACTGATCCAGCTCGGCAATTCCGGTGCACCAATCGAAACCGAAGCAGGTTGGCTCGTTCTCACCCACGCCGTTGGCCCGATGCGGACCTACACGCTCGGAGCCATGCTTCTCGACCTCCGCGACCCGATGCGCATCATCTCGGTTCTCGACGAACCCCTGTTGTCACCGTTGCAGAACGAACGTGAGGGATACGTACCGAACGTCGTCTATTCGTGCGGATCGATGCGGGCGGGCAACAACCTCATGATCCCTTTCGGTATCGCCGACCAGTCGATCGGTGTCGCGGTGGCACGAATCGACGACCTCCTCGAGAGGCTGACCTAACCCGTAACCGCAACGCGAGTTCCACTCAGGAGGTGGTTGAAATGAGAGACAGGCACAAGGCACGGAGAATCATCGTGGGAACGGACGGTTCGCCAAATGCTCGAAGCGCCGCACGTTGGGCCATCGAGAACTCACAACCCGGTGACACGGTGTTGTTGCTCCACGTCTGGCATCCGTACGTCTACGGCAACGAACTCGGCGCTGCTTTGACGGTCGACGAGTCGGTCCCCACGGAACTGTTGGAAAAAGAGTTCGAACAATTCCTGCCACTCGCCAAGGAAAACCAGGTGATGCTGAAACACGCCCTCGTCCAAGGTGAGGCGCGGGTGGAACTGCGCGACAGCGATGCCGACTTTGTCGTAATCGGTGCAAAGGGGCACACCGGACTGAGCGGACTGATTCTCGGCTCGGTGGCTTCCTACGTGGCCGCCCACAGCAAGGTGCCGGTCGTCATCGTCCCCCACCACGACTGACGCCAATCGGCCGGGGTACGACTGCTTCGCGGTCGGTGAATGTCGCCGGGCGACGCGACACCACCGATTGCCGCATCCCAAGGTGGTCACGCATGCGTCGGTACAACGGTCGAAACTGCTCTGCCCCACCGTCGGGGCTCGAGGCGAGCACTTCACGCACCCCGCGAGTCGTGGCGAAGTACAACTTGCCGGCGTCGCTCCGTTCCAACAACAAGAGCGCAGCCGAAAATGCGTCACCCTCCTCGCTGGCGTCGAACATCGTCCCCTCGACGAGGCCCCACTCGCCGTCGCCTGCCGAGGCCATCACCAGCTCAGCGAGCAGGGGCTCGTCGAGTCGTTCGTCACCAACGCGCAATCGCCACTGCACGAGATCAGGTGCGGTCGCGGGAAGTGTATTGCGATGAGCTGCGACGAGGGGCAGCCGTTCGGGGCCCGTCAACACGCCATCGACCGTCAGCATGTCGCTGATCGTTGCATCGAAATTCAGACCCACGTTTTGCTGTGCACCCACCCATGCTCCGAGTCCAGCGAGGTCGCGACACCGTTCCAGGGAAAGGTAGACACCATCCACCGCAAGTTGCCGCGCGGCGGTCGATGCAAGCGACGCGTGGACCGCACCCGGCGCGAGGAGACGGGGTAATTCGTTCAGCGCCGACCACCAGCGTCCCGCATGCACCCAGTCGACCGTTTCGGCCCACACCGCACTCGACGTGACGAGGTCGAAGTCGGGTCCTGCATCGACGGACACGATGTCGCCGACGACGAATTCGACGTTGTCGAGTCCGAGATCGACCGCCATCTCACGTGCGGTCGCAATCGCCACCGCACTTGCGTCGACTCCGACGATGCGCGCGGCCGGGTGCATCCAAGCGAGGAAGCACGTGGCGACGCCCCCACCGCAGCCAAGGTCGAGGGCCGCCCGAAGGTCGCTGACCCCGGCAAGAACCCCGAGCCACGCGTGGGTGTGGGGGGCGGCGGCATCGACGGTGGCGCGTTGTCGATCGACATCACGGCAGAACACGTCGACATCGGCTGCTGATGACAGCCCCCGTGCCCGCCGCTTCAACAGCTCACCGATGTCGTCGGCCACGGCATCGCCGCAGCGCAGCGCCAATTCTTCCCAGAACTCCATCGCTCCGGCGTGACGGACGAGGCCCGCGCGGGCGTAGAACTCGTCGACCGCGGTGCTCACCGACCCGAGCATAGGGTGCGGTGAATTGGCGTAGATTCTGCCAAATAGAATTCTGCTTTCGTTAGTCTGGATTCATGGCGGTCGGCACGGAGAAGGATGCGGAGAAGAAGGACGGCCGCCACGAACGCGTCGAACGCGGCAAACGCGCCGTGTTCGAGGCCCTCGTGGAACTGTTCGGCGAAGGCCGGTACAACCCGCCGGTCGCCGCGGTCGCCGCGCGTGCGGGCGTGTCCGAACGCACGCTCTTCCGCTATTTCGGGTCGTACAACGACGTCATCGCAGGGATGACCGGCTATTTCTACCCCCGCATAGAGAAGTACTTCACGGCCGAGCCACCCACAGGCGACCTGCGCACGCGCCTGCTCGCGCTCGCCGAACTTCGCGTCGAATTCTCCGAAGTGCACGGCATCGTCACCCGCACATCAGAAGCACTCGCCCATGAATGGCCGGCCGCCGCAATGGCGCGGTACGGACGTGTCGAACTGCTGAACCAACAATTGCGCGCGTGGATCGGCGACGACATCTCGCGTGTCTCGGACGAGAAACTTGTCGTGCTCTCCGCACTCTTCGACATTCCCAACATGGAATCAATGAGCGCCGCGCTGGGCAAGCGGGCGGCCGCGACGGTGGCCAACGCTGCGATGGCAATCGTCGAAACGAACTAGAGCGATCCGCTAGAGCAGTCGGCGGAACCAGCGCTGCGACACCAGCGCGGCAACGAACAACAGCACCACCGCCGCCAGTGCGAACAGCCCCGACGCCTCCTTCATGAGCGTCTTGCGCACGATCGCGCTGCCGAGCGAGTCATAGATCTTGGTGAGAGCGTCCTCGGTCGTCGCCGCAAAACTCTTGCCCCGCGCAATGTCGGCGATGTTCTGCAGCGCCTGCTCGTCGGGCGGCACCGGCACCGTCTGGCCGTCGGGCGTGACGACGGTGCCGTCGGGGGTGCCGAAGGCGATGGTGTTCACCTTCACTCCCCTCGCCTGTGCCGCCGCAGCGGCTTCATTGTCGGGACGACCCGTCGTCGTGGTGCCGTCGGACAAGAGGATGATGGTTCCGGCGCTGTCCCGCGCGTCGGCTTCGTCGGCGGCCGCGGCGATCGTGTCGAGTGAAGCAAAGATCGCCTCGCCGATCGCGGTACCGGTGCCCGGCTCGAGGCGCGAAATGACTCGACGGACAGCGTCGCGATTCTCGGTCGCGGAGATGATCTGCTGTGCGGCGCTGTCGAACGCGACGACACCGATCAACGCATCGGCCGGCGCGTTGTCGACGAAGCGGATCGCCGACTTCTTCGCGACCTCGATGCGCGACGGTTCAACATCGGTTGCGCTCATCGACAACGACACGTCGATCGCCAA
>JBEAPO010000150.1:0-6056 GCA_041164425.1 Actinomycetota bacterium
CGATGGTCGTCGGCATGTCGCTCGTGGCCCCAGGTGAGCCCAAGCCAATCACCGAAATCGACAGCGCGGTGGGCCAGCCCCAACCCACCACGATCCCCGAACTCGACCGCGTGTTGGGTGGTGGCCTGGTACCAGGGTCGGTGACGCTGCTCGGTGGTGAACCGGGCATCGGCAAGAGCACTTTGCTCATGCAGTTGCTCGCCGCATGGCCGAAGAAGACCCTTTACGTCACCGCAGAAGAAAGCGCACAGCAGGTGCGACTGCGTGCCGAACGGCTCGATGCACTCAATGACAACGTGTGGCTGCTCGCCGAAATGAGCCTCCCCAACATCTTCAACGCGATCCAACAGGTCTCGCCCGACCTCGTCGTCATCGACAGCATCCAAACCATTGCCGACCCCGAGCTCTCCTCACCCCCCGGATCTGTCGTTCAAGTGCGCGGCTGCGCACACCGTCTCGTACAAGAGGCAAAGCATCGCAATCTGCCCGTCATCATGGTCGGCCACGTCACAAAAGAAGGTGGCCTCGCCGGGCCACGCGTTCTCGAACACGTCGTCGACACGGTGCTTTCTTTCGAGGGCGAGCGCCACCACGCGCTGCGTCTGTTGCGCGCTGCGAAACACCGATTCGGGCCGACGTCGGAACTCGGTCTTTTCGAGATGACCGAAACCGGCATGGTCGGTGTGCCCGACGCCAGCCAACTCTTTCTGGCTGACCGCCGCACCGGTGTCCCCGGTTCGGTCGTCGTTCCCACGCTCGAGGGTCAGCGACCGCTGCTCGTCGAACTGCAGGCGCTCACGAACCCCGTTTCAGGCGGCGCACCACCTCGTCGCTCCGCGCAGGGAGTCGACTCGGGTCGACTCGCTCTTCTCCTCGCCGTTCTCGAACGCCGTGCACGTGTGTCTCTCGCAGGTCACGAGGTGTACGCATCCGTCGTCGGCGGGGTGAAGTTGTCCGAGCCCGGCGCCGACCTCGGAATGTGTCTCGCACTCGTCTCTGCTGTCGCGAACAAACCACTACCCGCTGACCTGGTCGTCGTGGGCGAAGTTGGCTTGGCAGGCGAAGTGCGTCAGGTGGCCCAGGTGGGTCGTCGTCTCACCGAAGCGGCGCGCCTCGGATTCACCCGCGCCATCGTCCCCGCATCAGCGTCGGCGAAGGTCGCGGGCATTCGCGTCGACACCGCCGCCACAATCAACGAAGCACTCTCCCTCGCCGGCCTCGCCGGCGCCTTCGCCGACTAATCCTCGCGAATCAACTCGAAGTCTTCCCTCGTCAAGTAGTGACACCACGGCTGTTGGGTCTTTTGAAACTTCAGTCGTGAAAGTCCTTTGATTCCGGAAACCTCCACCGGTACCGGGTGGGAAAGCCCCGTGAGAAGGAATTCGATCACTGGTTCGAGATCGGAGTCGCGTGAACAGATGATGATGGTGTCGGCACGGTATCGAAATGCATGAACTATTGCGTCGATTGCGAGTGCCGTATCGATCCCCTTTTCACGGCCAACACCTGAATTCTCCATGTACTTCATTGCTCGACCGATAAAGACCACTCTTGAGTCACGTAACCACCTACGAAGTTGACGTCGGTCCTTTCGAAACCGTTCCGGCTCGCGATTACGATCCGGAACACCCCGGTAAATTCGCAACTCTTTGAGATGCGACGGCTTGCGTCGACGTCCGAGAATCAGGTTCGAGTACTTGATCGGGTCGAACTCATCACGACGGCGTCCGAACCGACCGTTGAGCGATTGTCGAACGTTCTCGTAGTCCACGAATAAGACAACTTCATCAACAGCGTTGGAGGCGATGTCTGGGGAGAAAAAATAAGCCCGCCCGTCGGCCGAAGCCGGAGGGGCGGGGAGTCGAACCCAAAGATAGCGCATGCTCATGCAGACGCCAACTCTCGCGCGAGTGCCTCGAGTTCGGGGGACGGAACAGCTCCTGCCCACGAGTCGGCTTCGATCGCACGCGCATAACTCTCCCACTCGTGTTTGATCGCACTTCGATTGCCGCGGCGTGCGTGACCACGCATGCGCAGCGAGACGAGCTGCTCGTGACCCGGAAGCACCCGCAATCCCCGCTCGGTTGCCATGAACAAGAGGTCATCATCGCCTTGCTCAATCGCGTACTCCCCAACCAACACCGCGGCCCGAACGACTTTGATCACATGCGACGTGGTGATCCCCTCACCATCTGCCCATGCATAGTCGGCACCAGAAAACGGGAGGTTTCGAACCTCTGCCAGGAGATCGACAAGCTGACCGACGTATCCACCGCGATCGCACTCGAAGTTCTTCGTGGCGATCTCCAACAGTTCGGCGTCAGTCACGATGGCCTCATGCACCGGCAGCTCGTCCGTGAATGTCCTGGGAATCCAGTCCTCCGAGAGTTCGGGATGGCCCGATTTCAAAGAGCGTCGCACTTCCGAAACCACATTCGAGAACGTCGAATCCTTGACCATCCCATCCCATAGAGCGGTTCGAGCTGCCGACCGTGTGGATGCATCCCGATGTTCCGTCATCCACACGAGCAGCTCGAGCGCTTTGCCCTTGTCGAACGTGATGAGCTCACCTCGGGCAGTGACGGCGGCCGGCGGCCCGAGTACCCGCACCATCACTGCCCAATCGGGTGGCCGAATCACCGTTTTAGGTAAGTCGACTTCTTCTGCGACAACGTTTCGCTCCGGCGCGCCAAATTTCTGTGTCCGGAGACGTGCGAGAAGGCGTTTCACGTGAATTCCGGCAAATCCCGCATTGGCCGCGATCGATCCAGCAAGGAGGAAATCCGCTGCTCCAAAATCATCGCTCTCCGCGGCGTTGCCGATCCCCGTTGCGGCGGGGGCTGCGTGAGCAGCTTTCGGGAAGCCGACCGACGTCACAGCAGTGAGAACTGTCAGTCGTACCCAGGCGGGAACAAGCACGACGTGTCGATCGGACCCACGTCTCGACAAAAAGAGTTGAATCACAAGAGCAAAAGCCACCCAAACGAGTCCGAGAATCAAACTCGTGAAGAGAATTTGCATAATGACTTCAGCGCGAACAACTTCCACGTTTATCACCCCATAATCGGACGGGCGCAGCGGCGTCCTCCGACAGACTTCGACTCGACACCGACGAGGCCGAGGAGTGTCATTTCGACCTGCTCGCGAACGGTGACGCACACCTCGAATCGACTTGCTTCCACATTTCCCAAAGCACCGAGCGACCCGAGAAACTCGCCGGCGATGCGAACGGCTCTTGTTTCATCCACTTCTGGAACACCGAGTCTCAGGCCCGTTACTGCCTGAGCGCCGAGGCGAGCAGCATTTTCAGCCCTGTCGGACGCACGTACCTTCGCAGTGACCATCCGTCCGCCGTCGAGAGCGAGACCTGCACAAGCGATGAACGTCATCAAAAGTCCGACTACCAACGCCGTGATGGATCCTCTGTCATCAGTTCGCATGCAGTCTCATTTCGCTCGATAGACGTCGATTGGCTCAACTGATTCAGCACTCACTCGCCGTTCGGACAACCCAAGTAGCCGCAACCCGGCATGGTCGACACGACAAGACACACTGACTTTCACGGCGTCTAGCCGTCCGATTTTCACACTCGTGACCTGAACCGACTGATCAATGCAAGAACGGCCATTCGTGCTGAGATCCGCCAAGACTGCAGCTTGGCCAGCGGTCTCTCGGCGGATTGCCGCTGCTTGCGATGCTGCCCGCGCGCCATTGTCGGCCGCGTGCTGAACCTGACGTTGTGCTTCACCGGAACGTCCAGCCGTAACGACGAAGAGTGCGAGAACCATCAGGACGGGTGTAACGAGAACAAGTTCAACGGCCGCACTTCCGCGATTGTCCCGAGGTCGTTGTCTCACCTGCTTTCTGATCATCTTTGATCCTCAGTCATGAATTCCTCAACCGACTCGTGAGCTGATCTGGTCACGGTGAGAGGAAAGAACGGCACGATCCGCGGCAATCGCAAACTCACTGTCGCTACGACCGTGGAATCCGTCTTACGCACGACCCACGATCCTGCTGATGTTGAACCGAGGGCGGTGAGTGTGCGCTCGATCGCACGCTCACCGGCCCCCGTCGATGACCCGTACCGAGCAGCGACTGCCGCCCCTTCGCCCGCAGCGGCGCTCGCGACGTTCGCGCCGTGCAGAAAGACCGTCGCCTGAATCGCCAGCCAAAGAACCAGCAGGACAACAGGTACGACGACCACTGTTTGGGCGGAGACCTCGCCCCCGTCGGTTCGGGTCACCGGAATCATCCGAGATCGAGTGAGTTGGCTTTGCTCGAGACTTTTGAAGTGATTGTCGCCCCCACCGCAATGGCGAGAGCGATGAGAGCGGCAGCCATGACGACTGTCGTTGCGCTCACCTCTCCGCGATCGAGATCGGACTCGCGCGACGCCGTGAATCGAATCCAGTAGTACTGGAGGTGCTGTTTGAGGTTCATGTTTTCCTTTCTTCATGTGTTTTCCAACGTGGTCGAATGCGTTCACATCTGACCAACAACGAGTTCGAGGGCGGGATAGCCGAGAAGGGCGATAAAGCCGACGAAAAGCAGGACGGTTGGCACTCCCATACGTTCGGTCGCAGCCTGAGCATCTGCTTCGATCTCTCCGATTTGGCGGGCTCGAAGCGCATCCGCTTGGGTCGCAAGAGAGACACGCACTTTGGCGCCGTGCTCACCGGCAAGTTGCATGCTGCCCGCAAGGCGCTCAAGATCGACGACTCCGATGCGCCGACCGAGTTCGCCGAATGCTCGCCACGACGGCGTCCGTCCCGCACGAGCTGACTCGAGTGTCTCGCGAAGCATTCGGAAGCTCCAGCTATCTCCCGTGGCAGCTGCAGCGATCAGTGCAGTTTCGCTTCCTGCGCCGCCCGCCAGAAGGACGCTTGCGAGATCGAGGTAGCTCGACAAAGCATATGAAAAGGTCCGGCGTGCTCGCGCGGCGTCTTTCGACAAACGTTCGAGAAACATTGCCGTGCCCGCAATCGGACCGCACAGGATGATGCAGAGGTTGACGAACACGGGAAGATCAACGCCAACCACAAAGAGCATGAACACCGCGATCGAGGTACCAAATGTGCCACCAAGCAGCCACATCAAAAGCGACGCAGCGAAGCCGTCGGCCGACACGCGCAGAATCGCACAGTCACTGCGTCGCGGGCGAAGAAGACGATGCACGACCCGAGTGCGCACACCGCCATTGTCAAAGATTCCAGCTTGTCGAAGGACGATCAGTCCACCGAGGCCGCAGAAGGCGCCGGAAAGTGCTACTCCGATCACGATGCAACCGCCACGAATCGGTCGGGAACCTGAACCTTCGAACCGGAATGCAGCAAGAGAAGCGCCAAAGTGAATACCCCGACGATCCCTACAAGAACGACTTGGCCCGACGGGGAACCGTAAGGCGCCAGATAGTCACGGTTCAGGACAAACAACGCACCGACGAAGCCGACAACGGTGAATGAGATGATGCGTACCGCGGCACGCGTTCTCGAACGACCAACCCAGATGCGTTGATGCATCCGTGCCTCTTCACGTGAGCACCGCGCGAGGTGACCCAGAAGCGCACCGACATCCCGGGCTTCGTGTTCTGTTGCCGCGATGAGAGCCGCTGCAACGAAGTCGGCGCTGGAGTGGTCTACCTCTGCTGCGAATTCACGGAGGCTCTGGCTAACAGGCGTATAGGGAAGCTTTGCGGCAAGACGCTGAACCTGCGAGGCGATTCTCTCGGGAGCATGTGCCGACGTCGCCAGCAATGTCTGTTGGAGCCCGTGTGCAGCCGCAAGCGTGTCGCGCAATTGTTCCGTCCACAAGGCAATGGCCTCCGCAACCTCCTCGTTGTTTCGTGATGTTCCGCGTCGACCTGCGGCGACGACCACCAATCCGGTCGCAACTCCTCCAACGAGAGCGACGAGAGCCCATCCCGTGAGCAAGAATCCAGCGACGCCAGTGGCGAGACCGATCGCAATCGGACGAAGTGACGCCGTTTGCGTCTTGGTGGCAGTTCGCCACGAAAGCGCCCGACCGCGCAATCCTGCACGAATGAAGAGAAGTCC
>JBEAPO010000151.1:0-3319 GCA_041164425.1 Actinomycetota bacterium
ATCAGGTGGCCGGCAAACTTCGCGAATTGCGTGATGCCGGGATCGATACGTTCATCTTGTCGGGCTACCCGCACCTCGCCGAGTGCGATCTCGTGGCCCGCCACGTCCTACCCCAACTGCAGGAAATCATGAACGGTCGGTTCTAATGACGACCACTGGGCTTCATGGTCTAGTTCTTCGTGCTCCCGTAGTCTGAGAAGACAATTCGCATGAAAATCTCCGTCTTTGGCGCTGGTTATGTCGGCTTAGTCACCGCAGCGTGCTTCGCTGAGGTCGGCCACCACGTAACGTGCTGCGACACTGACGCCACCAAGATCGGCTTGCTGCGTGCTGGCAAGGTGCCGATTTTCGAGCCTGGCCTCACTGAACTGGTGGCGAATGGAGTAAAAAGTAGGCGGCTCAACTTCACCGTTGATGCCGCAGCGGCAGTGGGTGCGTCACGCGTTGCCATATTGGCCGTAGGTACTCCGCCGAGAGAAGACGGGTCGACTGACCTGAGCCAGATTCACGGTGCTGCCAAGCAGATTCGTGAACACGTCACCGGCCAACTTGCGGTGCTGATAAAAAGCACCGTGCCGGTCGGCACCAACGCTTCACTCGCCGAACTATTTGGCGGCACCTCAGTGAACCTGATCTCAAACCCCGAGTTCTTGCGCGAAGGCTCGGCGGTTGCCGACGGATTGAAGCCCGACCGCATCATCGTTGGAGCTCGCGACGAGTCCGATCGTGACCTCATTCGCGAGTTGTACGAGCCGTTTTCGAGAAACCACGAGAAGATCATGTTCATGTCGCCAGAGTCGGCGGAGTTGGTGAAGTATGGCGCCAATTCGATGCTCGCTACCCGCATTTCGTTCATGAACGAGCTCGCCGAGTATTCGTCGCGCATCGGTGCGGACATCGAAGACGTTCGTCGCGGTATGGGTGCCGACCCTCGTATCGGGTCGAGCTACTTGTATCCCGGTCTCGGATTTGGCGGTAGTTGTTTCCCGAAGGACCTTCGGTCGCTGAAATCGCAGATGTCTCAGCACGGTGTAGGGTCAACCGTGGTTTCGGCGGTGATTGTACGGAATGAACGTCAAATCGACCTTGTCGTTGACGCCGTGATGAGCGCAACGGCGGGTCAGACCGTGCCAATTGTGGCGCTATGGGGAGTCTCGTTCAAGCCCAACACCGACGACATTCGTGAAGCACCATCGTTGAAGATCGCAGAGCGACTCCTGGATCGTGGATGCTTGGTTCGCCTCGCTGATCCGGTGGTAAGCAAGGCACAGGTCGATTCCGCGATTGGTACGTCACGTGTCACGTTTACCGACATCGAACTCGATGCTGCGGAGGGTGCTGATGTCGTGATGCTCGTGACCGAGTGGCGCCAGTACCGAAGCCCCGATTTCTCCGAGTTGCGTCAGTCCATGCGCGGTACGACCGTGATTGATGGCCGAAACCAATGGAGCCAGAAGCAGGTGCAATCAGCAGGTCTCACGTACATCGGGATCGGTCGCCGTTGACTGGGGTACTAGTCACTGGCGCCGCCGGGTTCATCGGCGCGGCAGTGTCACAGCGACTCTTGTCGCAGGGCCGAGAGGTGGTTGGTATCGACAACCTAAACAACTACTACGACGTTCATCTGAAGTATCACCGACTTGACGTCCTGCGACAGCAGAGCGGATTCACGTTCAATCAGATTGACATTGCCGATGCTGATGCGATGGCTCAACTCGGTGCGGCTGTCAAAGGTGCGGCGATCGTGCACCTCGCAGCTCAGGCAGGGGTTCGGCATTCCCTGAAACAGCCGCGTGACTACGTCACAAGCAACCTCGTCGGCTACGCGGACATCGCGGAACTGGCGCGCAATGCAGAGTCGCCGCACCTCGTGTATGCATCGACAAGTTCTGTGTACGGCTTGAATGCAGAGCGACCCTTTCGCGAGACGCACTCCGTGCGTCATCCGCTCAACTTGTACGCCGCGACGAAAGTTGCAAACGAGGCCATCGCGCATGCCTATTCGCATCTGTTCGCGCTTCCGACCACTGGGTTGCGCTTCTTCACCGTGTATGGCCCCGCTGGTCGTCCTGACATGTCGCCGTTCATCTTCGCCCGCAAGATGCTGCGGGGAGAAACGATCGAGTTGTACGACTCTGGAAATGGTGTGCGTGACTACACCTATGTCGACGACATCGTCGAGGGCATCCTCGCGGTCGTCGATCGCCCGGCCGAAGCCGAACCACTCTTTGACGCGGCACAACCTGCAGCTGACCGTAGTTCTGCTCCGTTTCGAGTCTTTAACATCGGATCAGGCAACCCAATCGTCGTGCGCGACTACCTCAACCTGCTGAGTAAGTCGCTCGGCGTGGCTCCGAAGATCAAGCTACGTCCAGCACAAGATGGTGACATGGACGCCACTCACGCTGATACGACCGCGCTTCGCGTAGCAACGGGTTGGCAGCCACGGACGTCGCTGGCTGACGGCACCGCGCACCTCGCCGAATGGTCACGAGCGCACCCTTCGCTTCTCGGCGGCTGAGGTCGATACCCGGCCAAAGTTAGACTGGAGGTGATGTCACTGCCCGACGAGTTGGTGCTGTGCGTGATTCCCGCCCGAGGCGGCTCAAAGGGTCTTCCCGGTAAGAACCTGATGAAACTCGATGGCGAAACCCTCGTAGCCAGGGCCGTTCGCCACGCCCGCGAGTCGGGGGTGTGCGACAAGATCGTGGTCACCACCGACAGCGTGGATATCGCTGACGAGGCGGGCCGCGCCGGCGCAGAGGTGCCGTTCGTGCGTGATCAGTCGCTTGCCAGCGATCTCGCCACCACTGAAGCCACTTTGCAAGACGCGTTGAGTCGTTCAGAGGCAGCCTTCGGATGCTCGTTCGGGATCTGCGTGTTCATCGCTCCGACCGACATCTTCCGTGTGCCGCAATGGATTGCCGAATGCGTGTTGTCTCTTCGCGGTGACGTCTCGTTGGAGAGCGCGTTTGTCGGTCTCTCGACGCACAAGAACTACTGGGAACAGTCACATGACGGTTCTTGGGTTCGGCTGCGTGACTGGATGAAGGTGTACTCCTCGCGCCAAGTTCGTCGTCGCATCGTCCGCGAAGATACTGGTCTCGCTAGTGCAAGCCGAGCCTGGTTGTGGCGCGCTGGGAGGCGCATTGGTGACCGCGTAAAGGTGATTGTCCACGACGACGACTTCACGTCGATCGACATTCACAATCGCGAAGACCTCGAACTCGCCCAAGCGGCCCTCGGGATCAGGAGAGTGTGACATGTCGACTCTGAAGGCGTCAATCATCGTTCGAACGAAAAATGAGGAGCGATGGAT
>JBEAPO010000152.1:0-3889 GCA_041164425.1 Actinomycetota bacterium
CGACGTCGAAGTGATCACTCTCGCGCACGACTTCTACCGACGCCTCGGCCTGCGTAACGTGGCACTTCACGTCAACTCGCTCGGCGACACCGGCGACCGTGCTCGCTACGCCGATGCCCTCGCTGCCTACTTTCGGGCCCACGAGGTCGACCTCAGTCAGGAGAGCCGCGCGACGCTCGCGCGTAATCCGCTTCGTGTTCTCGATTCAAAGCGCGTCGAAGATCAAGATGTAGTCGCGCAGGCGCCGTCGATCGCCGATTTCTTCAGCCCGGCTGCCGCAGCCCACTTCGCAGCCGTCCAAGAGGGTCTGGCACTTCTTGGGATCGACTTCGTCGTCAACGACAGACTCGTGCGAGGTCTCGACTACTACCGCAGCACGACCTTCGAGTTCGTGTCCAAGGCGCTCGATGCCGCGCAAACGGCCGTTGGTGGCGGAGGGCGTTACGACGGCCTCGTCGAAGACCTCGGGGGTCAGCCGACGCCCGGAATCGGCTTTGCCATCGGTGTCGACCGCACACTGCTCGCCTGTGATGCCGAGTCGGTCTTCGCCGCACCCGACAGCACGGCCGATGTTTTCGTCGTCGACACAACGGGAGGGCGTGCCGCTCTGATTCTGTCCCACCGGTTGCAGACGGCCGGTTTGCGCACGGAGCGCGCCTACGGCGCCAAAAGCATGAAGTCGCAGATGAAGTCGGCGAACAAGAGTCGTGCCGTCGTCGCCGTTATCATCGGCGACGACGAACTCGCCCGCGGCGTCGCAACCGTGCGCCCGATGGACGGTGGCGAGCAGTCCGAGTACCCCCTCGACGCGGTCGTTGAGACTGTCGCCGACATCGTGAAGAAAGCCAAGTCATGAGCACCTCCGCAACATCCCTGCGTACGCACCTCTGTGGTGAATTGCGCGCCGAACACATCGGCACCACGGTTTCGGTGTGCGGATGGTTGGCGCGGCGCCGAGAGCACGGAGAGCATCTCGCCTTCTTCGACATCCGCGATCATTCGGGAGTTGTCCAGTGCGTGGTGGACCGCACGGTTGATGTGCGCTCCGAATACGTGGTACGTATCACGGGTGAAGTACGCCGTCGCCCCGAAGGCACCACGAACGAGGGCCTGCCGACCGGCGAGATCGAAATAGGCGAGTGCCGCGTCGAAGTGCTGAACGTTGCCGAGCCTCCGCCGTTCCCCGTCGACGCGCGTGCCGACGACGTCGACGAGAACGTTCGCCTGCGTCACCGTTACATCGACATTCGTCGCGAGCGGATGCAGCGCAACGTACGGCTCCGTGCGCGCATCAACTCGGCCATTCGGCGTGCGATGGAAGAGCAGAGCTTCGTCGAAGTCGAAACTCCGTTCCTCATGCCCTCGACACCCGAGGGTGCCCGTGAATTCCTCGTTCCCTCACGCAAAGAGCCCGGCTCGTTCTACGCTCTGCCTCAGTCTCCGCAGCTGTGGAAGCAGTTGCTGATGGTTGCGGGTGTCGACCGCTATTACCAGATCGCTCGTTGTCTGCGCGACGAAGACTTGCGCGCCGATCGGCAGTACGAGTTCATGCAGCTCGACGCCGAAATGAGCTTCGTCACCCAGCCCGACGTCCTTGCGGCGATCGGTCGTGCGGTCACGGCGGCGGCGAAGGAAGCGACGGGCGAGGACGTGCCGCCGATCGAACAGATCACGTGGCGCGAAGCAATGGAGCGCTTCGGGGTCGACAAGCCCGACCTGCGATTCGGGATGGAACTCGTTGAATTGACCGACGTTTTTGCCGCGACGGAATTCAAGGCGTTCGCCTCCGCGGCGGCGATCAAGGGAATACGTGTCGATACCGCGACCTACCCCGAGCAGGCTGCCTGGGGTCGCGGGCGACTCGATGCAATCACCGATCGCGCGAAGCAACTCGGCGCGAAAGGTCTCGTCTGGCTGAAGGTCACTGCCGATGCGACCTTCGAGTCGCCCGTTGCGAAGTTCATCTCTGCCGAAGAGACCGCAACGATCATCGCGCGCTTCGGCGCGGTGGCCGGCGACATGATTCTGATCGTCGCCGATGACTGGACCACGACTTGTGAAGTACTCGGTCAGTTGCGCAACGACATCGGACGTCCGCCGGTGCACGAGGGTCCGTATCGGTACGTCTGGGTGGTCGAGTTTCCCCTGTTCGTCGGAATCGACGCCGCCACAGGAAAGCCACGTCCGGGCCACCACCCGTTCTGTCACCCCCACCCTGACGACCTGCAATTTCTCGACACCGATCCGCTTCGCGTGCGCGCCCTCGCCTACGACCTCGTGCTCAATGGTTGGGAACTTGGTTCCGGGTCCATCCGAATCCACGACCCCGCGATGCAACGCATGGTCTTCAACAAGCTGGGAATCAGCGATGAAGAGGCCGACCGCCGTTTCGGATTCTTCCTGCAGCCGTTCCGCTACGGTGCCCCGCCGCACGGTGGCTTTGCATTCGGTATCGACCGTCTGACGGCGATCCTTGCCGGCGAGGACAACATTCGCGAGGTCATTGCCTTCCCGAAGACGCAGTCGGGTCTCGACCCGATGACGAACGCGCCAACCAAGGTCGACCCGGCGCAATTGGTTGACCTCGGCATTCGGGTTCTGCCGCCGGCGACAAAGTAGGTCGCCACGGCCGACGACCTGTTCTCCGTCTCGGTGGCCGATCAATTGCGGCGCCAGGCACCACTGGCCGCGCGGTTGCGTCCGCGTTCGCTCAACGATGTCGTCGGTCAACGGCACCTTGTCGGCCATGGCGGGCCGCTACGAGCCCTCGTCGAAGCCGACAAGTTGACCTCCGTCGTGTTCTGGGGTCCGCCGGGAACGGGGAAGACGACGCTGGCCGAAGTTGTGGCGGCCACCACGAAAGCCGAATTCGTCAGGTTGTCGGCCGTCAGCTCCGGCGTGAAGGACGTGCGCGAGGCTTTGGCCGCGGCCCGTGACCGTTTGGGCCAGCACCGTCGCCGAACGATCGTCTTCATCGACGAGATCCACCGTTTCAACACTTCCCAGCAAGACGCACTGTTGCCGGCCGTCGAGGATGGAACGATCGTCCTCATCGGCGCCACGACCGAGAACCCTTATTTCGAGGTGAATGCGCCGTTGCTCAGTAGATCGACGTTGTTCCGACTCGAACCACTCGCGAGGGCGGACCTTGCGTTGTTGGTCGAGCGCGGGACCGAAGCCGAACGAGCCGACATCGACGACGACGCGCGGGCCCACTTGTTGTCGGTGGCACTCGGAGATGGCCGTCAGATTCTCACTTCACTCGAAGTCGCGTGCGCATTATCTCGCGTGAGGACCGGTGCAGCAGCGGGCCAGCGCACTCGTGTCGCGCTTGTCGATGTCGAGGCCGCAATCAGTTCCAGCGCCATGCGGTACGGCCGCGACGATCACTACGACGTGGTCTCCGCATTCATCAAAAGTGTGCGTGGTTCCAGCACGGATGCGGCCATTCACTGGCTCGCACGCATGCTGGTTGCCGGGGAAGACCCGCGCTTCATTGCGCGCCGTCTCGTGATCCTCGCGAGCGAGGACATCGGCATGGCCGACCCCACCGCGTTGGTCGTCGCCACCGCCGCGGCACGGGCGGTCGAATTCGTTGGTATGCCCGAAGCGCAACTCAACCTCGCCCAGGCGACCGTGCACCTGAGTCGGTCCCCGAAGAACAACGCCACGTCGATGGCGATCTGGACGGCGATGGACGATGTGCGCCGGGGCGACATCGGCGGTGTACCCGCGTTTCTGCGTGATGCGCACTACGGCGGAGCTGCTCATCTCGGCCACGGCGCCGGGTACGTGTCGCCCCATGTCGCCACGTCCGAGACACCCTCCGCCGCGGCGGATGAATATCTTCCCGAGGAACTGCGCGGACGCACCTATTACCGTGAGTGAC
>JBEAPO010000153.1:0-31802 GCA_041164425.1 Actinomycetota bacterium
GAAACCGGGATCACGAAATACCAGGGCGATGCGCGTGGCGGCGAGTACGCGAATGATCCGTATTCGCATGCCGACGTCTACACCGCGATGGAAACGTGCACCGCGATTCTCGCTGCCGTCATCCAACGCGGCCGCACCGGCCGCGGTCAGTGGATCGACGTCGCAATGGCACAGACGATGCTGTACGTGAATGAACACGCCCACGACGACCTCTGGACCGACCCAGTTCCTCCCGAGCAGATTCGCTCCTTCCAACCCGCGAATTACCCGGTGTTGACCGCGGCAAACGGTGACAAGGTTGTTGTCAGCGGCCACCCGGCTGAACGCGGCACGTTCGACAACTTCATGAACGGCGCCGGCCGCGGCGACGTGATCGCCGACCCTCGTTTCGCCGACGTCCCGAGCCGTCTCGCCCACCTTGACGAGATCCAACGCATCCTCCGCGAATGGGCGGCGACGATGCCCGACGCGGCAGCGATCGAAGACGCTCTTGCCCGCTTCCAACTTGCATCGGGCAAGATCCGTTCGCCGCGCGAAGTTGCCGACACCGACTGGGGTCGAGAACGTAAGGTCACCGTCGAGGTGAGCAACCGTGGCAACGGCACCGTGCGTATTCCGAATGCACCGTGGCGGTTCTCCGATGCCGACACCACGACCACGGGCGAGCCCCGCTATCCGGGTGAAGACAACGAGGCCGTGTTCTCCGAACTTCTCGGCCTTTCCCCGAGCGACCTCGCCTCTCTCGCCGAGGGTGGAATACTCTTGAGCCGCAAGCCGCGGCCGCGCTGACACACGGACCGCTCACCGACACTTCCGGGGGGATGACATGGCCGGACTGGCCCGACCGACGACACCGCGACAAGTCACCGCTTCGTGGCTGACGCAGGCACTTCAATCGACCGGTGTCATCGAACCGCACATAGAGGTGGGCTCGGTACGTCAAGAACCGCTCGGCGGTGGGACGGGCGTGTTCGGAACGCTGGTGCGGCTCGTCGTTGATTACACCGAGCCAAACTCGGGTCCGACCTCGATGGTGTTGAAGATCCCGACCACCGCCCCGGAGAACAAGACCGTTGGCCTTGCACTCGGTCTCTACGTGCGCGAAGGGCAGTTCCTCAAGCTGATGGCCGACCGCACGCCGGTCGACACCGTCGGTTGCTACTACAACGACATGGACGTCGACGCGGGAGAGTTCGTTCTCGTGCTCGAAGAGATCCGTGACCTGCAGGTCGGTCAGCAAACTGCGGGCGCAACGGTCGCACAACTCGAGATTGCGCTCCGCGAACTTGCGAAGTTCCATGCCGCGTGGTGGAAGCATCCCGACCTCGATGCGATGGACTGGTTGCCGCGTAACGACTCGCCGGCGAACCTCGTCGTCGTGCCCGACATCATGCGCAACGCGATGACCGTCATCGAAAAGGACTGGGTCGATGTGATCGGTCGCGAGGCCGTCGACCTCGGCCATGAACTCGCGGCTCAGTTCGACTCGGTGATCAAGAGAACCGGTGAAGTTGCACACACGATGTGCCACGGCGACGCACGCCTCGAGAACATGTTCTTCAACGCCGACGCGTCACGCATGAAGTTCATCGACTTCCAGTTGGTGATTCGCGCAACGCCGGCCCAAGACGTGGCATACCTCATGGGTTCGTCGGCCGACAAGGTGCTATGGGACGAACACGGCATGCGCCTCTTGAAGATGTACCACGGCGCCCTCGTCGCGGCCGGCGTGCGCGACTACGACTGGGACCAGTTCTGGTACGAATTCAGACTGCAAGCGCTGTGGGGCGTCGTCGCTCCGGGGTCGATGGTCGCCAGTTTCGACGTCGGCGACGAGAACGGAAAGTTGCTGTCACGTCGTTGGATGGAGCGGGGCTGGCACATTCCGATGGCAACAAACGCGCGAGAGATTCTCTAACGGCCTGAATGGCTTTGTTCATTAGCGGCCTGAATGGCTTTGTTCATTAGCGGCCTGAATGGCCGAAGCCACCGCCGCGGTCGAAGCCGTCGAGAGAGTCGACGACCTGCCAGTCGACTTCTTCGATGCGCTGGATGACCAACTGCGCGATCCGATCGCCGCGCTTCACGTCGTAGTCGTTCGCGGGGTCGGTGTTCAACATCACGCACTGCAATTCGCCGCGAAAACCCGCATCGATGAGACCTGGCGAATTGACGAGGGTGATGCCGTGTTTCAGCGCGAGACCGCTGCGCGGGAGAACGAAACCCGCGTAGCCCTCGGGAATCGCAACGGCAATGCCTGTCGGCACCAAGACGCGACCGCCTCCACACGGGATGCGTGCGTCATTTCGTGCGTGGAGATCAATCCCGGCGTCACCGCGATGTGCGATCTTCGGCAACGGAAGGTCGGGGTCGAGTTGTTGGATTGCGACCTTGAGCACACGACGAATCTAGAACAACGGTAGTTTTGTGGACGTGTTGGCATGGATGGACCTCGAGATGACGGGTCTCGATCCATCGACCGACCGCATCGTGGAGATTGCCACGATCATCACCGACGACGAATTGAACATCGTCGCCGAAGGTCCCGACATCGTGATTCATCAACCCGATGACGTACTCGCGCGCATGGCGCCCATCGTGGTCGACATGCACACCAAGTCGGGCCTGCTCACCGAAATCCGTACGTCGACGGTGACCCTCGAACAAGCAGGTGCCGCGACATTGCAGTTCCTGAAGGCACACATCGGTGCGCCGAAATCCGTGCCGTTGTGTGGCAACAGCATCGGAACCGACCGACGCTTCCTCGCTGCATACCTACCCGACATCGAGAACTACCTGCACTACCGCAGCGTCGACGTCTCGAGTGTCAAGGAACTCGTCAAGCGCTGGTACCCACAAGTCGATGGCGGTCGCCCCGCGAAGACAGGCAACCACAGAGCGCTCGACGACATTCGTGACAGCATTCACGAACTCGCCTACTACCGAGCCAACGCGTTCAAGTAGTTTCGGTTCGTGACTTCGCAGGCCGACGCCCCTCGCCCCGTGCGCCAAGAGGCTCAGCGCGCCACCGACGAAATCACCGAACTCGCTCCAGGAATTCTGCGCACGCAGTTGCCGATCGACCTTCCCGGCCTTGGCCACGTCAACATGTACGTGCTCGAAGACGAACGCGGTGTCACGGTCGTCGACCCCGGCATGCCGGGCCACGAATCTTTCGTCGCGCTGAAGGCCCGCCTGCGCGCCATCGGTATCCCGTTGAAGAGGGTGCACTCGGTGCTCGTCACCCACAGCCACCCCGACCACTACGGCGGAGCCGGACGCTTGCGCAAGGAAGTCGGCGCTGAAATCATCGCGCACCGCCGGTTCCGGTTGTGGTGGGACCCCTACGAACCGCCCGACCTCGACGTCGAAGACGTGCCGTTGGTGAAGACCCCGATGCGGCCGAACGGTGAGACGCCCTGGGGTGGTCGGGGTTACGACATCCCGTGGTCGCGCCGTGCGCGCATGCGCGTGCACGCAAAGTTCCCTCGGGTGTTCGGGGTACCTCATCCCAATCGTCGTGTCGATGAAGGCGACCGCGTGATGCTCGCCGGGCGCGAATGGCTCGCGATCCACACCCCTGGTCACACCGAAGACCACCTCTGTCTGCTCGACCCCGATTCAGGTCTGCTCATCAGCGGTGACCACGTGCTACCAACGATCACGCCCCACATCTCGGGGATGTCGTACGCAGCCGACCCGTTGGCCGGTTTTTTCGCTTCACTCGACAAGGTTGCGAACCTCGGCACACAACTGAAGCTCGCACTGCCCGCGCACGGTTCACCGTTCACGAACGTGGTGGAACGCGTTGAACACATCAAGGAACACCACATCGAACGTCTCGACAAGTTGCGTCAGATCGGCGCCGACTTCGACCGCCCCGCAACGGTGATGGACATCGCCAAGCATCTCTTCTCGGCTCGCGCCCAGGGCCCGATGGCCGACAGCGAAACCTTCGCTCATCTCGAGCATCTCCGCCTTGCGGGCGAATTCGACCGTCGCGAACGCGAGGGATTGCTCGAGTACGTTCGCGTCAGCTGAGGGGCGCCCGACGAACCTGCGTCGCGGCAACAACCTCGCCCGCCGATTCGTGCCAGATCATGGTGTGGTCGTCTACCTCTTGCACGACCGTCGCCACTTCGTGTTCGGGGTGCACCGGCGCGAGATGCTCGAGCACGACATCGAACGGCGCGCGCACTTCGCGATGTGCACCGAGCCATTCCTCGACCGCTTCCCAATACGCGGCGTTGTTCATGTGGCCGAGCGCATCCATGTCGGAGAACCGGAGCGGCCAAGGGTGACGCGTCTCGTTCGCTGCAGGACGACCGCGCAACATCGCGCGGGCGCCGACCTTTCTGCCCCCTGCTGCCGGACCGGCAACGGCGAGGAAATCGGCCGCTAACTTCGCCGGTGCCATCGTTGCCAGGTTGACGTGTACCCACACCGCTGCGGCTTCGATACGGCCGCCGCGCTCGCCTTCGATCACCGTGGAACGTTCGGCCCAGTGCGACCCCAGCCCACTGCACCACGTCTGCAGGCTGAGGGGTTCTTGGAAGACCGGGAACTTGTGGACCCGGACCGCCGTTCGGCGGACTACCCAGCCGTCTCTGTCGGCATAGGCGGCCTCACGGGCATCGTCGTGGGCAATGTCCTGGAGGTACCGAACCGCGGCGTCGAGGCGCAGCCGTCCACGGGGCGTGACGTCTCCGAGTCGCACCCGCCGGGTGGCCCGGAAGACCCGTCCAGTCCCGGGAACCGCGGGAAATTCAAGGGCATCGGGGGCCGACGGGGTCACGCCAGAACCCTAATTCACACCTTCGAACCTTGATTCACTAGGTCTTTGCAGGTTCTGCGTTAAATCGGTTGACGTTCGCGCCAAGACGTGGTTTCCTACATGCCGCATGTTGTTCGTAGACCGCACCCAGGCTTCGGCCCGCCACGCAGCCGCCATGGCTGCTTATTGGCATGCCACCAAGCCGGTGTTTGCAGCCTCGTTCACGAATAAGCGACCCAGCCAGCGCCCCGACAGGAGCCCGACGTAGAAGAAAAAACGTCGGAAGTCGAGGCCGCTGGGTTCAAAAACCCGGCGGCCTTTTTTGTTTTCCGGCGTGCCTCACGAAAAGGACATCACCATGCTTGCACCCAACACCCTCATCCCCTTCGAACAACCGATCCTTCTCACGGCCAAGCGCTGCGCCGACGGCAACGGCACCCTCACGTACCTCTTCTTCTCCGAGGAGTACGTCGACGTCTGCCGGGCCAAGGCAATTTGCGCGAAGTGCACGTCGCGCGACACCTGTCTGAACGATGCACTCCAACGCGAAGAGCCGTGGGGTGTCTGGGGCGGTGAGCTCCTCGAGAACGGCCGCGTGGTCGCCAACAAGCGACCACGCGGACGGCCAGCCGTACACGTCCGCCGCCCGGTGGTCGTGGACGAAGTACCGATTCCCCGCCACTTGGCGGCGTCGGTAGCCTGACGCGCGTGACCGGACGCCGCCGTTTCCTCCTCTCGGCGGCGGCAATTCTGGTCGTCAGCGTCGCGGGCGGATGGCTGTTGAGCCGGGCGGGTGACGATTCTCCTTCCAACGAAGGGGTGGTCGTTCTCTCGCCCGGCTCGACCAGCCAGGACCCGACCATCGGGACCAACGCCCTGAACACCGGCAAGGTGTTCCCCGTCGTCGAGGTCGAGTCCCTCGACGGCTCCCCCGTCACGCTCGGTGAGCCAACGGGCGATCCGTACCTCGTGAACTTCTGGTACTCGACCTGCGAACCCTGCAAGCGGGAAATGCCCGCGCTGGTTGCGGCGCGGGAGAAGTACGGCATTGACATCGTCGGGGTGAACCCGCGCGACACCGCCGATCTCGCACGGGACTTCGCCGATGAGTACGGCATCACCTACCCGCTGCTGCGCGACCCCGACGGCGCATCTCTCGTCGCGCTCGGTGTCGGCACGTTTCCCATGACCTACCTCGTGGGTGGCGACGGCACGATCCTTCAACAGCACGCAGGTGAAGTCACCGCGGCACAGCTCGACCGCATGCTCGCGCCACTTTCGGGGTCGGCATGATCGCACTCGAGGGCAACTTCGCCTACAGCTTCGTGCTCGGCGTGCTGGCGGCGGTGAACCCGTGTGGCTTCGTGCTGCTGCCGACGTATCTGATGTTCTTCCTCGGCCTCGAAGGATCGAGACCCGCCGATACGCAGCGCACTTCACTCGCCCGCGCGTTGCGGGTGGGTCTTGCCACTTCGTCGGGTTTCATCGCCGTGTTCCTCGTGGTCGGGTCGATCTCTCGGCTCTTCACGAATGCGATCGAGCGCAACGCAAAGTATGCGTCGATAGTCATTGGTGCCGGCCTCGTTGTCATGGGTGTCGCGATGCTCACCGGATGGAAACCGCGTATCGCCACGCCGAGCATCGCAACGGGAAAGACACGAACGTTCGGCTCGATGTTTGTCTTCGGCATCGCATACGCGGTTGCATCGATCGGCTGCACGATCGGCTTCCTCACATCGGTGATCCTCGGGTCGATCAACGTGCACGGTTTCTTCTCCGGGATCTTGAGCATCGCTCTGTACGGTCTGGGCATGGGCGCCATCGTGACGGCGCTCACGGTGTCGCTGGCTTTTGCCAAGGGTGGGTTGCTGCGGGTACTGCGCAACGGGATGCGCCACCTCGACCGTGTCTCCGCGGGTCTGGTGCTGCTGACGGGCCTGTATCTCACGTGGTACTGGTACGCCGCGATCGCCGAACGCGACTACGGCTCGTTTGTCAGCCGCGTCGAGCGGTGGCAGAGCGACCTTGCGACCTTCCTTCAGCGTCAAGGTGCATGGAAACTCGCGCTCATCTTCGGGGCAGTCATCACCGTCGCCGGCATCGTCGTACGTTTCGGCCGACGCGACGACGAGGTGCCGCGTGTTTGACCAACTGCTCGCCCACGACGGCGTCGAAGAGGTTTTCGAGCTCCGCGGACGATTCGGCTTCATGGCTTACCACGGTGGTGGACTCGAGGAAATGACCGACGTCATCGCCCGCGCCGCGGCGGAGTTGTCGGATGCCTCGTACTACGGCGTGCACCAACCGGTCGGCATGGAGTGGCACATTCCCTCGACCAAGGTCACGCCGGATCATTCGGTGAAGTTGACCGAGTTCCTCGCCAACGTCGACATCGTCGTCACGGTGCACGGTTACGGACGCATGGGGATGTGGGCGTCGCTCTTGCTCGGCGGGTCGAACCGCGAACTTGCCCACCATGTTGGCAACCACATCCGCAGGCGTCTTCCCGCTTACGACGTTCGCACCGATCTGGAGGACATCCCGAAGGAACTACGCGGGCTGCATCCGAAGAACCCCGTGAACCTGCCACGACTCGGCGGCGCGCAACTTGAACTGCCTCCGCGTGTGCGGGGCACGAGTCCGCTCTTTTGGGACTGGGAAGGCCCGGGCCTCAACCCGCACTCACAGGGTTTGGTCGAGGCGTTGGCCACTGCGGCACGCACGTTTCCAATCGTCGATTGAGTCGACGCACCACTAAGGCGCGAGGCGTTCGATCGACCAGCCGTCACCCGCACGGGTGTAACGGAAACGGTCGTGCAGGCGGTTCGGGCGACCCTGCCAGAACTCGATCGTGACCGGCCGCAACCGAAAGCCACCCCAATGCGGTGGGCGCGGCACGGGCTGGCCATCGAAGCGGGCCGTCATTTCCTCGACGCGTGCGGTGAGCGCAGCGCGGTTCGCGATGGGTTGCGACTGCGGTGATGCCCACGCACCGATCTGTGAATCGCGGGGCCGCGATGCGAAGTAGTCGTCGCTCTCCGCATCGGTCACACGACCGATGTTTCCACGCACGCGAACCTGACGGTGTAGGTCGAGCCACGCAAACGTTGCGGCAGCCACTGGATCGTCGGCAATCTGTCGACCCTTTGCGCTCTCGTAATTGGTGAAAAATACGAAGCCACGTTCATCGGCGGCGCGCACCAGAACGACGCGCGCGTCGGGCGCACCGTCGTCGGCGATCGTCGAGACAGTCATCGCGTTCGGTTCGGCAACCCCCGCTTCGGCTGCCTGGTCGTACCACTTCTGCCACTGGACGAAAGGCAACGCGTCGAGGTCACCGACATCGAGACCCGCGGTCTCGTACTGCACGCGGCGGTCGCGCAGGCTCATCGCCGTGTGATTCGCTCGGCGCCGCGCATGTAAGGCCGCAACACGCCGGGCACCGTGACCGAACCATCCGCCTCGCGGAAGTTCTCGAGAATCGCCGCCCACACGCGCGGCACGGCAAGGGCAGAACCGTTCAATGTGTGGGCGATCTCGGTCCCCTTCTGCGTGCCGCGCTTAACACGGATGTCGGCGCGGCGCGCTTGGTAGTCGGAGAACCAACTGACCGAACTGACCTCGAGCCACGCATCACAACCGGGTGCGTACACCTCGATGTCGAAGCTGCGGTGATGGCTCTGGCCGAGGTCGCCCGTGCAGATCTCGATGATGCGATAGGGCAAGCCGAGGCCGCCGATCAGCCGCTCGGCCCGGTTGCGCAGTTCGATCAGGAGATCGGGAGCCTGCTCGGGAAGCGCCAACGCGAGAATCTCGACCTTGTCGAATTCGTGGGCGCGCAGCATGCCGCGCGTGTCGCGACCGGCCGACCCTGCCTCGCGCCGATAACACGGCGAGTACGCCATCAGGCGTTTTGGCATCTCGTCGTCGGAGAGAATCTCCCCTGCGTAGATCGACGTGAGTGGCACCTCGGCAGTGGGGATGCACCACAGATCGTCACGCTCGATGGAATACGCATCGTCGGCAAACTTCGGAAGCTGACCGGTCGCGGTGAGCGTCGCCGAGGTGACGAGTGACGGCGGGCGAATTTCTTCGAACGCGTCGGCGTTCGAGTCGAGCGCGTACTGACACAGGGCGCGCGCCAGCGTCGCGCCGAGGCCGCGCTGCATGGTGAACATCGCGCCCGAGATCTTCACTGCGCGCTCGTTGTCGAGAATTCCGAGTTGTTCGGCGGTCTCCCAGTGCGGGACTCGTTGATGATCGGTGAACGATGCGGGCATGTTGTTCGGACCGATGATGACGGGGTTGTCGTGGTCACCCGTGCCGTTCGGGGCCTCGGCGTGGGGCATGTTCGGGATGCGCAGCATCACGTCGCGCAGCGTGGCCTCGACCTCGACCGACTCGGCCGCCAGGCCGGTTTCCCGCGCTCCGAGATCGCGGCTTTCTGCCATCAGAGCCTCGGCTCCGGAGGCGTCGCCGGCCTTGCGCAGGGCACCGACTTGCTTCGAGATGTCGTTCACCTGGCGGCGCACCTCGTCGCGTTCGACGACGATGTCGCGCAGACGTGCATCGAGGCGGACCGCATGGTCGAGTTGTTCGAGCAGGTCGGGCTTCGCGCGACGCGCCATCGCGGCCCGCACATCGTCGGGGGCATTGCGCAGCAGACGGACGTCGATCACAGGATGAGAAGGCTACCTGCCCTCCCCCCGTACGCTTGGGGTAATGACGGCCGTCGAAGTCGAGAACCTGAGCGTTCACTACGGCTCGTTGCGGGCCGTCGATGACGTGTCGTTCGCTGCTGCGTTCGGTGAGGTAACGGCGGTACTCGGACCCAATGGCGCCGGCAAGACCAGCACGATCGAAACCTGCGAGGGGTTCCGCCGCCCGACGTCGGGCACCGTGCGGGTTCTCGGTCTTGACCCCTGGACCGACCGCACGACCTTGCACCGTGAGGTCGGAGTGATGCTCCAAGATGGCGGGGTCTACCCCAGCGCCCGTGTCGGGGAAACCGTCGCCCAGTTCTGCCGTCTCTACGATCGCGGTGCATCAGCGACCGATCTCCTTGTGCGGGTCGGTCTCACCGAGCGCGCGAACGCCACGTGGCGTCGACTCTCCGGGGGCGAAAAACAGCGCCTCTCTCTCGCACTTGCTCTCGCTGCCCGTCCACGAGTCGCCTTTCTCGACGAGCCGACTTCAGGTGTCGATGTGAACGGCCGCGACGACGTGCGTGCAATCATCCGCGAACTGGCAGGCGAAGGATGCGCCGTGTTGCTGGCCACCCACGAATTGGACGAAGCCGAACGCTTGGCTGACCGAGTGGTGTTGTTCAACCGCGGACGCATCGTCGCGAACAGCACGCTTGCAAACCTGCGTTCTGCCCGCACGACGGTACGGTTCCGCTCGGCACTCACGCTCGATACCGCAGCGCTCGCCCGCCACATTGGTCTCGATGTCACGGCCAACGGTGAAGAATTCATCGTCACTTTCTCTTCGCCCGACTCTTCGATGGCGAGCGACCTCGTGTCCCGCATCTCCGTCTGGTTGGGATCTAATTCCCTGCCTTTGCACGACCTCAATGTCGGTGGCGAACGCCTCGAAGACATCTTCCGCATGCTCACGAAGGACCAAGAGCCATGAGCCCATTGACCGCCCAAGTTGGTGCCGAGTTGTCGCTGGTTCGCCGAAACGGTGAACAACTGCTCGTCACGCTCGGCATCCCGCTGCTGTTACTCGGGTTCTTCGGCACCGTCGACATCCTGCCGACCGACACCAACGAGCCCGTCGATTTTCTCGTGCCGGGCATCCTCGCACTCGCCGTCATGAGCACCTCCATGGTCAGCCTCGGTATTGCCACCGGCTTCGAGCGCTCATACCTCGTGCTCAAGCGTCTCGCCGCGACTCCACTCGGAACGGGTCGGCTCATCGCGGCCAAAACCATCGCGGTTGTTTGCGTCGAGACGGTTCAGATGGTTCTACTCGCAACCCTCGGTGTCGCGATCGGCTGGACACCCCAGTCGGCCAATTGGCTCCTCGCTCTCGTTGCCATCATCGCCGGGACCTTTGCCTTCGCCGGCATCGGCCTCACGCTTGCGGGCAACCTGCGCGGCGAAGTGAACTTGGCAGCGTCAAACGGTCTCTACCTCGTGCTCCTATTGCTCGGCGGTGTGCTCTTTCCGATCGACCGCCTGCCCACCTTCCTTCAGGCCATCGGGCGGGCGACACCCACCCATGCACTCGGCGACGTCTTGGCCGACGCGCTCATGTCCACTGGAGCGCACACCGCGACATCGTGGGCGGTGCTCGTCGCGTGGGCGGTCGCGATGCCGGCGATTGCCGCGCGAACTTTCCGCTGGAACTAAGTCAGCGCTGCGGTTCAGGTGCTGGCGGCGTGTTCTCGAACACGCGCTCGACTTCTTCGAAGGTCAACGTCGTGTCGCGCACGTAGTTCTGTTCGGCGTTGAAGTTACCGGCGAACCGCTTGAAGAACATGAAGATCACGATCGACCAGAGGAAAATGCTGCCGCCGATCTTCATGATCGCACCGGCAAGTTGCTGGTCGGTGGCCACAGACACTCCCCACACGCGAACCGGCTGGTCGTAGTGCTTGTAAACGGTGCCCTCAGCGAACGTCAGCCAACCAGCGGGCACCGTCGGCACGATCGACATGAGGAAGAGGTAGATCATCTTCCCGCCGTATCCGATGCGGAATTCCGCGGCGGGCCCGCAGATGGGAACCCACATCAACAACGCCGACGTGACGACGAGGACGTGGAGCGAGTAGTGAAGTGGGCTGCTCGATGCGCTGCGGTTCACCAACGCCGGAATGTGTGTCGTCATCACGACTACGTTGAACAAGACGCCAGCGATGACGGGCTTGGAGAACCATCTGACGACTCGGTAGGCGCGGGCTTCACCGATGAGCGCCCGGAACATCCATTCGGGTAGAGCGAGAAGCGCGAGCGGCGGAACGAAGTACGACAACATCATGTGCTGCAACATGTGCATCGAATACAGGTACTCCTCGGCGAGGTCGTGCATCGGCCAGTCGGAAGCAACCCACAGCAACGTCATCGCAGCGACGAAAGCAACGACGTTCCGTCGCGTGACGACCTGACCGGTGGGCACCGCCTGCGGTCCGATGACCCGCACCGTGTAGACGTACGCGCCGACGAGAAACCCGACGAGGATCCAGAGTTCGGGGTGCGCCTGGAATCTCCAGGGGTCAAGGAGTGGGTTCGCTGCCTCGGCAAACATGATGCCTCCGCGGGGGTCTGGTCAGGCGGTGAAGAACTTGAAGGTCGCAAGGAACGCCGCGTAGACGCCCACCGCGAGGAACAGCCCCGAGTAGAACATGAAACTGAAGATCTTGTTGTCGAACTTCAGGTGCATGAAATACGAGACGACGATGAAGAATTTGACGCACATGAGCACCAGCAACACGGGCATGAAGAACGGACCGAAGTCCACGAAGTACGTCGCGACCTCGAGAGCGGTCAGTGCAGCAAGAATGAGAGCCACCTTGACGTAACCCATGATGCTCATGCCGTGCTCGGCATGGTCGTCGTGTGTCCCGTGGTCGGTGTGTTCAGCCGTCGTTGTCATTGTGAGAGCCTCTCCTACGGGATCAGGTCGGGATCAGGTAGACGAGCGTGAAGATGATGATCCACACGACGTCGACGAAGTGCCAATAGAGACCGACGAGTTCGACGACCTCGGCTTTGTCGCCGGGAACGTTGCTGCGTTTGATGATGGCAACGAGTGACAACAGCATGATGACGCCCACAGTGACGTGGACACCGTGGAAGCCCGTGAGTGTGTAGAACGCCGACCCGAAGAGGCTCGTCGTGTAGCCGAGACCTTCGTTGTACATCGCCGTGAATTCGTACACCTGGCCACCGACGAACGTTGCTCCGAGTAGACCCGTAACCGTGAGCCACAGGGTGGTTCCACGGTCATCGCGCTGCTGGGCCGCGGCAACCGCGAGGACCATAGTGAGCGAACTCATCAGAAGCACGAAACTGCTGACCGACGTGAACGGGATGTCGAACACGTTTCCGGGTCGTGGGCCCTCGCCGACGCGACCACGGTAAATCATGTACGTGCTGATGAGGCCGCCGAAGAGGAGGCACTCAGAGCCGAGGAATAGCCACATGCCCAACTTGTTGTTGGACAGTCCGGTCGAGCTGTGGTGGCCGTGTTCGGCGTGGTGAACTGCTGCGTCAGCCAAGGGGTGCCAACTCCTTCGTGCCTTCCCCCGAAGCCGGAGGATCGAAATCGGTGTCGGGAGCCGTAGAAGGCTCGAGCGACCATCCGTACATCGCGAGAACGACGATGGCGCCGCCAACGATGGCCACCGGGATCGCATAAATGACACCGAGTGCGATGATCGGCAAGGAACCGGCGAGGATGATCGGCCAGTACGAGGGCGACGGCATGTGGATGTGCTTGTCGCCATTTGCCTCTTGTTCGCGGACGATGTCCTCGGCCGTGGCGACTTGTTTGATCTCGTGGGTCACCGGGTCTTGCGCGTACTTGCGGTGGAAGAACTCGTCTAGATGGTGCACCGTCGGGATTGCATCGAAGTTGTGCTCCTTCGGCGGGCTCGTCGTCATCCACTCGAGAGTGCGTGCATCCCACGGGTCGAGCGGAGCGACCTGCTTGCTGCGGGCCGTCTTCCAGACATTGATGAGGAACAGCAGAACGCCGAAGGCGAGGATGATCGAACCGATCGAAGCGACGCGGTTCCAGAACGCGATGTTGAAGAATCCCTCGCCCGCACGAGCCTCGGTCCAGACGTACATACGGCGCGGCTGGCCCTGGAGTCCGATCATGTGCATCGGACCGAAGGTCATGTTCATTCCGATGACCATCAACCAGAAGTTGGCCTTGCCGAGTCGCTCGTTCAACTGCTTTCCGAACATCTTCGGCCACCAGTAGTAGAAGCCGGAGAAGAGACCGAAGATGGCGCCGCCGAAGAGCACGTAGTGGAAGTGCGCAACGATGTAGTAGGTGTCGGTCTGCTGCGTGTCCGACGGGGCCACGGCGTGCGTGACGCCCGAGAGGCCGCCGATCGTGAACAGCACCACGAGACCGATGGCGAAGTGCATGGCCGCCGTGAAGTTCAACTTGCCACCCCAGATCGTCATCGTCCAGTTGACGATCTTGACGCCGGTCGGGATGGCAATCGCCATCGTCGCGATGGAGAAGACGGCCACCGACACCGGTCCGAGACCCGACGCGAACATGTGGTGGGCCCACACGCCCCAGCCCACGAAGCCGATTGCGGCACCCGAGAACACGACGAAGGGGTAACCGAACAGTGGCTTCTTCGAGAACACCGGCAGGACTTCGGAGATGATTCCGAAGCTGGGAAGGATGAGGATGTAGACCTCGGGGTGGCCGAAGATCCAGAACAAGTGCTGCCACAGCAACGGGTCGGCGCCCGCAGAGACATCGAAGAACGTGGCCCCGAAGTTTCGCTGGAAGCTGAGCAGGAACAGCGCGACAGTGATGACGGGCACCGCGAACAGAAGCAGGAACTGCACCACCAACTGCAACCAGGTGAAAACGGGCATCTTCATGAGGCTCATGCCCGGTGCGCGCATGTTCAGCACCGTGACGATCAGGTTGATGGCTCCGGTCAGCGATGCGATACCCGTGATCTGCAGACCGAGTGCCCAGAAGTCGACGCCATTCGACGGCGAAAAGACCGGCCCCGAGTTCGGTGCATACATGAACCAGCCGCCGTCGGCGGCACCGCCGAAGAACCACGACAGGTTGACGATGATGCCACCGCCGACGAGAGTCCAGAAACCGAACGCGTTGATGCGCGGGAAGGCGACGTCGCGAGCGCCGATCTGCAACGGCACGAAATAGTTCGCAAAAGCGGCCGCCATGGGCATGACGAAGAGGAACACCATCGTCGTGGCGTGCATCGTGAACATCTGGTTGTAGACGTCGGCGCTGAGCACCTTGCCGTCGGGCGCCGCGAGTTGCAGACGGATCAGAACCGCTTCGATGCCTCCGACGATGAAGAAGAACATCGCGACGACGCCGTACATGATGCCGAGCTTCTTGTGGTCGACGGTGAAGACCCACGACTTCCAGCCGGTCGTTGCAACGGGCCGACGCAGCGCACCGAAGGTGCGTGTCGGCGTCGCCGGTGCGGGCAGGGCCGCTTCGGTCACCGGGGTTGGGCGTTCAATGATTGCCATGTCTGTTGTCTCCGATCACTTCAGAGTCGCGAGGTAGGCGACGAGTTTGTCGATGTCATCTTCGGACAGGCCGAGGTTGGGCATACCGCGGTATTTGCCGTCGGTCGGTTCGAGCTTCGTGGGGTCTGCGTACATCGGCTTCATCGCCGGTGCGTTGCGCAACCAACGACGTAGGTCGGTCTGGTTCAAGCATTCCTCGGTAACCCCGGTCAGGTACTTCGCGCCGAACTCTTCGCTCGACGCACCCCACACGTCCTTGCGGCACTCCTTCGTGAGGAGGTCCCACGACGCGCCGGCGAACGTGTTGCGCGACATGAGGTGGGTCAGGTTCGGAGCGGCGCCCGACCAGACGTTGTCCTCCGGTGCGGCGATGGCCGGCGATCCGTCGGCCTTCTTCAGACCGTTGACCTGGTGGCATCGCACGCACTGGTTCAAGAACACCGACTCGCCTTCCTTGGCGAGCGTGCCGTCGGCCGGTGACGCTGCGAGCGACAACTGACCCTTGACCCACGCGGTGAAATCGTCCTTGTCGAGAGCCACGGCTTCCATACGCATGACCGCGTGCGAGAGACCACAGAACTCGGTGCACTGGCCAGCGTAAATACCGGGTTCATCGGCCTCGAGGCGCAGGTAGTGAACGCGACCGGGAACCGCGTCGCGCTTGCCATTCAACGCCGGGATCCAATAAGAGTGGATGACGTCACGGCTGGTCTCGCGCAGGAGAACCTTCGTACCGGTGGGAATGACGAGCTGGCCCGACGTGATGATCGGGTCGGTGATGCCGTACTGCTCTTGGACGGGGTAGTCGTACTCCCACCACCACTGCTGGCCGGTCACGTTGATGACCATCTCGGTGTCGTCGGTCTTGGCGAGATCGAAAATGGTCTGGAAGGTGAAGACACCGATGCCCGCAAGAATGAGCGCGGGGAGAATGGTCATGCCGATTTCGAGAACCGGCTTGCCGTGGGTCTGTTCGGGAATCGGCTGGCCGCGATCCTTGAAGCGGAAGACCGCATACGCGATCGCAGCGAACACGATGATGCCGACGACACCGGCGATAGCGAAAACCGGCTTTTGCAGATCGTCGATCTTCTGGGCGTTCGGACCCTTTGGCTGCCAGGTGTCCTGCGGGGCGTTCGACGCACAACCTGCGAGGAACGCGACCGCGGAAAGACCCGCGGCAGTAGCGACGATGCGGCGCACTGACTTGGACATACGGACTCCGGATCGCTGGTTCGAGTGACGGATCATGGGACGAAGACCTCGATGCTCTGGTCCTCGACACCCGGGACGTAGAACTTGTACGGCTTTTCCGAGGCGATGGACGGCTTGTCGATGCGGATGATCAGCATTTGCTCTTCACCCTCTTCGATCATCTGCGTGCAGTTGTGCAGTTCCTCGACGACACCTTCCTGCACTTCCTTCTCGCCGTAGAACAGGGTCAAGCGGTGCTCACCCTCGGTCTTGTTGCGGAAGATGACGGGGATGTTGTTCGACTTTTGCACGGTGACCTTGGTGGTCGGCGTGTCGACACCGAGTTCGCGAGCCTGCAACTTGCCGTCGACGAACTCGATGGTGGCCATCGGATTCGAACGCATCGACACCTTCGCCTCGGCGTTGAAGTCGAAGTACTTGCTCTTTTCCTCGCCGCATTCTTTGTGTGCGAAGTGATCTTCTTCGTTGGCCTCGACCAACTGGTCGCGCTTTCCTGCGCTCGCGCCTGCGATGCCACCTGCGACGATGCCGACAGCGCCGATTGCGCACAGGCCGATGGCCATCGACTTCTTCAGGTTCGGGCGCACGGCGAGAAGAACGCCCCCGGCGAGAACGATGGCGCCAACGACGATGAAGACGATCGCGCCGGTTGTCTTCGAGATGGCGAGCATGATGCGCGAGAACGACAACACGAGCACGCCCGCACCGACCGTGGCAAGAACGGGGAATTCGAGCGGATGAATGAGGCGTCCGCGTACAGCGGCGTTGTAGCGACGGTCCGACGAAGCCGACTCGGACCAGCCCTGGATCACCCACTCGACGAAACCCGCAACGAGAGCGACGAGGCCGAGCAGGAAGACGATCTCGTGCGTGATGAGACCGATACCCATGCCAACGATGCCGACCGTGGTGACGAGGGGCCACAGGCTGGAGCCAACAGGTTCGGCATTTGCCGGGGCCGCAGTATCGCCAACCTGCACGTCGCCGTCACGGTTGAACAGTGCAAGGCCGGCGAGCAGGCCGACCGCCATCATCACCGAGGCAAGTGCGACCGCACCGCCCACCGCACCGTCGACGAGTGCGATGTAGAGGACGAGCACGAGTGCCGAGAACCCGGTGACGCCGATCAGATATTTCGAGCCGTTAGTGAACATCCCGCACCTATTTCTGAACGAACACAACGAACCAGACCGCCGTGTAGGCAGCGGCCAGGAAGTACCAATACAGGGCATGCGCGTTCATGAGGTCGGTGTTACCCGCCCGACCGCCTGAGCTCTTGAACAGAGCGGCGAGGGTGAAGGCCATGCCGGCCGCCACGAGCGCAATGAGGGTGCCGGTGATCGCATAGAACATCGTCTGATACGCACCCTCGGCAAGAACGATCTCCATATTGGGGAACACCGCGACGAGCGCGTTCAGCAGTGCAAGACCCATCAACAGCGTCATGCCGAGCGCCATGTTGGTGTGGCGTGAGTCGTTGCGTCGCGACGAGTACGCGGCCCACTGGGCCATGATGCAGGCGACACCGATCGTGACGAGACCCACGTTCGTCAACACCTCGGCCATCTTCAGGTCTTTCGGCAGCCAGTCCTTGATCTGCTTCAGGCCATCGGACGATTCACGCAGCGGTGCCGCGGCGCGGAACCGCAGCCAGATCGACAACATGCCGCCGATCAGTAGTGCGCCGGCCGCCGAGACGACACCAGTTCCCACCAACAACTGGCGACGTGGTGCGGGCTGCGGACCGGCGGGAAGAGCGTGCGTCATTTCTCACTCCCTGCAGGCTTGAGGTCAAGAAGCGGTTCGGGGCTCGTCACTGCGGGCACCGAGGCGAAGTTGTCGGCGGGCGCGGGCGATGACACCGACCATTCGAGCGTCTGTGCGTCCCACGGATCGTCGCCGGCGGGCTCGCCCGTGCGGAATGCGCGTGCTGCAGTGAGAACGAAGAGCACGATGGTTACGGCAACGAGGGCCTGACCGACTGCGGCAAGACCGTTCCACAGTTCCTGCGGACCGCCGTAGGAAAAACCGTCGACGACGCCGGCCGGCTGGTCGGCGAAACCGGCTACGTACAGCGGTAACGACGACAACACCGTGCCGAGAAAGCCGAGAGTGCCAAGACCAAAGACCGCCGACTGCGGCAACGAACGTCCCCACAACTTCGGGCCCCAGTAGGACACTGCACCGATTCCCATCAGCACCGTGCCGTAGACGACATAGTTGAATTCGCCCTCTTCGAACACGGTGCCCGCGAGGCCTGCCGGACCGAATTGCGCGACGAGGTGACCGACCATTCCGGCGAGCACCATGCCGAGGCCGAGGAACGCCGGGACGAGCGGAGCCAACACGCGCGGCTTGCCCTGCGCCAAACCGAGTGCACAGCCACCGAGCACGACGAGGGCGCCGAGAACGGGAAGCCCGTTGAAGATGAGGAACGGAATGAGTTCCTTCACCTTGTCGCTGCCCGAAGTGTTCGTCCAGGTGAGTGAGTGTTGAATCTGCGTTGCACCTGCGAGCGCGGCAACGGTGAGGATGCCGGAGCCCACGAGGAGAATGGCGCGCAGCGGATGACGACGACCGCTTGCGACCGTTGCAACTTCAGCGACGATGCCCACGCCGATGGCGGCAAAGACGTAGGTCTGCGGTTGGGTCATCGACCAACCGAGCCAGTCGTTCACACCCTTGTTGCCACCGAAGGCGAGGCGGCCGTAGTGGTGATCGACGTAGAGGTAGATCGCGGTGCCGATGACGACGGGAAGAGTGAGCAACAGCGAGACACCGCCGGTCAGCGAGGCCCACGAAAGCACCGGCACGCGCGAGAGCGACATGCCCGGAGCGCGGTTGGTGAGGACCGTCGTGACGAGTGAAACCGTTGCGGCAAGGGCTCCAGCTGCCGTGATGACGACACCCACGAGGAAGAGATCGACCATCTTCGCTTCGCCGCCGCCCGGACCGCCGTTCGCCGCGATCGTGTAGATGCACACGATGAGGCCCGCGAGCCACATCCAGAATCCGAACAACGCGAGTCGACCGAATGCGATCGCTTTTGAACCGATCTGCAACGGCACGATCGCGATCGCGATTCCGAGCATCAGCGGAAGTGCGACACCGAATGCGAGAACGACGCGGTACAGCGACGAAAGTTGAACGACCGAGTCGAGGTCGAGGACCGAATATCCGGTGGCGCTGATGCGCTCGAAACCGAGGAATGCCCCAATGACCGCCGCAGCGGCTCCAGCGAGCAACGCCGTGACTGCAAAGAGACGGCCGATTTTCTTGTGGTCGGTTGTGGTTGCCCACGACCCAATACCGACGACAAACGCCCCGAGGGCGCCGGCGCCGGAAGAGGACGCCGCAGCGGGCGCTGCGGCATGCGTGTCGAACGTGGTCATGGAGGGCTAACTCTTTCTCGAAATGACGTACCGAGACTACCCATCGACCGCTCTCAGAACGGAAACCAAGGCTTGTGTCACTTGGCTTTGTGGGCTTGTGACGCGGCCGACGTTCAGGACACGCCGTGACGCACGAGCACGTCGAGCGTCATCGCCCCGAACACGAAGGTGATGTAGGAGATCGAGTAAGAGAACAGACGCATCGACGTGGCTGGTGTCGGCCGGCGCCTCAGAACCTCGACCCCGGCGAGGAATCCGACGCCCAGAACCGCCGCCGCGACCCAGTAAATGGGCCCGAGATCTGCCACGGGGGCGACGATCAGACTGGTTGTGACCAATGTCACAGTATACACATACATGCTGCGGATCGTCCGTTCCATCGGAACCACGGTCGGCAGCATCGGGACGCTGGCAGCCCGGTAGTCGTCTGCGTGGCGGATTGCGAGCGCCCAGAAATGGGGCGGCGTCCACAGAAAGATGAGGACGAAAAGCAGGACGGCCGACCACGAGACACCATTGGTGACCGCCGACCAGCCGACAAGCACGGGAACGGCCCCAGCGGCCCCGCCGATCACGATGTTCTGGCGACTCGTGCGCTTCAACCACAGCGAATAGATGACAACGTAGAAAAGCGTCGCGCTGAACGTGAGTACCGCAGAAAGCAGGTTCGCCCCGACCCACAGGACGGCAAAGGCGACGGCCTCGAGAGTCCAGGCAAAGACGATTGCCTGCCGTGGGGTGACAAGACCCGTCACGAGCGGCCGGTGTTTCGTGCGCTCCATCAACTTGTCAATGTCACGGTCGATCACCATGTTGAGGGCGTTTGCCCCGCCGGCCGCAAGGGCCCCACCCACGAGCGTGACGACGACGAGGGCCGTCGACGGCCACCCCTGTTGGGCGAGGACCATCGTCGGGACGGTCGTCACGAGAAGCAGTTCGATGATTCGCGGCTTGGTGAGTGCGATGAAACCGCCGATGACGGAACGCGGTTTGCGCGTCGTGCCGTGCGACAAGGCCTTGCGGGCGATGCGCGAGGGGACGATCGGGCGTGCGTTCACAGCCATGGAAACGCAATGGTACGGGCAGAATGGTGCCGTGCCATCAACGGTGCCCTCAACCCGCGAAGAAGTCGACATCGCCGAGAACGTCGATGTGTCGCCCGATTCACCGTGGGTCGTCATCGTGTGGAACGACCCGATCAACCTCATGTCGTACGTCACGTTCGTGCTGCGCAAACTCTTCGGCTACAGCCTCGAAAAGGCCACGCAACTGATGCTCGACGTCCACCACAAAGGTCGTGCGGTGGTGTCGAGCGGTCCGCGAGAACGCGCGGAGCTCGACGTCTACCGACTCCACGAGCACGGCCTGTGGGCAACGATGCAAAAAGACGGCAACGACAAATGATGCGGCGTCGGGCCCCGGGGCCGTTCCAACTGCAGGCCGACGGCTCGTACCGCATCAACCTGCCTCCCGACGTTCGGGAACTGTTGGTGCACCTCTTCGGCGAATTGCGCGACGTACTGACGCAGGCCGACACCTCGGACCCGGCGCTGCGACGCCTCTTCCCTGCCGCGTACCACGACGACCCCGAGCGTGACGCCGAGTACCAGGAACTCATGCGCTCGGAACTCGTGGCATCCCGGCTCACCGCCATTTCGCGGGTCGTCGAGGTTGTGGGCGACGGCGACCGCCTCGCGGCCGGCGACATGGACCTATTGCTGCAATCGTTGAACGCCGTGCGGCTGCTCCTCGGCACGATGCTGGACGTCTCGGAAGACGACGGGGATGGCATTGTCGATGGAGACGACCCTGACGACCCGGCCGCAGCCCAGGCCCACCTCTATTCGTATCTCGGCTGGCTTCTCGAGGCTGCGGTCGCTGCCGCGATGGGCGCGGTGGCCGACGGGGGAAACCCGCCAAAACTCCGATAGTTTTCACTCGCTCTTCAACGGAGTCGAACTAGCCCCCATCGTCTAGTGGCCTAGGACACCACCCTTTCAAGGTGGCGGCACGGGTTCGAATCCCGTTGGGGGTGCGAAAACTAAATAGCCGAAACATTGCAAGACCATTTTCTGGTCCCGTGGTGAAGTTGGAGTTCACGCCGGCCTGTCAAGCCGGAGGTCGCGGGTTCGAGTCCCGTCGGGACCGCGTTTCGGACGTCATGTCCGACACGGTCGAGTAGCTCAGTCGGCAGAGCGTCCGCCTGAAAAGCGGAAGGTCACCGGATCGACGCCGGTCTCGACCACCAGAGTTTCGTCGTTGACAGCGATTAGACATTTCACGTGGCCGCTGAAATTCGTCGCGACATCGAGGGCCTGCGCGCCATCGCCGTTGGTGTCGTCGTGCTGTATCACGCACACTTCCTCGAACTGCGCGGTGGCTTCGTCGGTGTCGACGTCTTTTTCGTCGTCTCGGGATTCCTCATCACCAGCCTTTTGTTGCGCGAGCACTCGGCAAACGGGCGTGTTTCCCTGTCACGCTTCTACGGTCGACGCGTACGACGACTTCTCCCCGCGTCGTGTCTCGTCATCGTCGGCACGGTCGTTGCGGGCAACATCTGGCTCGAGCCGTTACGCCTCCGCGACCTCGGCACCGATGCCGTGGCAAGCGGTGGCTTCGTAGCAAACATCGTCTTTGCACAACGCGGAACCGACTACCTGCAGTCCGCACTTCCACCATCGGCGCTCCAGCACTACTGGTCGCTCGCGGTCGAAGAGCAGTTCTATGTCGTCTGGCCGGCGCTGCTCGCCTTGTTGTTGTGGCGCGGTGCGCGATCGACCTCGCGTGCCGCCCTCGGTATCGCGGTCGTTTCGATCGCATCTTTCGTTGTGTGCATCTGGCAGACCTCGGTATCGCAGCCGTGGGCGTTCTTCGGGTTGCACGCGCGCGCCTGGGAGCTTGGCGCTGGCGCACTGCTCGCCATCTCGTGGCCCCGAGCCGTCGCGGTCTCGCCACGACTTCGCGGTGTCGGTGGATGGATCGGAATCGGCGTGATTGTCGTGACGTGTTTCGCGATCAGCGAGGCAATGGCGTTTCCGGGCTTGCTCGCGCTTGCACCCGTGATCGGCACGGTTCTCGTGCTCGCCGCCGGCGACGACGCGCCCCGCGGCCCCGTCGTCGTCCTGCGTCACGGCATCATGCAGTGGATCGGTGCGCGGTCGTATTCCATCTACCTGTGGCACTGGCCGGCGCTCATCATCGGCGAAGCCGCGCTCGACGGTTCACCGTCGGCCATGGAACGCCTTCTGCTCGTCGCTGGGTCGGTCGTCGCCGCCGACCTCTCGTACCGATTCGTCGAGAACCCCGTACGTCACTCCCGGCCGCTTGCCGAACGCAACAACCTCACACTCGCCATCGGTGCCGCGCTCGTCCTCGTCAGCATCGGCGCAGGTGTGCTCTTGCGCAACAAGTCGGTCGACCTGTCGACCGACGTCGTTGCAACGACACCAACCTTCCTCAGTGCAACGTCAACCTCAATTGCACCGACCGCTCCGCCCGCTTCCACCGGCACCGTGCCGGCGAGCGAGTCGACGTCGACCGTTGTCGACTCGACAACTACCACCGTTCCTGCCGGGCCTCCCCCACCCGTGGTGAGCCCGACCGAACCGCTCGCCGCCGTCGTCGAAGGTGTTGCAACCGAAAAAGTGCCGAAGAACCTCGAGCCGTCGCTCGCCGGCGCGACCGGTGACAAGCCGGTCATCTACAACGACGGCTGCCACCTCGATGCAGGATCCACCGAACCCGGTGAATGCGTGTTCGGTGACACGACCTCGAGCTTCACCGTCGCTTTGTTCGGTGACTCGCACGCCGCTCAGTGGTTCGATGCACTCGATGCGATTGCCAAGCAACGGGGGTGGCGCCTGTTGGCACTGACGAAGTTGGGCTGCACGCCGATCGAACAGATCACCTACAACTCGACCGTCGGCGCCACGTACCCCCAGTGCAAACCGTGGCGGGCGAACGTGAAGAAGCGCCTTGCAGAGGAGCGTGTCGCCATCGTCTTCATCTCGTACTCGAATCGCCTGCAACAGGTCGGCGTTCAACAACCTTTCCCCGACCAGGTGTGGCTCGACGGGTTCGCCGAGCTCATCCCCGAACTGCGCACCGGGGGAACCGAGCCGATACTCATCACCGACACCCCGTACCCGGGTCGTGACGTACCCATCTGTCTGTCGGAGAACGTGTCGAGCGTCGGCAACTGTGCGTTCTCGCGTGAACGCGGCATTCGACAGTCACGACTCGACACGAACATCGCGGCCGCGGTCGACAACGGCGCACAGGTACTGGATGTGACGAACTGGATGTGTACCGACAATGCGTGCCCCGTCATCGTCGGAAATCTCCTCGTGTACCGCGACTCGAACCACATCACCACGAAATACGCCGAGTGGCTCACCCCATTGATCGACGAGGCAGTCAGCCCCTATGTCGAAGGTGTTCGCCAGCGCACCAACGTCTCCTGAGCGATCGTCGCGACGTGCGTGCCGTCGGCACCGTAGACGTGGCCGAACGTCAGACCGCGTCCGCCGACGAATGCCGTACACGACATCTCGTAGAAGTGCCAGTCGTTCGAACGATGCGGACGGTGGAACCAAATTTGGTGATCGAGACTCGCGCTGAAGCGCTGGCCGACCTCACCCGCTTCGCGCGCTTCGGGTAACGCCACAAAGACTGCATCGGTGGGAAGGTCATCGGAGATGTAGGCGAGCGCGCACTGATGTTCGAACTGCGCATCGGAGACGTCGGTGGTGACGCGCATCCATGCGCCACACCAACCTGTGACATTGCGACGTGACTCCGGCACGTTGTCGCCATTGATCCAGCGCCGATCGAAGACGTCGCTCCACGACTCCGAAGTGAGTTCATCGGGCCCGACCAGGCCCGCGGGAAGCGACACCGCATCGAGTTCCATCGTTGCTTCAGGAACCTGGAATGACGACTCGAGATTGAGAATCGCTCCTTTTTCCTGACGGGCAACGACGCGACGCGTTGCGAAACTGCGTCCGTTGCGAATGCGGTCGACCTCGTACCGCACGGTCTGCGCATTGTCGCCACGCTGGATGAAGTAGGCGCGCACCGAGTGCACCATGAACGCGGGGTCGACCGTTGCCGCGGCCGCCGACAATGCCTGGGCCACGATGTGCCCGCCATAGAGACCACCCCACGGATACGGATGCCCGATTCCGACGTACGTGTCGGGGCCATGGGATTCGAGCGCGACGAGGTCGTGGAGGTTCACACCATCATCCTCACACCAACAACAAGGTCGGGTCAGGACACACGAATGACAACGAGCACCTCACCGGTCGCATGACTCTCGACTTCGAAGTCGCCGGCCTCACTCGCCGTGAATGCAAACATCTTCGCGTCACCGGCGAGAGTCTCGTCGCCGCCGAGGTCGAAGCCGTGCACGTGGAACTCGTCGTCTTCGTCGGGGTTGACCATCGTCAGTTCGATCGAGTCGCCGACCGACACTTCTTCGACGCGATCGGGGCCCGAGTCGACGCCCACGGTCACACTGATCCGCACGATTCCGTCGGTGGTCGTCGACGGTGCCTCTGTCGACTCAGCCTCTGTTGAATCAGGGGGTATCGTCGTACCGGGATCGTTCGCAACGGTGTCCACAATGGCAGCGGTTTCCACCGACTGCTCGGTATCGCTTCCGCATGAAACACCGGCAATGACGAGACCGATAACGAACAGGGAAGAGCGCGGCTGCATCTGCCTCATTCAATCAACTGTTGAAATCGAAGCCGAGATCGGGTGCGGTGAGCATCGGCTGATACGGGATGCCCGCTTCGGCGGCCATCGCAGCACACGTGCCACCGCGGTCGACGATGACGGTGATGAGCACGGGTTCGGCACCGTACGCCTTCACCACTTCCACGGCCTCGAACAACGAGGTGCCGCGCGTGACCGTGTCCTCGGTGATGACAACTTTGTCGCCCGGCGCGAGCGCACCGGCGAGTCGTCCCGTGACGCCGTGGTCCTTCGCCTCTTTTCGAACGCTGAAACTCTTCAGGTTGACGCCGCGCGTTGCGCCGACTGCCGCGATTCCGAATGCGACGGGGTCCGCACCCATCGTCAATCCGCCAATCGCGTTGGCCGACGGGGGAATCATCGAGAGGGCAACATCGGCCACCAAAAGAATTCCATCTGGGCGACATGCAGTTTGCTTCGTGTCGAGAAACCACGTGCTCTTGCGACCCGACTTCAGCGTGAAGTCGCCGCGCTTGACTGAATGGGCAAGCACGTGGTCACGCAAACGCGCTCGCGCCGAGTCAAGGGGTGGCAGGTTGCCGACATCGGTCATGCTCGCCACGGTACCCATCGGGTAGGTTTTGTAATGTGACCGCAACAAAAAGGTCGGCTACCCCTCGGAAGTCCACCAAGAAACCAGTCAAAACGCCCGCCACTGCCAAGAAAACCGGAGCGACCAAGTCGGGAATGAGTAAGGCCCACAAGGCCGCGCTCGCTCAGGGACGCGTCGAGGGGCGGGTAATCCGTAGCTATCTCGACATCCTCGAAGCCAACCGTCCGAAAAGGGGACGCAAGCGCACGATCGAGTCGATCACGCGTCGCCTCGCCGCGATCCGCAAGGAACTCCAGTTGGCCGACACGGTGTCGAAGCTGCGCCTCACCCAAGAGCGCATGGACCTCGAACGCGAACTGAAGGTTAAGAAAGCGAACGCCGACATCGGAAAACTCGAATCGCAGTTCGTGAAGGTTGCGCGCATCTACGGGTCACGCAACGGCATCACTTACACGGCCTGGCGCGAGGTCGGAGTCAGCGCGCAGGTGTTGAAGCGCGCTGGCATTTCACCCGTCGCCTAATCGTCGAGCGCAACTATTCGTTCAGCGCGTCGACGGCGCGTCCGGCGTTTGCCACAACTCGTGCTTCGTCGAAGATTCCGATGATCGCTTCTTTTGTCAGGTCGACGTCGAGACTCGCAACCAGCACGTCTCGGAAGTGTTGGCCGGTCTCGATCGAGCGGAGCGACAGTTCCTGCACGATGCGATAGGCCTCGTCGCGAGACTTGCCGTTCTCAACAAGGGCCAACAATGCGGACTGCGAGTACACGACGCCGTTCAACATGTCGAGGTTCCGGCGCATCTGCTTGTCGTCGACCTCAAGGTTCGCAAGAAGACTGCGCAGACGTCGCGTCACGTAGAAGGCAAGCAATGCCGAGTCAGGAAGCACGATTCGTTCGGTCGACGAATGCGAGATGTCTCGCTCGTGCCACAGAGCCACATCCTGCAGCCCTGCCTGCAGGTTGCCACGCAACACGCGAGACAGCCCGGTGATGGTTTCGGCCGAGATCGGATTGCGCTTATGGGGCATCGCACTGCTGCCCTTTTGACCGCGCGAGAACCCTTCGCGCACTTCGTTCACTTCCGTGCGCTGCAGATGGCGCAGTTCAACTGCGATCGACTCGGCGGTGGTGCCGAGCGACGCGCACGCCCAAAGGAACTCGGCATGTCGGTCGCGGCTGATGACTTGCGTCGCAGGCACCGGCTCGAGAGCGAGCGACTCGCCGACGAACCGTTCGACTTCTGGATCGATGTTCGAGTACGTGCCCACCGCCCCCGACAACTTGCACACAGCGACCGCGTCGCGCGCTGAAAGCCAACGCCCCAAGTCCCGTCGAAGTTGCAACACCCACAACGCCACCTTTGCCCCAAAAGTGGTTGGCTCGGCGTGGATACCGTGCGTGCGGCCAATCATCAGTGTCGAACGGTGCGAGCGTGCAAGGTCGGTTGCGACATCGATCAACTTTTCGAGTTCGTCGATGATGAGGTTGCTCGCGTCGCGCAATGCCCAGCACCAGGCCGTGTCGACGACGTCGGTGCTGGTAAGTCCGTGGTGAATGTAGGCGCCCGCGGGCATACCGATGTGCTGTTGCAAAACGTCGACGAAGGCGGCCACATCGTGATTGGTCACTGCTTCGCGTTCGGAAACCGCAGCAACAAACGCGGCGTCGACCACGGGAGCATCAGCGCGACAAGCTGCGCCGGTTCCGACCGGCACCACGCCGAGTCGCTCTTGTGCGTCGGTGGCGAGGAGTTCGATGTCGACCCACCGCTGCATGCGCGCAGCGTCGGCGAAGAGATTCGCCATTTCGGGCAGCGCGTAGCGTTCGATCACCCGCGCACCACACAGTCGTCGCGTTCGGGACCCGTTCCGACCATCGTCACGGGTACACCGACGTTCTGCTCAACGAGGTTGATGAGTGCCCGTGCGTTCGGGTGAAGATCGGCGTCCGACGTTGCGCCACGCAGCGTTGTCTTCCAACCTGGCAGTGTCGTGTAAACGGGCTCAACCTCAGCCAATACGTCGATGAGGTCGGGATACCCACCAAGGGTTCCGCCCCCACGTCGGTAATCGGTGCATACCTTCACCTCTTCGAAAGTGTCGAGAACGTCGAGCTTGGTGAGCGCAATTTCGGTCAGAGAGTTCACGCGGACCGCGTGACGCAACATGACAAGATCGAGCCAACCCGTCCGACGACGTCGACCCGTCACGGTTCCGTATTCATGGCCGATGTCGATGAGTGCAGCACCCAGTGCATCGGGTTCACCATTCGCATCCACAAGTTCGGTTGGGAAAGGTCCGGAACCGACGCGCGTCGTGTACGCCTTGGCAATTCCGACAACACGATTGATGTCACGCGGACCGAGACCCGTTCCCGCACAAGCACCTCCGGCGATCGGGTTCGACGACGTCACGAATGGGTACGTCCCGTGATCAATGTCGAGAAATGTGGCCTGTGCTCCCTCGAGCAACAACGACGAGCCGCCGGCCAAGGCGTCGTGGAGTTCGTTCACGGTGTCGGCAATGTACGGGGCGATGCGACGAGCGAGCTCGATGAATCGCGCTCCAATTGCGTCGGCATCGACCGCCGATCCTCCGAGAGCCACGAGCACCGCACTCTCTTCTCGTGCACGCTGGCGGACCATTTCGGCAAAACGCCCAGCGTTCAGAACCTCGCCCGCACGGATGCCGACACGGCGGGCCTTGTCGGCGTACGCCGGACCAATGCCCTTCAGTGTCGTTCCGATTTTGTCGTCACCGCGCTTGCCCTCGGCCAGTGCATCGTGCGCCTGGTGCCAGGGGAAAATCAGGTGTGCCCGACTCGACACCCGAAGTTTCGCACACGACACACCACGTGATTCGAGCGTGTCGACTTCATTGAAGAGCGTGGGCAGATCGACAACGACGCCATTTCCGATGACGGGTGTGACGTGGTCGTACAGCACGCCACTCGGGACAAGTTGCAACGCATACTTCTCGTTGCCAACGACGACGGTGTGGCCCGCGTTGTGGCCACCCTGGTAGCGCACAACGTGGGAGTGGTCACGTGACAGGAGGTCGATGACCTTTGCCTTGCCCTCGTCACCCCACTGTGTACCGACGACAACCGTGACGGGCATGAGTGACCGAGCCTCTCTTCGAACCTGCGCGCAGATCCTATCCGCGCGGTGGGCTCAGGCAATGTCGAATTCGACGAAGAGATTCTTCAGGCCTCGCAATTGGAAGGTCTCCTCGTACTCAAATGTGTTCTCGTTGGTCAGCCGGAAGTCGAGCCACCGATCAGCAAGATGTTCGAGAGCCACGACACTTTCGAGACGGGACAGGGGTGCCCCGATGCAGAAGTGGACCCCGGCACCGAACGACAGGTGGTCGCGGACGTTCGGACGGTCAGGCACGAACCGATCGGGCTCCGGGAACACCTCTGGATCGCGATTCGCCGCACTGTACGAGACGAAGATCTTGCTTCCCTTAGGGATGGACACACCCCCGATTTCCGTGTCGTCGGTTGCAACCCTCTGCAGCGCCTGGGATGGCGTCACCAGACGCAACGACTCTTCGACGATGAGCGCTGCACGCGAACGATCGGATTTCAGTTTCCGCCACTCGTCTTTGTTTTCGGCGAGCAGATGAATCATCGAGCTGAAAAGCTTTGTCGTGGTTTCGTTTCCTGCTCCGATGAGCGACTGAAGAACGCCCATGGACTCTTCCATCGTGAGCTTTCGCGTTCCCGAACCGTCGGCGAGGGGAAGATCGGCGTCTACGAGCATGCTGATGATATCGCTGCGTGGACACTCCAACCGCTTGAGAATCTCGCCGTTCATGTAGCGCTGCAGCTCGACAACCCCATGGGCCGCTTCGATGGCTCGATCGTCGGACAGCAGGCAGCCGATACCTGCCGTCGTGTCACCCGACCACCGCCGAACGTCGGCCTGCGAATCTTCGGGAAGGTCGAGGGTGCGAATGATGACCCGCACCGGAATCGTGTCGGAAAACACCTCGCGCATGTTCACCCGACCGAGCGAGATGAAGCGATCGATCTCTTCCTTCACGATCAACTCGATTGCCCCGCGCATGTTCGCGATAACGCGCGCATTGAATGCCCGCGACACCGTGTTGCGATACCGGGTGTGGTCGGGGGGGTCGGCTGTCAGCAACGTTGGCGGCCGCACCCAGCCTGCACTCTTGATCTCGTCGATTTTCGCCTTCAGGTGCGGCGGTGGCGGCTGGTTCGCAACAGCCCCGTACGCTGACGAGAAAAGTGTTGGGTTCTTCACCACTTTGTTTGCCCACTCGTACGACGTGACGAAGTAGAAGTCACGCGTTGGGCAGTACCACGCTGGCGAGGTCTGCCTCATCACCTCGTAATAAGGGTGCGGATTTTGATAAAAGGCGTACGAAAACGGGTCGAAGTCGCGCAATAGTTCCGGCGTCTGGATCGTGTCTCCCATCAGGGCATCAACTTTCCACCGTTCAACATGAACGTCATTCCTGTTATGAAGTCGGAACCGTGTCCGGCGAGAAACACGGCGAGGGGTCCTCCATCGAGTTCGGGGTCACCGAGTCGTCGCATCGGAAGAGCCTCGCGCAATGCCTTGACGAACTCGGGTCGGTCTGCCTCCCAGGCGTCGAACGCGTCGGTGCGCAGAGTCGGACTGATGATGTTGACGTTGATTCCCCACTGCCCCCATTCGTTGGCGGCGGTACGCGACAACGACCGGATCGCCTCTTTCGTCATGTTGTAGGCGGTGTTCCCGGTGGTGCCGAGAATCCCGGACGTCGACGAAAAGTTGATGATTTTTCCCCACCCTTTGGCTTTCATCACGGGGAATACGGCTTGCATCCCCCAGAAGGAGGCCATCGCCCCGGTACGAAAGATGTATTCGATCTCATCATCGGGAGTTTCTTCGACTCCGTAGTACTTCGTCGACGATCGCGGCGAGGTTTGGGTTCCAAAACCCTGCGCGTTGTTCACAAGAACGTCGACCGTTCCCATGTCCGCGATCGCACGATTGATGACCTCGAAAACCTGGTCCCGCTGGCCGACATCGCAGGCGTACGCCCTCGCGGCACCACCTTCGGCCCGAATGTCTTCGGCAACCTTGTCGACCGTCGCCTGAGTCCGCGACAACAGTGAAACGATGGCGCCTTCCCGTGCGTAGACCCTGGCGATTGCGCGTCCGATACCGCGTCCGGCACCGGTGACAATCGTGCTCATTCCATCGAGTTGACCCATCTCCTCACCGCGCGATGTAGCGGAGGAGTTGTCGATCTTCGACCGTGGCGGAGTGCCGGCGGAGACCTTCTTCGGCCAGTTCCTTGCCGCGCGCATTGGCAGGGTCAAAGGCTCCGGCGATGATGATCGGGTAGGAAAGAAGGAACAGAACGCCGACGTTGTAGTCGTCAATGCACTGTTCGAGTGAGTAGCCCTTGACGCCGTGCTTTTCCACCGCCGCAACGTAATAAGCGAGGAGTTTCTCTTCTTGATCGCGCCGCACCTTGGTGTCGATTCCCGTTGCAAGCATCCAAGCGATGTCTTGCAGTGGATTCGAGATCATGATGGCCTGCCAATCGACAAGCACCACGGGCTTCAATCCGGGCTTTCCGTCACCGAACATCGCGTTGTCCATGCGGGCATCACCGTGAATCACGGTCATCGTGCGTTCGGCCATCAATTGGTGGATCCGACGAAGGGATTTCACGTAGTGCTCGATGTTGTCGCGTAGCTCCTGCGTCATGCAGTAGCCGAAATTGGCGAGAGCAGGCTGCCATGTTCCTTCGACGCTCGGCACGAATGGCTCGACGTAGGAAGTGTTGATTTGCATCATGTTCTTGAACTTGCCCTCGTACTTTCCCCAGTATTTGGCGTGGAGAGGTGCGAGAGCATCGATAACCAT
>JBEAPO010000154.1:0-17205 GCA_041164425.1 Actinomycetota bacterium
CGCGGCACCTCGGATAAAAACCCCTTTTTCGCCGCCAACTAGCGTTTGTGCATGGCCCAACACCACACGACCGACCCGGCAGTACGCGAACTCCTCGACCACCAAGAGATTCGCAACGTCATCTCGCGCTACTGCTGGGCCCTTGACAAGAACGACCGTGAACTGTTCTCCAAAGTGTTCGCACCCGACGCGACGGCCCATCTCGGCAGCCCGCTGCTCGAAGGAATCGACGCGATCTGGAACCGCATCCGCGACGCACTCGGCCACCTCGACGGAAGTCAGCACATCACCGGATCACAAGAGATCAACGTGAACGGCGACACCGCCACCAGCCGCGCGTACCTGTTCGCCCAGCACGTGAGGAAAGCCGCGAAGAACGGCCCCCACTACGTCGTGGCCGGTGAGTACCTCGATCAACTGGTGCGCACCCCCGACGGTTGGCGCATCAAGTACAGAATCCTGAACACACTCTGGACCGAGGGCAACAGAGAAGTCGCCACCGGGGACAAGTAGCCGATTACGCGGGTCGCACCCGCACACCGGCTGCCGACATGGCCGACTTCGCCTGAGCGACTGTGTGTTCACCGAAGTGGAAAATCGAGGCGGCCAACACGCCGCTTGCGCCACCGAGAGTGACTCCCTCGACGAGGTCTTGCAGCGATCCGACGCCGCCGCTGGCGATGACGGGGACGTTCACCGCGTCACACACGGCCCGGGTGAGTTCGATGTCAAAACCCTCGCGCGTACCGTCGCGGTCCATCGAGGTGAGGAGTATCTCGCCGGCACCACGAGCAACCGCGTTCGCAACCCACTCGACGGCGTCGATGCCAGTCGGCGTGCGGCCACCGTGGAGGAACACTTCCCAACCAGAACCGTTGGCCCTGTGCTTGGCGTCGACCGCGCACACGCAACACTGCACGCCGAATTCGGCGGCAATTTCCGAGATGAGTTCCGGCCGCTGCACGGCCGACGTGTTCACGCTGACCTTGTCAGCACCAGCCCGCAGCATCGACCGCGCGTCTTCCAGGGAACGGATCCCGCCACCCACGGTGAACGGGATGAACACCTCGGCTGCCACACGCTCGACCATGTCGATCGTGGTGCGGCGGTTGTCGGACGACGCGGTGATGTCGAGAAAGACCAGTTCGTCGGCCCCCTCGGCGTCGTAACGCGCCGCCAGCTCGACGGGGTCGCCCGCGTCACGCAGACCGACGAAGTTGACACCCTTCACCACGCGGCCATCGGTGACATCGAGACACGGAATGACGCGGGCGACGTTCACGACTTGCCACCTTCGACCGATCGCAAAGCATCCGCGAGGGTGAATCTGCCCTCGTAGATCGCCTTTCCCGTGATCACTCCTTCGATGTTCGGGATCGCGCAAAGCGCGACGATGTCGGCGACCGCGCCCACACCACCACTGGCGATGACGGGCATCGGCGCGTTCCGCGCGGCGGTCGTCAATCCCTCGATGTCGGGGCCCACCAGCATTCCGTCGCGCGAGATGTCGGTGATCACCGCACACGCCGCGGTCGGGTACATACCGAGAGCCTCGACGAGGTTCACGCCAGAGGACCGGGTCCAGCCCTCGGTCGCCAGCACTCCGCCGCGGTGGTCGAGACCGACCGCCACGTCGACACCGACTCGCGCACTGACATCAGCGACGAGCAAAGGCTCGCGCACCGCGGCAGAACCCATGACGACCCGCGCAACGCCGGCATCGGCAAGTGCCGCCGCATCGGCAACGGTACGCACGCCGCCACCCACCTGCAGACGTGCCAGACCCGACAACGCGGTCGCCACACGGGCGATGACGGGACGGTTCACGGCAGGGTCACCTTTCGCCGCGTCGAGGTCGACCATGTGTACCCAAGACGCGCCCGCTGCAACGAATGACTCTGCGACCGCAAGTGGGTCGTCGCCGTAGATCGTTTCGTCTGCGTAGTCACCCTGACGCAGGCGCACCACATTGCCGCCACGCAGGTCGATTGCAGGAAACACGACGAATGCGGTCACGGGCGACCCCCACAGGTCGCCACGAAGTTCGCGAGCATCGCCAAACCGTCGGCCGCCGACTTCTCGGGATGGAATTGCGTCGCCACGACGTTGTCACGGCGTACGACCGCGGTGAGCTCGGCGCCGTAGTCACACGTTGCGACGACGACCTTCGCGTCGTTCGGTCGCGCCGCATAGGAATGTACGAAGTAAACCCACGGCGTCGCGGGCAGGCCGCTGAACACGGGATCGGCAGTTTTCACGTGCAGTTCGTTCCACTGCATCTGTGGCTTGCGCACGGTGTCGGGAATCGGTTCGACACGACCCGGAATCACGCCGAGACCACTGTGCGAGGGATCCTCATCGCTTGCGTCGAAGAGCATCTGCATGCCGACACAGATGCCCAGAAACGGACGACCCGAGGCAACCGCATCGTGAACCACGGTTTCGAGACCCGACCGCCGCAACGAGTCCATGCACGCCCCGAAGGCGCCGACTCCCGGCAACACCACACCGTCTGCATCAGCCACGAGTGCGGGATCACGCGTCAAGCGAGCATCGGCCCCCGTACGAGCGAGCGCCTTTTGGGCCGAGCTGAGGTTGCCGATTCCGTAGTCGAGCACCGCAACGAGCGGAGCCGTCATGCAAGCACACCTTTGGTCGAGGGAACTCCCCCGCCTTCGACGCGCACCGCGTCGCGCAGTGACCGACCGAGGCCCTTGAAGGCAGCTTCGACTATGTGGTGCACGTTGCTGCCCCGCACCAATGTCATGTGCAACGTGATGTTTGCAGCAGTGGCAAAGGAGGAAATCGCATGTTCGGCGAGGTTCGGGTCGAAGGGTGGATTGCCGAGCGGAATGCACTCGGGAATGGGCACGTCCCAGAAGACGAATGGTCGGCCGGAGAGGTCGAGGACGATTTCGACGACAGCCTCGTCGAGCGGGTAGCGACCACTGGAAAACCGGCGCACACCGGCACGGTCGCCGACCGCCTTGCGGAACGCCTCGCCCAAGGCCAGCGCGACGTCTTCGACGGTGTGGTGCGTGTCGATGTGCAGGTCGCCATTCGCGACGAGCTTCAGGTCGAAACCTCCGTGACGCGCGACCTGGTCGATCATGTGGTCGTAGAACGGAATGCCGGTCGACACCTCTGCAGCACCGGTGCCGTCGACGTTCAGTTCGACGGTGATGCTCGTCTCCTTGGTTGTGCGCTCCACCTTGGCTGTCCTGCTCATGCGAGCACCCCTTTCATTGCGGCGATGAAGGCCTCGTTTTCGTCGGCGGTTCCGACCGTGACGCGCAGGCAGTTTTCGAGGCCGGCCCAGCTGCTGCAATCGCGCACGAGCACTCCCCTGTCGAGCAAACCTTGCCACAGAGCCTTGCCCGCCATCGATTCCGGACGGAACAACACGAAGTTCGCTCCGCTCGGCCACCACGTGACGGGCATTTCGGCAAACGCCGCGATGATGGAGTCGCGACCCGCCACGATGTCGCGCACACGTGACTCCATGTCGCCGACGAACTTGAGGGCGAGGAGCCCCGCACGCTGCTTGAACGCATCGAGGTGATACGGCAGAACGACGGCCTCCATGTCGGACACCAGCCAGCGTGGGCCGACCAGATAACCGAGGCGCGCCGCTGCCATCGACCAGGTCTTCGAGAAAGTGCGCGTGACGACGAGTGGCGTTTCGTCGCTCACCAATTCGAGCGCCGACCAGGGTGAGAACTGCGCATACGCCTCGTCGACCACGACCACGCCCGGAGCGACTGCCAACATTGCTTCGACGTTGACGCGTGGCTCAACGGTTCCGGTGGGGTTGTTCGGCGAGCAGATGAACGACACGGCCGGCTGCGACTCTGCGACCACTCGTTCGATCTCCGCACGATCGAGTGTGAAATCGGCGTTGCGGTTGCCCTCGACGACCGTCGCCCCGACGACGCGGGCAATCTGCGCGTGCATCTGGTACGTGGGCGAGAACATCGTGACGTTGCGACCCGCACCGGAATACGCGAGGAGGATCGATTGCAACACCTCGTTCGACCCGTTGGCGACGAACACCTGGTCGGCCGACACGCCGTGGAGTGCCGCGATCCCTTCGCGCAGTTCGGTCGCGGCACGGTCGGGATACCTGTTCCAGTCGATGTCACGCGCAGCGGCGGCGACTTCGTCGAGCCATTCTGCGGGCGGGGCGAACGGTGCCTCGTTGGTGTTCAGCCGGATGGGCACGTCGACCTGCGGCGAGTGATAGCCCGTCAGGGCCCGAAGATCGTTGCGCAGGGGGATCCGTGCCACGCGACAACGCTACCGAGGGTGGCTCAGGTGTTCTTGGCTATTTTCAATGCGCGGTCGACAGCTTTGCGAGCCGAGTCCACCGATCGCGCGATTTCGACGATCGCACGATGGATGTCTTCTTGTTGGCGCACCCCGGGACGGTTCTCGAGGTCGACCGCCCTGTCGCGCGTGCGGTTCAAGGCCTCGCCGAAAGCCTCGAGCTCGTTGCGCAGCGCCATCAGGGTCTCGTTGCGTGGAGTGCCGTTCGGTTTTGCACCCTTCGAAGCCGCCATGTGGATCAGTCTCCCAGATCGCGGGTCTCAGGGATTGCCCGACGGACAGATGTCGAGGAGAACGCAGTCGCGACACTTCGGCTTGCGCGCGTCGCAGGTTCGACGACCGTGGAGAATGAGCCGCAGACTGAATCGGCCCCATTCTTCGGGCGGGAGGAACTTGTTCAACTCCAGCTCGACCTTCACGGGGTCTTCCTGCGTTGTCAGACCCAACCTCCGCGACAGGCGGCCCACATGCGTGTCGACAGGAAGACCCGGAAGATCGAAGACGACACTTCGCACCACGTTGCCCGTCTTGCGTCCGACGCCGGGCAGTGTGACCAGGTCGTCGAGGTCGCGCGGCACTTCACCGTCGAAGCGTTCGATCAAGGCTCGGGCCATTCCGATGAGGTTCTTTGCTTTCGATGCATAGAAACCGGTCGAACGCACGAGTTCCTCGACGCGAGACACGTCGGCGTGAGCAAGGTCATCGGCCGTCGGGAATTCGGCGAACAACGCGGGCGTCACCATGTTCACGCGGGCATCGGTGCACTGTGCCGAAAGGATCGTGGCGGCGAGCAGTTCGAAGGCGTTGCGGTGATCGAGTTCGCAACGGGCCTCGGGAAACTCGACGGCGAGGCGTTCTGCGACGACTTTCGCACGTGACGCTGCCGACCGAGGTTTGCCCATGTGCGGCGACACTACCCAGCACCCGACACGGCGGCTGTACCCTGACGGAGTGCTGCGCCTCGAGATCCGTCGGAACATCGATGCCGAGGGCTTCGAGGTCGTGAACGGCCTCCTCGAGGCGGCCGAGCGCGCCGACGGCCAGCGCGCGCTTTCGGATCACTTGTGGCTCGACCTGCGCCAGGGCGGCCGCAAGGGATTCGCCGCAATCATCGGGTGGGAAGACGACCACGACCACCCCGTTGCCTATGCCCAGGTGTCACGCGGCAACGACAGTTGGGGCCTCGACCTGGTCGTGCACCCCCATCACCGCTACGACATGGCCGCCATCGGACCCGCGATGCTCGATGCCGCGCTCGGTGTCGTACGCAGCGAGGGCGGCGGTCACGTGCACTGGTGGGTCTTCGAGCCGTCGTCGATCTATTTCGAACTGGCCGAGAAGACCGGCATGCGCCCCGGCCGCGAACTCTTCCAAATGCGTCGGGCGCTACCTCTCGAGGCCGAACTCTCGTCGCGAGTAGAACGCGACTTCACCAGACCTTTCGCGTTTCCCGACGACGCACGCGCGTGGTTGGAAGTGAACAACCGAGCCTTTGCCAGCCACGCCGAACAGGGTGATTGGGACATCGACACGCTCGCCGCACGCACGCGCGAACCATGGTTCGATACCGAAGGCTTCCGAATCGCCGAAATCGAAGGACGAATCACGGGCTTTTGTTGGACGAAAATGCACCCAGGCTCCGTCGGCGAGATCTACGTCATCGCTGCGCACCCCGACTTCGCCGGTCGTGGCCTCGGATCGAAACTCACCATCGCCGGGCTCGTGTGGCTGGCCGAACACGGAGCCAAGACGGGCATGCTCTACGTCGACACCCGCAACGAAGCCGCGGTGGCGATGTACCGGAAACTCGGCTTCACGCCGACGCACCGTGAACGCGCCTTCATCGGCGACGTTCACTGATTCTTCAATGTCATGAACACCGAGAGCCTCTACGATGCCACTGCCGACGACATCGCCCGTGTTCTTCACGGCCAGCCCGCGTACCGCGTGAAGCAGGTCTGGCAGGCGCTCTACGAGCAGTTCCGCGCGCCCGCCGACATCACGAATCTGCCCCTCGGTGCGCGCGACGAACTCGCCACCGCACTACCCGAGGCACTCGAGTGGCGGACCGAAAGCACAGACGCCACGCGCGAAACCGTCAAGTTCCTCTGGCACCTGCGCGACGGTGGACACCCCATCGAGACGGTCCTCATGCTCTACCCCGACCGCGCCACGGTGTGCGTCAGCACGCAAGCCGGGTGTGCGATGGCGTGTGGATTCTGCGCAACCGGTCAGGCGGGCTTCAATCGCCACCTCACCGCCGGCGAGATCGTCGAACAAGTCGTGAAGGCGGCCCGGCGCGCGGCGCAGGTCGGCCGCCGCGTTTCGAACATCGTCTTCATGGGCATGGGCGAACCGCTCGCCAACGAATCCGCGACACGTGCTGCCGTGGAGCGCATACATGATGACATCGGCATCTCGGCACGCCACCTCACAGTCAGCACCGTCGGCATCATTCCTGGGATCCGCCAACTCGCAGATTGGCCGCTGCCCGTGAACTTGGCCGTGTCGCTTCACGCCGCGCGCGACGAACTTCGCAACGAACTGGTGCCGATCAACAAGCGCTATCCCATCGACGACCTCGTCAATGCGTGCAACGACTACCTCGTTGAACGCCGTCGTCGCATCAGCTTCGAATGGGCCCTGATCGACCGCGTGAACGACACGCGCCGCGACGCGAACGAACTGGCACGCTTGTGCAAGCGATTGCGCCCGAATGCACACGTCAACCTCATCCCGCTGAACCCGACACCGGGCTGGCCGACTCGCGGGTCGTCATCGCAGCGTGTGCGCGAGTTCGCCGACATTCTCACCGACCTCGGAGTGAACGCGACGATCCGCAAGAACCGTGGCACCGATATCGACGCGGCCTGCGGGCAGCTCGCGGCGGGACAGACGATCACGCCGGTGCGTTTCGGCCGCGACCCCGACTAGCGCAGGTACTTCGGGTTCGCGACACGCAGCTTGTCGACGACCGATTCGAAGACGAACTCTTCGACATCGGCTCGCACCTCACCATCGACTTCGAAATCCCCGCTGCGAATGCGACGTGCGAGGTCCGCGTCGTCGGCGCAACCCAGCTGCCGCAGACCGTACGCATGTCGTTCTTGCTGCTCGCCACCGAGCGCGATTTCCCTTTCGACCATGGCCAGAACGTTCACGGCAACACGGGCGTTGAACTGCATTGCACCCGAGACGTTCGGCATGACCTGGTTCTCGAGCCACTCACGGACGGACTCGGTCAACTGCATCGCAGTCGGCGGATCGTGCGGCGCGGTCACTTCACACCCTCCGACAGTTCGCGGATCGTCATCAGGGCGTCGTACTCGTTTTCGCACACTCGACGGCCGATTGCAGCAAGTTCATGACTGCGTACGACACCATTCAGGTGGTACGCGGCCTGTGAAATGCACATGAGCCCCCATTTCACGGTCCCGAGCAATTCCCACCATCGGAGTTCGCGCTCTTCGATGCGCACACCGGACTCCGCCTCGTAGGCGTCGAGCAGCGATGCATAGTCGCCAACGCCGGCCACCGGTTTGGCGCCGCCGAACCTCCACGCACGCACACACACCCATCCGAGATCCTCGGCTGGATTACCGATGTGGGCCAGTTCCCAGTCGAGAACGGCCCGCAGGCCGTCGCGCCCGACGATCACGTTGCCGAGACGAAAGTCGCCATGGACGAGGCACCAGTCACGCGGCGCGGGGCGGTTCTCTTCGAGCCAACGGAAGGCGATCTCGAAAGCAGGATGGGCCTGGCCGGATTCATCCATCAGTTGCACGTACTTCGCCACCTGGTCTTCGCCCTCGAGACCAGCGATCGCGGTGTGGTCGATGCGGTGGATCTGTGCCATCGCACGGCCGACCTGCGATGCCAGCAGCGGACGCGCCGTCGCAAATGTGTCGTCGCGCAGGATTTTTCTCGCGATGGTTTCGCCCTCGACTGCCCGCATCACCATGAACGCCTCGCCGAGCGGATTCGAGGCCATGCCACGTGAACTTGTCACGACTTCAGCCGTCGGGACGCCCATCGAATGCGCGGCTTCGAGAACCGCAACCTCGACGTGCATGTCGCGCGGCGAACCCGGACGCTGGCGTTGGAGCACGAATGAATCGCCACCGATCCGAAAACGCCACGTCTCGCGCGAGGCACCCCCGGTGAGACGCTCGAGAGAGGTGACGTCACCCGACAGAGCCGTACCACGCAGAACGTTGTTCAGGGTGTCACGCAATGCCGAGTCAGACGATTCCGCCACGCCGAAACGTTACCCTCACGCTCGGTGTCGCCCGCTCTCGAACTTCGCAACATCTCGCTCCACCGCGAAGCGAGCATCATCCTCGACAACGTCACGTGGGCCGCGCATCGTGGCGAGCACTGGATAGTGCTCGGCGCCAACGGCTCGGGAAAGACCTCGTTGCTGCGTATCGCGGCGTTGTACCTGCACCCCAGCGCCGGCGAAGTGATGGTCGCGGGCGAACGACTCGGCGACACCGACGTGCGTTCGCTGCGCCGCCGCGTGGCCTACATGTCCGCGGCTTTTGCCACCGAACTGCGGCCCCAACTGCGCGCTTTTGAAGTCGTAATGACCGCCAAGCACGCCGCCCTCGAACCTTGGTGGCACACCTACGACGACACAGATCGCGCAAGGGCCATAGCCTGCCTCGGGCAACTCGGCGTCGCACATCTCGCCGACCGTGAGATCACGACGCTGTCCTCGGGCGAACAGCAACGTGTGTTCCTCGCGCGGACACGCATGAACGACCCCGCGATCATCCTTCTCGACGAGCCGAGCGGGCGCCTCGACCTCGGCGGTCGCGAACAACTCGTTCGCGCGATCGATGACATCATCGCAGTCGAGCCAGCGCTTGCCACCGCGATCGTCACCCACCACGTCGACGAAATTCCCACGCGGGCGACCCATCTCCTCGCGATGAAACAGGGCCGAGCAGTTGCCTCCGGCCCAATTGCCACGACCCTCTCCGACGAACTACTGACCGAGACTTTCGAGTTTCCGTTGCGAGTGGAGCGTCGCGACGACGGACGATTCAGCGCGAGGCCGGGCTGACGAGCGCGCGCAGGTTCTCGCGGCCGCGTTCGATGTGGTCGGCCAACACCCGCTCGAGAATCCCGCCCGTCCACAGCGTTCCGCCGTAGTACAGCTCGACGCGCATCACGACCGACTCACCCTTTTCCACCATCGTGCAGGTCATGCGCCACGGGGCATGGTCGCGACCGTCGTTTTCCTTGCGTTCGAAAACCACCAATTGCGGCGAATCCGTCGTGCGCTCCATGCGCAAGCGCTTCGACCGGGCGAACGGGCCGACCTTCGCACGCAGTTCGACATCCCACGCCCCGGGGCCGGCAACCGTTGCGCGGTGGACGAGTGGCATCCACTTCGGATACTCCACTAGATCGACGACGAACGGGCGCAGACGCGTCAGTGATGTCGGCGCCTCGAGGGTTGCCTCCGTACGCACGGTTGTCAGTGCCTTTCGCGGCGGTCTTTGTTGCCGAACGCACGAGCCAAGAGCCCACCCGACGACGGCTCGTCTGTCGACACAGCGACATCCGCGTCGTCGATGAGCTTGGGTGACCACGGCATCGCTCGCGTCTCATCGAGCACGGGCTCCGACTCATCGCCCGACGCTGCATCGAACAACTCTGCGGCTCGCTGGCGACGCTCGCGAATCCGACGCACGTTTGCAGCGGACGATTCGGCTTGTTTGACATGACCGGCCGATTCAGTGGGGGCCGGAGTGATGAACAACCGTGGTACCGCTTCGCGACGGTCGTCGACGTGCCAGCCGCGTGGCACCACCAGTGCGTCAGCATGACGCCGACAGAGGATTCCCGTTCCATAGGGACGGGCCTTCTCTTCGGCCTCGAAGGGACTCAACCAGACATTCAGATCAGCTGTGTCGAAGCCGTACGCCACCGTGGCTTGAGCGGAACATCCCGGTCGCTCGCACAGTCGTGGCACACCAGAAAATTAGTGCGATACGCCTCGGCGGCGCGCCATCCTGCGGTAGTGGGCGATACCGGGCTCGAACCGATGACCTCCACGGTGTGAACGTGGCGCTCTGCCAACTGAGCTAATCGCCCCTCGTGGGGTGAGCCTGAAGGCTATCGGTTCAACCCCCCGATGTGACCGAGGCATCGGCGCGCACCACGCAGGCGCGACCCATCCCCTGACGGTCGAGATGCGACTCGGTGTCCGACGGGCAAACCGCGTCGAACGCGACAAGGCTTTGCACGATCGCGTCGTGGGGCCCGTCGCACCGGACCTCACTCGCCGCGCCATCACGCCCGATATTGACGCACGAACCCGACTGTAAGAGGTTGTCGGGACCGCCCGGCTCGGTGGGTTCGGTGAATGCGGCAACGATGAGAATGGCCGCGGTGCCAATGACAATCAGGGTGAGAACGAATCTCCAGGGAAATCTCGCCGGCGCAACATCGAAGTGGACCGGTCTGGGTCGCGCCTCGACGTGAGTCGAGACTTCTCGATCCGCGTCGTATTCCGTGCGCTTCTTCGGATCGGAAAGAACGTTCCACGCTCGCGCCACCGCGGCAATCGTCTCGGTGTCGACCGTCGTGCGAGCGGTGTCAGGGTGAAGTTCACGCATCCGCCGGCGGTAAGCCGCCTTGATGGCCTTGGTGCTGGCGTTTCGGGAGACGCCGAGTACGTCGTAATGGTCGGGGCGGCCGTTCACTCAACCATCAATAGCCGAGTTCGGGGTGGATCGCACCAATCAGCTCGTCACCTGTTGTGAAACGCCGCACGTTCTCGCTGATGCGCTCGGACAGCAACGGCACGGCCATCTCCGGCGTGTTGCCGACGTGAGGCGTGATGATGCAATTCGGCAAAGACCACAGTGGGTGACCTGCGGGCAGCGGTTCGGGATCGGTCACATCGAGGGCCGCACCCCCGATGATTCCTTCGCGCAGGGCCCACACAAGGTCCTCGGTGACAATGTGGCGGCCCCGACCCACGTTCACCACCCATGCGTGGCGTTCCATCTGTTCGAATTCGCCGCGACTGAGCATGCCATCGGTGTCGGGGGTGAGTGCGAGCGCCACGACCACAAAGTCGGCACCGACGAGAGCATCGATCAGGTTGACGCTGGTCATCACCGTGTCGGCACCGGGAAAATGTTCGGGCATGTTGCGCACAACCGTGATATGGCAACCGAATGGCTGGAGCATCCGCACCAGCGAGGTTGTGATGCCACCTGCGCCGAGAATCGTCACGTTCGCACCCAGCAGATTGCGGCCAACGGGCCCCGTCCATTCGCTCTGCCTCGCGTAGCCGCCGACGTTGCGCACGCCCCCGAGCATCAGGGCGAGAGCGTGTTCGGCAACCGGTTCGGCGTACACCCCCTTGCCGCAAGTCCACCGCCGCGACTCATCGACGAGGTGGACGTACCGTTCGACTCCGGCCCAGGGCAGTTGCACCCATTCGATGTGTGGATTCGCTTCGAGAATTTCACTCAGCTCCGATGCAGCAGTGGGCGATGCCCACACCAGGCCCCGCGCCAGAGGCGCATCGACGAGTTCTCCACCACCCGCGACAACCGCATCGCGCACCCAGGCGGGGGCGGACTCGGGTCCGACGGCAATGGTGGGAGATGAGGTCATTCGACTTCTTCGCCTTCTGCTTCCGGTTTCAGTTGCCGGTGAGTTTGCGCTGGCGGCGATTGCCGAGCACGGTTCCGGCAACCATCAGGCTGACACTGGCAACGAGAAGCATGGTGGCAAGTACGTTGATCTGCGGCGGAATCTTGACGCGCGAGGCACCGAAGATTTGCAGCGGGAACGTGACCAGCGACCCTGCGTTGAAGAAAGTGATGATGAAGTCGTCGATCGACAGCGCGAACGACAAAAGTGCCGCAGCGAGAATGCCCGGCAGAATCAGCGGGAAAGTGATCTTCCAGAACGCCCGCGATGGTGTTGCCCCGAGATCCATCGCAGCCTGTTCCAAAGTCCAGTCGAAACCCCGAATGCGCGCGCGCACCGTCACCGCGACGAACGAGATCTGGAACATGATGTGGGCGATGATCACGGTGACGTAACCGAAGTTGACTCCCCTGTTGAGGAACAACGTCGCGAGCGACGAACCAAGGACAACCTCGGGTGAAGTCAACGGCAGCACGAGGAACAGGTTGATTCCCCCGCTGCCCTTGAATTTGTATCGACTCAGCGCAAGCGCGATGAGCGAACCGAGAATCGTTGCGCAGAACGTCGAGATGAGCGCAATCCGCAAACTCACCCACAGCGCGCTCGTCAGAGCCGATTCGGTAAAAGGGTTGGCCCAGTTGTCGAGCGTGAAACCTTGCCACTTGATGTTGTACTTCCCCTTCGGGGCATTGAACGAGAAGATCACGATGACGAGAATCGGCAGGAAGATGTAGAACAGGCCCAGCCCGGCCACGGCGTTGACCACGCGCTGTCCGATCCGCTGTCGACGCGAAAACGCCGTCACGCCAGATCCTTACCCATGCGGATCTGTCTCACGCCAGATCCTTACCCATGCGGATCTGTCTCACGCCAGATCCTCTGTCCCCATGAACTTGGTGTAGACGAGCACCGCGATGGTGATGATGAACATCAAGACGAACGACATCGCCGACGCGACGGGATAGTTCAACTGGCGGAGGAACTGGTCCTGGATCGAGTTACCGATCATCGTGGTCTGCGGGTTGCCGAGGAATTGCGCGTTCACGAAGTCGCCCGCGGCGGGGATGAAAACGAGCAGGCTGCCCGCGAAGATGCCGGGCAGCGCCAAGGGCACGACGATCTTGCGAAACGCCGCGGATGCCGACGAGTACAAATCCATGGCTGCGTCGACTAGCCGAGGGTCGATTTTCTCGAGACTGACGTAGATGGGCAGCACCATGAATGGCAGGAAGTTGTAGGTGAGGCCGCCGATAACAGCTGCGGGGGTGTTCAACAACTTGCCATTGTCCATGATGTTCAGTGACTCGAGGACACCGGTCAGACCGAGGCTGTCGATGAACGAGACCACCGGACCTTCGTCGGCGAGGATGTTGCCCCACGCAAGTGTCCTGATGAGATACGACGTGAAGAACGGAACAACGACGAGCCCCAAGAGCACGTTGCGATACTTCCCGCCACGAAATGCGATCACATAGGCCAAAGGAAAGCCGACCAAGATCGTGAGCACGGTGGCCACGGCGGCGTAACCGAAGCTTCGCAGGAACTGCGGCCGAAAGTCAGTCAGCGCCGTTCGGTAATTGCCCCATTCCCACGTGAACGACGGGAAGAAGTCGAAACGGCTTTCCTTGCTCGATAGCGACATCACAACCATCGACCACAGCGGCGCAAGGAAAAACAAGCTAAGCCACAGAATGCCGGGTTTCAGCAATCCGTACGGCGCGAGCGCGCGACGCGTTTCCAGTCCGCCAACGAAGGCAACCAACACGAGTCCGACAACCGATGCCAACATTGCACCCGCAACAACTGCGGCTGAAGGTCCCTCGACCCAACCGGCGCCGAGTGCAATCGCGCCGATCGAGAGGGCCAACATGACGCCCAGCCCGACACGCTCGGGTCGCGAAGCGACCGTGGCGAGTCGGGCCGTTGCGTTCACGTGGTTCGAGAACCCCTGATCAGGCGCCGGTGATCGCGGCGAAGGCCTCGTCGAACTTGGCTTCTTCTTCTTCGCTGAGCGCGCCCCAGCTCTGCAGGCGGGCAACCGTCGCCTCGTCGGGGAACAACAGCGGATTGTCGGCAAGCGCGGCCGCCTCTCCACCCAACTTCACGAGTTCCTCCTGCACGCCCTTCACCGGCGACATGTACTGCACCGAAGCAGTGATTCGCGCCGCGTTGACGGGGTCGTAGCAGTAGTCCATCCACTTGGCGACGGCGTCGCCATTCTCGGAACCCGTGACCCAGATCATCGTGTCGAACCAGCTGGTTCCACCCTCTTCGGGGATGATGAACTTCACGTTTGGGTTGTCTTTACCAAGCTGAAGAACGTCGCCCGACCAACCCACGCACGCGGCGAAGTCACCCGCGCTGAGGGGCTTCAGATATTCGTTACCGGTGAACGCACGAATCTGCCCGTCGTTCTTGGCCTTCTCGACTTTGTCGAATGCCTCGACTGCATCGTCGAAAGTACTGATCTGCGAGATGTTCTTTCCGAGACCCATGAGGACGAGCCCCATCGTGTCGCGCATCTCCGTCAGCATGCCGATCTTGCCCTTGAACGCTGGATCGAAAAGATCTTCGACGCTCCCGAGCTCGCGGCCGGTTTCTTTGACGTTGTAGGCGATACCCGCAACACCCGTCTGCCACGGCAGGTTGTACTCCTGGTCCTTGTCCCAGGGCTGGCCCTTCAAGTCGTCGCGCAGGTTGGCCATGTTGGGAATCTTGTTGACGGGCAACTTTTGGGCCCACCCAAGCTGGACGAAGCGGCTGGCCATCCAGAACGTCGGCGCGATGACGTCGGCTTTGATCTTCTCGCCCTTGGCGAGCAACGGCTGGACCTTCGCGAAGTACTCGTTGTTGTCGTTGTACGCATCGGTGTACTTGAACTTGACGCCGCTCGCCTTTGCGAACAGGGCAACCGTCTCGCTGTCGATGTACTCGGGCCAGTTTTCGAAGAACAGCGAGTTTCCGCCACCACCGTCATCACCGCCGCACGCGGCGAGGAGGGCAGGCAGGGACAGTGCGCCCGCACCGGCCATGCCCGAACGGATGAGGAACTGACGACGATTCAACTTTGCTGCCATGATGCTGCCTTTCTTCGTTGTTTGAACAGAGATTATTCAGAAAATTGCGTACTACAGCGATGCCTCGATCGAATCGACGTTGGTGGTGGTTGCACCGGCCACGCCCGGCCAGCCGTCGAGCACGAACGGTGCGTCCGGGTTCCACATGAACCAGACCGTGGAATCAGGCCGGAGGAACGGAAGGTCGGCATCCCCCGCCGCCACCGCGGTGACCTCGGTGTCGTTGGCGAGTCGCGCGACGATTCGCACCGAGGCTCCCTGAAAGACGACGTCGGTGACCGTCGCGGCGAGCGAGTCTCCCGCGGGTTGTGTCGCGGCAACGCGGAGGTGCTCGGGTCTCAACATCACGGTGACCTGCTCGCCGGGCGTCAATGCGACGTCGGCATTGACATGGTCGGCCTTCACGACCGTGCGCCCGCCACCCCAGAAGTCGATCGATGCGCCGGCCGAGTCGTTCTGGGCAACAACCGCAGGAAGAAGGTTGGCCGAGCCGATGAAACCCGCGACGAATAGCGACTGTGGCCGTTTGTAGATGTCGATGGCGGTACCGATTTGTTCGACGACTCCTTGGCTCATGACCGCGATGCGATCACTCATCGTCAACGCTTCTCCCTGGTCGTGCGTGACGAAGACGAACGTGATCCCGACCTCGCGCTGGATTCGCTTCAACTCGATCTGCATGGCCTCGCGCAACTTAAGGTCGAGTGCGGCGAGCGGCTCGTCGAGAAGAAGTGCGCTCGGATAGTTGACCAGCGCGCGGGCCAGCGCGACCCGCTGCTGCTGGCCACCGGAAAGCTGTGCAGGTCGACGGCCCGCGAATTCCGACAAGCGCACCACGTCGAGCATCTCGGATACACGCTTCTTGACTTCGGCTTCGTCGAGCTTCTTGCTGCGCGGACCGAAGGCGATGTTGTCGGCAACCGACATGTGCGGAAAAAGCGCGTACTGCTGGAAAACGGTGTTCACGTTGCGCTTGTAGGGCGGCACGCTCGACACATCGACACCCTCGAGGACGACACGCCCCGAAGACGGCTGCTCGAACCCCGCGATCATCTTCAGGGTCGTCGTCTTGCCGCATCCCGACGGCCCGAGCATCGCGAAGAACTCACCACGGCCGATGGAGAAGTCGGCGTTGTCAACGGCGACGAACGATCCGTACTGCTTGCGCACCTGGTCGAGACGAATGACGTCACCCGCCAACGGTGCAGCGGCACTGCTCACCTTGGGTCCCGCCCCCGCGTGTCCCTCTCCCCAGACATTGGGGCGAGCGTAACACCGGGCGTACGCTTGTCGGCGATGACAGATTCGCCCGCGCTCTCGCCGCAGGGTGGGCCCGTTCGCCTCGACGCCACCGACCAGCGCATCATCGAACAACTCCAGGCCGATGGACGCCTCCCTTACACGCAACTCGGCACCGCGGTCGGCTTGTCCGAAGCAGCGGTGCGACAGCGCGTGCACCGCCTCATCACAAGTGGGGTGATCCAGGTTGCCGCGGTCACCAACCCGCTGATGGTCGGTAGGCGCCGCATGGCACTGATTGGCATCTCCACTACGGGCCCTACCGACGGTATCGGCAACACCCTACGCGCCATTGAGACGATCGAATACCTCGTCGTCACGGCCGGCAAGTACGACTTCCTCGCCGAGGTCGTGGTGCGCGACGAGTTGGAACTGCTCGCCGTCACCAATGCAATACGGGGCGTACAAGGTGTCCTTGCCACCGAGACGTTCGTCTATCTCGACATCGCGAAACAGACGTATACATACGGCGTTCACTGAACGCCTCGGTCGGGGTACGGCGTTCACTGAACGCCCGAGATTCAGCTGTCGAGGTTCGCCATCACGTGCTTGATGCGCGTGTAGTCCTCGAGCGAGTAAGAGGACAGGTCCTTACCGTAACCCGACTTCTTGAAGCCACCGTGCGGCATTTCGGCAACGACCGGGATGTGGGTGTTGATCCACACACATCCGAAGTCGAGTCGCTTGGCCATCCGCATCGCACGGCCGAAGTCCTTCGTCCACACCGATGAAGCAAGGCCGTACTCGACGCCGTTGGCCCAACGCACGGCCTCGTCCTCGTCGCTGAACTGCTGCACCGTCAGCACCGGTCCGAAAATTTCGT
>JBEAPO010000155.1:0-19369 GCA_041164425.1 Actinomycetota bacterium
GGCCAAGTTGGCGCGCTGGTTCAAGTCCCAGGGACGTCAACCGTTGCTTGTGGGGGCTGACCTCCAGCGCCCCGCGGCCGTCGAACAGTTGCGCACGCTCGGTCGACAGATCGATGTTCCCGTCTTCTCCGAGCCGGGCGATCCCGTCGCCACCGCGACCCGGGGCCTCGCCGAGGCGCGGCGCCTCGGCCGCGACGTTCTCATCGTCGATACAGCGGGTCGTCTGTCGATCGACGCCGAATTGATGGACGAGATTCGTCGGATCAGTGACTCGGTCGAGCCGCATTACACCTTCCTCGTCATCGATGCGATGACCGGCCAGGACGCAGTCAACACCGCCGAAGCCTTCAATGCGACGCTCGAAATCGACGGCGTCATCTTGTCGAAACTCGACGGCGATGCGCGCGGTGGTGCAGCGCTGTCGGTCAAGGAAGTCATCGGCAAACCGATCGCGTTCGCGGCGACGGGCGAGAAGATCGACGCCTTCGAACAGTTCCACCCCGACCGCATGGCGGGGCGCATCCTTGGTATGGGCGACGTGCTCACGCTCATCGAGCAGGCCGAGCAGGTTTTCGAAAAGGAAGAAGCCGAAGCGGCCGCTGCGAAGATGTTCGAGGGTGAATTCACCCTCGACGACTTTCTCGAGCAGTTGCAGCAGGTGAAGAAGATGGGTTCGATCTCCAGCATCATGGGGATGCTTCCCGGCATGCCGAAGGAACTAAAGAACGCCGAGATTGGTGACGACCAGGTGAAGGTGACCGAGGCGATCATCCGTTCGATGACCCCCGAAGAGCGCCGCAGCCCCGAGATCATCAACGGCTCGCGGCGAGTGCGCATCGCGAAAGGCAGTGGCACGACCGTGCCCGACGTGAACCGCCTCGTGAAGCAGTTCAGCGAGATGCAACGGATGATGAAGCAGATGGGCGGTCTGGGGGGCAAGAAGTCGGGCAAGAAGGGCAAGCCGCCCAAGATGAACCCCGTGAAGATGGCAAAGGCGATGAAGCAGATGGGTGCCGGCGACCTCTCTGCGATGGGGAATCTCGGTGGCAATTTCGGCGACCCGGGCCAGCCGGGCGCTCCCGGGCAGAAAAACCCCGGAGCATTCCCCGATTTTCGGGACTTCCGATAGCCTTTCCCAGTCCGGTCGCGGCCGTCTTCAGCCTCGACGACTCAGTTGCAGGAGTTTTCATGTCAGTCAAGTTGCGTCTCACCCGCGTCGGAAAGACCAAGCAGCCGCATTACCGCATCATCGTCGCCGACGAGCGCCGCTCGCGCGACGGCCGCTTCATCGAAATTCTCGGCCAGTACAACCCACGTCAAGAGCCTTCGCACCTGAAGGTCGACAACGACAAGGCGGTTGCCTGGTTGAAGCAGGGTGCGCAGCCCACCGAGCGCGTGCGCAAGCTTCTCGAGATCTCGGGCGCGTGGGCAGAGTTCACCGCTTCGAAGAGCGCCAAGTGAGCAACGGCTCAAATCTGGTTCCCGCACCCACGGCGACGGCGGTCCTGCAACACGTCGTTCGTTCGATCGTCGACGACCCCGATGCGGTGTCGGTCGACCACCGCGAGGACGACGACAAGGTCTACCTCGAGGTCCGCGTCGGTTCCGGCGATCTTGGTCGTGTCATCGGCCGTCGTGGTCGCACGGCGCAGAGCATCCGCACCGTGGTGCGTGCGGCAGCAAGCCGCGACGGTGTCGACGTCGACGTCGATTTCGTTGATGAATGAACACAGTCGATGAATGAACCGGCCTGACGGTCTTCTCGAAATCGGGCGCCTGGGCCGGCCTCATGGTGTGCACGGTGAGATCTACCTGAGCCTCGTTTCCGACCGTCCCGAGCGCAGGAAAGCAGGGTCGCGGGTGTTTGTTGCCGGGGCGTGGCGCACCATCGAGGCGATTCGTCCCGCGAATGATCGGTTCCTCGTTGTTCTCGAAGGTTTGGGCGTGCGCGAAGAGGCGGCCAATTTCACGAACGAGGTCGTATACGGCGAGCCGATCGACGATCCGACTGCGCTGTGGGTTCACGATCTGGTCGGATCCCGCGTCGTCGGGGCTGATGGTGCGGAATTCGGTACGTGCGTCGCGGTCGTCGACAACCCGGCGCATGCGATCATCGAGACCGACCGCGGGGTCTTGATACCCGTTCCGTTCGTTACTTCGCACGCGGACGGTGTCGTTGTTGTCGCGCCGCCCGACGGACTCCTCGACCTCCAGGACAACAGCTGATGCGTATCGACGTCTTCAGCATCTTTCCCGGCGTCGTCGACGCGTTCTGCGCGGAAAGCCTTCTCGGCAAGGCTCGCGAGTCGGGTCTCTTCGACTTGCGCGCGCACGACCTGCGCGACCACACCCACGATGTTCACCGATCGGTCGATGACACGGTGTTCGGCGGTGGTGCAGGCATGTTGATGCGACCCGAGCCGATCTTCGCCGCAGTCGATGAAGTGCAGCCGCCACGACCCCTCATCCTCGTCGGACCCGGCGGCGATCGCTTCGACCAGGACATGGCGCGCCGGCTTGCCGAACTGCCCGGATTCAGCATTCTTTGCGGTCGCTACGAAGGTGTCGACCAGCGTGTGCGAGAGCACCTCGTGGATGCCGAGGTTTCGGTCGGCGACTTCGTGCTGTCGGGTGGTGAAGTTGCCGCATGTCTGATGATCGAGGCCGTCGTGAGGCTCGTGCCGGGCGCGATGGGAAACGCCGAGTCACCTGTCACCGAGAGTTTCGGTGTCACCGGTCTCTTGGAAGAGCCCCAATACACGCGCCCCGCCGACTTCAGGGGCTGGACGGTTCCCGACGTCCTGCGCAGCGGCGACCACGCCCTCGTGGCCCGGTGGCGCTTAGCCCAAGCGTTGCACCGCACGATTCGGGTGCGACCCGACCTCATCGAGGCCCGCGGGGGGTTGTCGGCGGCGGAAAAGAGACTGTTGGAAGAGTTCGCCCCTGTCTCGTATCCTTCATCGTTCGCTCAGGGCGGTTCTCCCGCCCCCGACCAGTAACGGATCGCCCCATGAAGACCACCGACCTCGTCGACAACCAGTACCTCCGCACCGACCTGCCCGACCTTCGCCCCGGCGATGAAGTCAAGGTTCACGTGCGCGTCGTCGAAAGCGGCAAGGAGCGCATCCAGGTGTTCCAGGGCAACATCATCGCGATCCAGGGTTCCGGCGTCGCCGAGTCGTACACGGTGCGCAAGCTCAGCTACGGCGTGGGTGTCGAGCGTACGTTCCCGAAGCACAGTCCCGCTGTCGCCAAGGTCGAGCTGATGCACCGCGGTGAAGTGCGTCGCGGCAAGCTCTACTTCCTGCGTGACCGCACGGGCAAGGCTGCCAAGATCCGCGAGAAGCGCGAATCCTGAGTCGCGCACACACTCACGTGAATCATCGCCTCACGTCGGGGCCCCGTTGAACACCGACGATCTCGAAAATTTCGAGGCCGAGCGCGAACTGCAGCTCGCCCAGGAATATCAAGACGTCGTGTCCATGTTCCGTTTTGCGGTCGAATCTGAACGCCGTTTCTATCTCGCGAACGAGGTTGTCACGCGTGTTGCGGCCGACGGCCCCCGTCCGCTCATCGAAGTGGAGTTGACCGACGCATGGGTGTGGGACATGTACCGCAAGAGCCGATTCGTACCGCGCGTGAAGATCCTGTCGTTCAAGGACGTGAACGTCGAGGAACTTCCCGGCCACGAGATCTAGCCGCCGCGCGCCGCGCCCGCGGAACATGGGGCGAAAACCTCGTCGCTCACTGGTACGTGCGAAACGGATGGCGCATCATTGCCCGCAACGTGCGCCACGGTAGGGGGGAAGTCGACATCATCGCCGAACGCCGCGGTGTGGTTGCCGTCTGCGAGGTGAAGACACGACGCAACTACGACTTCGGTTTCGCTGGCGAGGCGATGACCCCTGCGAAGTGCCGCACGGTGCGGCGTACCGCGCATGGTTGGGCGCGAGAAAACGGCGTGCCGGCGAGCCGGCTGCGATTCGACGCAGCGTTCGTTGTCGGTCGTTCGCTCGAAGTCGTCGAGAACGCCTTTTGACAGTGACGACTGAAACGTCACCTTGGGGTATTGCGGTCTCGACGCTCCCAGCAGGCGTGGTGCCAATGCCGACGCAGGTCGGGCGCATCCGCCGGCACAGTGACGCAGTGGCCCATCCCCGCCGGAATTTCACGGTTGCATCCCGGACACAGATAGGTCTTCGTTGCGTCGTACGGTTGCACTCGACGCACTTCCACCGGTCCGTAGAGACCACTCCAGATGTCGCTCATGACGCGTCCCACGTCATTTCTCTGTCGCGTCCCTCGGTTAGCCCAAAAAGGCCCAGACAACGAGCGCGAGCGCGACCGTGAGTGCTGCAGCGACGAACACGATGTCGGTGCGTCGCTTGACTCGCTTTCGTGTCGCGTCGAATCCCACGTCGTCATTATGTATCGTCGGGTCATGACAACCAACGTGTTCGAGACAATCATCGTCGAGCGGGCCGACGGCGTCGTCACCGTCACGCTCAATCGTCCGGCAAAGAAGAATGCAGCGAACAACACGATGTGGTCCGAACTCCTCGCAACTTTCCGCGAGGTTGCGGCTTCGACCGACGATCGCTGCGTCGTTCTCACCGGTGCGGGCGGCGACTTCTGTTCGGGGGCCGACTTGTGGGCCGGCGACGACGCAGCGGCACGACAACACCAGTTGGCGCGCATGCGAAACGTTGGCGACGTCGCGATGGCTCTCGCGCGTCTGCCCCAGCCGGTGATCGCGAAGGTGCGCGGGGTTGCCGTCGGCGCCGGTATGAACATGGCACTCGGATGTGACCTAGTCGTGGCGTCCGAAAACGCTCGCTTTTCGGAGATCTTCGCCAAGCGCGGTCTCAGCATCGACTTCGGAGGGTCTTGGCTGTTGCCGCGGCGCGTCGGACTGCATCGTGCGAAAGAACTTGCGCTTTTCGCCGACATCATCAATGCCGCCGAGGCCGAGCGCATCGGGTTGGTCAATCGCATCGTGGCCGACGTCGAACTCGATGCGTTCGTCGACGCATGGGCGAAGAAGCTCGCCGCGATGCCACCCATCGCGATCGCCCAGACCAAGCGGATGCTGAACAATGCAATGAACGTGACGCTCGAGGAAGCACTCGACGACGAGGGCGCAGCGCAGACGGTCAACTTCGGAACGAAGGACACGGCCGAGGCGATCGCGGCTTTTACGGAAAAGCGCGATCCGGTCTTCCGCGGTCGGTAACCGGGGTGCTTCTTCGTCGTGCGGTCGCGGCACTTGCCGTTCCGGCTGTGCTTGTGCTCGCCCCACACGCGAATGCATCGCGCGATCCGAACCTCACCACGACAACCGTCATCGATGTGACCGAGCCTGATTCGGTCGGCGCCCCGGTTGACGAACAAGGGGACGTCACGTTGCCGACCTCGGCGATGTTGGCAAATACCGTGCCTTCGGCAACAACCACGGTGCCTGTCGGTTGTCCGCCGGCGCCGGTGTCGCAAGCGGTCTTTGTCGGCAAGGTGAAGGTTCTTGATGCGACGCAAGCCCTTTTCGAGCTGATTCGTTTGCGGTCGGGCAGTCTGGCGGGATATTCGACCGAGGTGCCCAACATCGATGGCAGCGTGGTGACCGACGTCGGCATCTACTACGGCCGGGACGTGAAGTTCCTCGAGGTTGGAGGCTCGTACCTGGTCGGCACGGCACTCGATGCGACGACGGGCCGAATCTACTCGCGTGTCACCGAAGCGGCTCCGCTCTTTGGAGGGAACGAGGTCGCCGACATCAACAACTCGGGCATCGTGTGCCCCACGTTCGCCGATGTTGCCCGCACCCTGAACGTCGACGGGTCGTCCGTCGAATCGGGTGTGTTGTCGGGTCTGTCGGGCGAGACCGACCGCATTGCGGTGGCGGTCCTGGTGCCGGTCGGACTCGTGCTCCTCGGCCTCGTGACTCTGGTTCTTGTCAGGCGCTTGCTGCAGATCTGAGCGCGCTCAGCGTGTCAGGCGGTGAACGCCGCAGTGGCGAGGTCGCGTAGTTCCGACACCGCCGCGGTGAGTCCGTCGGGATGTTTGAACAAAGCGCTACCGGCGATGAGCAGGTTCGCTCCGGCCGATGCAGCACCGGAGACGGTTGTCGCGGAGATGCCGCCATCGACTTCGACGTGGATCTGGTCGCCGAGTCCCGCGGCCGTGACCATTTCGCGCACCTCGCGGATCTTGCACTCCATCGTGGCGATGTACTTCTGGCCACCGAAACCCGGGTTCACCGTCATCACAAGGACGAGGTCGATCAGGTCGAGGACGTTCTCGACCGCAGAGGCCGGCGTGGCCGGGTTTAGCGCAACTGCAGCCGTGGCACCGAGTGAACGGATGTTGTCCAGCGTGCGGTGAAGGTGCGTGCAAGCCTCGGCATGGACGATGAGTCGCGAGCATCCGGCTTTCACAAATTCAGCGGCCATGACGTCGGGGGTGAGAACCATCAGGTGCGCCTCGAAGGGCAAGTCGCAGTGCCTGCGTGCTGCTGCGATGACGTCGGGGCCGAAGGTGAGGTTCGGCACGAATTGCCCGTCCATCACGTCCCACTGGATGAGGTCAACACCCGCATTTTGCAGATCGCGGACCGCCTTGCCGAGTTCAGCAAAGTCCGCGGGCAACACCGAGGGCGCAATCTGGATCGGAAGCGTCACGCAGTCCACTCTACCGACGAGCCGTCAAACGTAAGGTTGACGCATGGAACTCGAGGCCGGTGCCCTCGTCGCCGGTGGCGACGCGATCGGCCGAATGCCGAGCGGCAAGGTGATCTTCGTCGATGGGGCACTTCCCGGCGAGCGGGTCGAGGTTGACCTGACCGACACGCGCAAGGACTACGCGCGTGCCTCGGTGAGTCGCGTGATCGAGCCCTCCGCGGAGAGGGTGGTTCCGCCGTGTCCCCACGTCGTTACGGGATGTGGTGGCTGCAGATGGCAGCACCTTTCGACCGAAGCGCAGTATCACTCGAAGGTGCGCATCGCGGTTGAGTCCCTTGCACGCATCGCGCGCATACCGATCTCCGAGGACTTCGTGACGCGTGCGTCGACGGGTGCGCGCATCCCCAGCAGTGGATACCGAACAACGGTTCGTCTCGCATTCGATGTGGAGGGACGGCCGGGTTTCCGCGAACGTTCGACCAACAGAGTCGTCGCGGTCGATGTTTGTCTCGTTGCTCATCCGCTGTTGCAGCCCGCAATCGCTGCACTCTCCGCCCGCAGGGGAAGTGGGGCGGAAGTCACTTTGCGTTGCAGCACGACCACGGGTGTCGTCGGCGCGGTCGTTCACGGCGAAGAATCCGATGTGCGGGGTCTTGATCGCGTCGACATCGTCGGTGACGCGGCGCGCCTCGTCGAGACCGTGCGGGACACCGACATCGTCGTGTCGATGGGCTCGTTTTTTCAGTCGGGTGTGTACGCCGCGGAGGCGCTTGTCGACACGGTTCGTCGGGTCGCAGGACCCGAAGCCCTCAGCGGGGTCTTTGGTCAGGTCGTTGACGCGTACGGCGGGGTCGGCCTCTTCGCCGCAACGATCGTGCCCACGCACGTGCCCGTCACTCTGATTGAGTCGAATCCGTACGCCGTGGGTGATGCCAGGCGCAATCTCGTTTCCCATCGGGCAACTGTCGTCGAATCGTTGTTCGAGGACTGGCGCGCGCTTCCGGCTGGTCTTGTCATTGCGGACCCCGCACGCACTGGTCTCGGCGCGCCGGGCGTCGCGGTGTTGATCGCCACCCGAGCACCCGTCGTCGTGCTCGTCAGTTGCGATGCCGCTTCGGGCGCACGTGACGCGAGACTTCTCGCGGAGTCAGGCTATGAGCTCGACGACCTTGTCGTGCTCGACCTGTTCCCGCACACGCATCACCTCGAAATGGTGATGCGATTCCGCCTGGCTTCAGTGGCCGACGAGAGCAGACCTGTCACAAGGTCCGTTGGAGGAGACGTTCCACCCGCTGCATGAACCGATCGCGTTCGAAGCGCGTCGACCGGTCGAGCGAGTAGAGGGCGATCCAACGCGCGCGACACCGCCACGAACACAACCGACGAACGCTGCGCATGATTGTCGCGCGACCGGCACGTCCGCAGAGACGATTGACCGTGCGCGACCGACCGTGTGTGGTTATCGCCACGATGCGGGTGACTTTGCGCAATGCGGGCATCGCGTGTCCACTGGTATCGTCGAGGTTCCACGCAACACCGTTGGCCAACACCCGGTCGATCCAGCCCTTCAGTACCGCAGGCTGGCCCGACCACCACGTGGGGTAGATGAACACCAGCGTGTCGCACCAATCAACATCTTCAAAATATGGCGCGAGGTGGGGTTTGGCGTCGGGTGCCGCGCCGCGCAGCGTCCACTCGTTGGCGGACAAGACGGGGGAGAAGCCGCGCTCGTAAAGATCGTGCAGGCGAATCTCCGCTCCGCGTTCCGTGGCAATGCGCATGACGAGGTCGCGCAACGCGGCCGAGTAGCTGGTCGCGTCGGGGTGGGCGTAGACGAGGAGAACCTTGCGGCTCATCGCAGAGTCGCCATTCGTTCGCGGGTGCGGGCGAGGAACTGCTCGCGTTTGGCATCGTCGGATGTTGCCTCTCCGGGACCGGCCCAACACACGACGGTCCGTGTGCGCCATCCGGTGGCGCGCCGCAACGAACGTCCGAAGGCGTGTGCGAGGTGCCGTGTCGAGCGATGGGAGAAGTGCCCGGGTGGTTCGGCGGCAGTGACCACGGCGACGCGACGCACGTGCCTCAGGCCGGGGCTGACGCGTCCGGTGTCGCCGAGATCGAAAGCCACACCCGGCGCGAGAACCCGGTCGAAGAAGCCCTTCAGCATCGAGGGTGGCCCCGACCACCACATCGGAAAGACGAACGCGATCACGTCGGCCTCGCGAACGAGGGCCGCATAGCGTTCGTCTGCGGTCATCGGCCGAGTGGTCGGGTAGGCGCGCCATTCCTCGCGCGACAGTGTCGCGTCGAAGTTGTCGCGATACAGATCGACGGTTGTCACCGTGTGGCCGGCCGCCGTGAGTCCCTCGACGGTGGCCTCGAGCAGTTCGCGTGCGAACGAGTCGGGTTTCGGATGGGTGAAAACGACGAGCGCGGTCACTGCCCCCACTCTACGAAGCCCGTGGCGTGGACTACCGTCAGACATCGGGGGTGAGTGCGATGGGGGAAGCTCCGCGCGGAGTCAGTGACATTTCCGCCGAGTGGCTCGGTGAGGTCTTCGGCTGTCGAATCGACGACTTCGATGTCCAGGTCATCGGCGCGGGCGTCGGTTTCATGGGCGAACTCGCGCGCGTGACGCTCAACGCACCCGGGGCGCCGTCGTCGGTGATCGTGAAAATGCCGTCGTCGGATCCGGGCGCACAGATGATCGGCGGAATTATGCGGGTGTGGGAACGCGAACATCGCTTCTACACCGAGGTGGCACCGGCGATCAGGTCCGTGCGGCTACCGCGTTGCTTTCATTCCGGGTTCGAGCCGTACGTGTTGGTGCTCGAAGATCTTGCGCCGGCCACTTCGGGTGACCAGGTCGTGGGACCGACACCCGAACAGGCGCGTGCAGTGATCGACGCGGCGGCCGCGTTGCACGGTGAGTGGATGAACAATCCGGCACTCGAACAACTTGATTGGATGCCCGACCTCAACGATCCGTCGACCGGCATGGTCGCCCAGATGTTCCCCGTTGGCTGGCCGACTTTCCTCGAGCGCTACGCCGACAGCCTCCCGGAACGGGTGCTGCGATGGTGCGAGGCCTTCGTGCCGCGCATCGTCGACTGGATTCACACCTACGACGATTGGCCAACGACATTGATCCATGGTGATTTTCGCCTCGACAACGTCTTTTTCGACGATCGAGGCGGCGTGACGCTCATCGACTGGCAACTGGCGATGCGCGCGCCGAGCACGACTGACCTCGTCTATTTCCTCGGCACGAACATGCCGACCGATCTGCGTCGGTCGATGCAGGACGAACTGATCGGTCGATACTGTGACGGATTGAAAAGGGCCCGTGTGCCCGAGGCCTGGGCGAACGAATCCCGCGTCATGCGCGGCCTCACCGAGGGTGTGTTGTTCTACTGCACGTCGTTTGCTGCAAGCATCCTGACGTTGGATGCTGCAAATGAACGCGGTGCCGCATTGATGGACTCACTCGTGCGTCGTGCGTTCTCCGCTGCCGACGACCTCGGCGCCGGCGCGGTTCTTGGTCTTTGACCTTGGACCTTCGTAGTATCTCCACTTATGTCCCATTCGCGTAAGTGGCGTGCGTTTTTGTCGGCAACACTCGTCGTTGGCATGTCCACACCACTCATCGCGTGCGGTCCACCAAAGCGCAAGGCCCCGCCTCTGCGAACCACCATCCCCGACCCTCTGGCGGAAGAGGGAGCAACGCGTGAAATTCAGGGGCGAATCGCCGGCCCCGGAGCGGATCTGTCGAACATGGACCTGTCGCGCGAAGACTTGTCGGGTCTCGACTTGTCCGGGGCGAACCTCTCGGGTTCGAACCTCGGTCGGTCGTTCATGTCGCGGTCGAACTTCACCGGCGCAAACCTCACCAACGCCCAGATTCTCTCGGTGAACGCCTACAGGGCGAACTTCACCGATGCCGATCTCACCAATGCGATCATTATCGGCAGTAACGCCGAAGAAGCGATTTTCACCGGTGCCAAACTTGACGGTGTCGACTTCACCTACGCATACCTGCGTGGTGCGGTGCTCGACGAGTCTGCGTTTTCCGTGGCAACGTTCTCGGGCACGGTGATGCCCGACGGTGTGGTCTCTGACTGATGCGCCGAACGGGCGTCATGGCGGCGCTTCGGTTGTCGACCTGCGTCGCCCTCGTCGCCGTCGTTGGAATTCCGTTCGCGTCGCGTGTGGCGGCGAAGCCCGGCCCATGTTCATCGGTTCGCAACGTCGAACTGCCCGACGACGGATTTCTCCTGCGCGAGACTCAGCTGCGGATCCTTGCGTGCGCTCGACACGTTCAACGGGTGCGCTTCGGTCGCGAGAACAAGCAGCAGTGTGTCCCCTTCGCGAATGCTCTCATGGACATTCTCCGGCCGGCGATGAAAAACCGAGTGATTGGCCAGTCGCGGCCACACAGCGCGGGAAATTTCACTCTCGCACTTCGCGCACGAAAATTACTCTTCGCCCGGGATGAGGCCACGGGGCTGCCCCGTCGCGTGAGCGAACTCGGGTCTCGGGCAGTCTTCGTGTGGTGGGACACCGGCCAAAAGAACGAGGGTCATGTCGGTGTTTATATCGGCGGCGGCCTGTTCGTCGACAGCTACGTGGGGTACGAACTCGCGCAACTGAGTGACGCTGAAATGTCAAACATCACCGACCCGACACGTTGGTCGTGGACGGTGAAGCCCGGGCCACAACGACGGGTGCCCTGGCCCGAGGGTCACTGGCCGCGACAGCGGGTGAACGACGGGTACTCAGTCGTTCGCGTCCGCGGCGCCTGACGCGGCCTTCGCGCGTCGGCCAATGACGACGCCCGAAACGATCGACACCACCCCGAGTACCGCCCACATGATGCCGACGGTACGGAACGGCGAGAGCAAGGAGTCCGCCACGACCGGAACGGCGGCGTTGGCGAAGCGGTCAGATTCATCGACCGAAGAGACGACCGCTGATCGCACCGCACCCGCAGCCACGAGGTCGAGCAGGCCCAGTGCAAAAAATGTGATGCCGACGAACAACAAGGCACCACGTTTCGATCGCGACCACCGGGCGTAGAGCGCACCTGCGGCGAGCGTCAGCAGAAGTGCGACCCAGAAGAGCGCGTTCAGTCCGTCCTTGATCGACTTGATGTTGGGGCCGCCGTCGTTCGGCTCGAGTTCGAGGCCACCCCAGTCGTCGATCTCCTGTTTCAGACCCGCGAATTCGGGGTCGACTTCAACCAGTGCGTCGACGAGGTCGCCGACGACGGCCTTTGCCTCGACCACCTGCGTCTCGTCGATTCCGTTGACGAAGAAGTCGTAGACCTCGTCGGACACTTCATCGACCTTCGCCATGAATTCGTCGTTGGCAACGAGCTCGTCGAGTTTGGTGCTGATCGTCGCTTCCAATTCGTCAAATCTCGCCAGATCCTCGGCGGACGCACCCTCGGTCAGCTTTTCGATGAAGAATCGCGCTGCTTCGTCGCGGACTTCCTTGTCCTTCGTGAGCGCTGTCACCGTCTTGCCCGCGGGATTTCCCGTGCCCACCGACAACCAGGTCGGGAGGGTGAACGACAAGACGAGGGCGAAGAGAATGAACAGAATCCCGAAGAGAACCGCCGGGGCCCGCCTCGCGCGGAAGAACTGGTTGGCCATGGCTCGACCGTAGACCACGTGATGAGGACGGTTGTGCGTGCCGTCCGTGGGGCGGCTAATCATGCGAGATGTTTCGTCGCATCGTCGTCGCCGTTGCCCTCGGAGGAGTGGCCGTCAGTTGTGGTCCGCGCGAGTCGGTCGAACCAGTCACGCAAGGTGGGGACCGTCCGGTTGGTGTCGCCACCATCCAGGTCAACGACTACATCCAGGCCGAGGTCTGGTACCCGGCAGTGCCGGGCAGTGAAGGCTCGGAAACCTACGACGTGAAGACCTTCACCCCGTACCTCGTCCAGACGATGCTCACGGGTGATGCACCTTCGACCTACACCTACGCAGCGACGCGTGACGCTGAGCCGGCTAGCGGCAAGTTCCCCGTCGTGTTGTTCAGTCACGGCTTCGGTGGTTTTCGAACCCAGAGCACGTTCCTCACGGCGCATCTTGCATCGCAGGGGATGATCGTCGTCTCGCCGGATCATCCCTCGCGTGACCTCGCAGCTGCGTTGACCGGCGCATCGTTCGAGACCGACGACCCGCAGGTCCATCTGCTCGAGTCGCTGGACTTTCTCGTGAACGATGCCGAGCGTTTTGGACCGCACGTCGATGCGTCTCGGATTGCTGCGATCGGGCACTCGGCCGGAGGCGGCACGATCCTCGCTGCATCCCTCGACGAGCGCATCGACGGATACGTCTCCATGGCATCGGGTTTGCTCGGCGCCGGCTCGGGTGGCGAGTCACTACCCAACAAGCCGTCGTTTTTTATCTCGGGGTCGGTCGACGGAGTCGTGCCACCCGAGAGGACCCTCAACGCATTCGAGGCCGCCGCGTCACCGTCGCTGTATTGGAACATCGAAGGCGTCGGACACAACGGCTTCGATGACCTGTGCACCTTCGGCAACGGGCTCGGCATCATCGGCGTTGCCATGGCATCGGGCCTCGACCGGTTGCTAGAGATGCAGCCACAGATGCGCGCACTCGGCGAAGACGGTTGCGTGGCCCCTGCGCGCCCGGTTGGTGAGACCTTTCCCGCCATCCGTGATGCGGTGGCCGAGTGGCTTGCCTCACTGTTCGCCGGGGCCCCGGCACCTCCGTCCATACCAACCTCGGTCAGCGTGGACGTGAAATCCAAGTGAGTCGCCGTCGAATACGAACACGGCAAAAGTGCGCCCCCTGGGATTCGAACCCAGAACCTGCGGATTAAGAGTCCGTTGCTCTGCCGTTGAGCTAGAGGCGCGACGCGAGAACTATACGACACGCGGAGTGAAAACCAAGAAAGAAAGCGCGGGTTGTTTCTCCTGAAAGCAGAGAACCCGACCGGCGAAGTGCCGATCGGGTTCTCGTTTGGGGTGAGCGAGGGGACTTGAACCCCCGGCCTTCAGGGCCACAACCTGACGCTCTAACCAGGCTGAGCTACGCCCACCAAGACTGAGAAGTGTGCCACGCTCGGCGGGCATTACCAACCGCGAAAGTGTGACGGCACAGGCGAGGTAATTTCGATGTGAGGGGGTGCACATGGAGGCGCAGGAAGTCGATTGGGATTCCCGGGTGACGCCCGAGGCCGTGAACCAATTCCGGCGCGACGGGGTTGTATTTTTCGACCAGTTGATTCACCCGTTGTGGTTGCAGTTGGTCGAGATGGGTATCAGCCGGATCATGGCCAACTCGAGTCGTAAGCAGACCTTCTTCGCGGGCGAGGACGGCGCATTCATCGACACGGTTCGCAACTGGGAAATCACGCCCGAATTCCAACGTCTGACCTATGACTCACCGATTGCCGACATCCTCGGGCGATTGATTGGATCGCCGCGCGTGTGGCTGCTTTTCGACCACGTCTTTGTCAAGGATGCGGGAAACTGCAGGCGCACGCCGTGGCATCAAGACCTCACCTACTGGCCGGTCGCCGGTACGCAGCTGGCGTCGATGTGGATCACGATCGACCCAGTGCCCAAACACGAATGCCTTGAGTACGTGGCGGGTTCGCATCGTGGCCCGCTGTACGACGGCTTCGACCCACCGCGCGCGGGGGAGGACCCGACTCTGCCGTTCTACGGTGAGGGCTTTCCGCGTTTGCCCGACATCGAGGGCGATCGGTCACAGTGGGACATTCGTTCGTGGGATATCACGCCCGGTGACGTGATCGTGTTCCACCCGGGTGTGCTACACGGCGGCGGCCCAACCAGCCAGGGTCGCAAGCGGCGCACGTTGTCGATTCGGGTGTTCGGCGAGGACGTGGTGTTCGCCTCGCGGCCGCCGACGCGACCGACCGCTCCGCGCACACCGGGTCTCCAATTGCAATTGAACCCGGGTGATCCGCTGCGCCATCCTTACTACCCTCGATTGCGTCCCCTCCCCGAACATCAGAGGCCCGACTTCTATGAATGAGTGAATCGTCACCGAAATGTGAGGATTTCGTGACATTCAGCGCCAGTTTCCTTCGGCTTCCCGTGCTGTAGCCTGCGTAGCGACGGAATCCATCGGAGAACGATATGAAAGCGACGAATTCCACGTTGCAGTCCCAGGATCGGGTGCATCCCGACCACCGCCGGCTCGTTGAACGGGCCAAGGAAATCACAGCCGCCGAGTTGCGGGTGTACGCGCAGCGCACCATGGGCTCGCAGAAGGCAAACGCTCGAGCGCGCAAGGTCATGCCGCTCGGTGTGCCGTCCAGCTTTCAGGCCTACGACCCGTATCCGATCGTGGTGCGACGGTCCGAGGGCGCGTTCATGGAAGACGTTGACGGCAACCGCTACATCGACTTCGACATGGGGTTCGGTGCGCTGTTTTCGGGCCACGGCAACCCCGCGGTGCGCGCAGCTGTCGACGTGCAGTTGGGCCACGGCACTTTGTTCGTGACCCCGTGCGAGATGAACGCAGTCGTCGCCGAATTGTTGGGCGACCGCTATGGGCTGCCGATGTGGCGTTTCACCAACTCGGGCACCGAGGCCACGATGGATGCAATCCGCGTGGCGCGCGGCGTGACCGGTCGCGACAAGATCGTGAAGGTCGAGGGTGGCTATCACGGTCATCACGACGAAGTGATGATTTCGATGAAGCCGCCGCTCGACAAGGCGGGTCCGGCTGATTCGCCGGTTGCCGTTCCGTCGACGGCCGGCGTTACGAAGGCCGTTCTCGGCGACACGATCGTCGTGCCGTACAACGATGCAGTCGCTCTCGAGCGTGCGCTCGCGAACAACGACGTCGCGTGCTTCATCGTCGAGCCGGTGATGGAGAACATCGGCATCTGTCTGCCGCAGCCCGGCTATCTGCAGCAGGTGCGGGAGATCACGCAGCGTCACGGAACCTTGCTGATTTTCGACGAAGTGAAGACGGGAATCACGGCGGGGTGGGCCGGTGCAACCGGTGCGCTTGGCGTGCAGCCCGACCTGGTGGCGTTGGCGAAGAGCATCGGTGGTGGCTTCCCGTTGGGTGCGTTCGGCGGCAAGGCCGAGTACATGGATGTCATCACGCAAGGCAAAGTCCTTCACCTCGGTACGTACAACGGCAATCCGCTCGTCATGGCGGCTGCGCAGGCCGTTCTCAGCGAAGTGTGCACGCCGACGTCAACCGACGATGTGATTGCTCGCAACTCGCGTTTGCTCGCTGCGTGTCAGTCAATTATCGACGATGCAGGTCTGCCCGCACACACGGTGCAGTTCGGCGCGAAGGGATGCATCACCTGGGCGTCGCAGCAAATTCGCAACTACCGCGACTACAAGGCCACCGATTTCGACCTCGCATTTGCGCAGTGGATCCATGGCATCAACAGGGGAGTGCTCTTGCCTCCGGGTCTCGATGAGCAGTGGCTCATTTCGATGATGCACAGTGAGGCCGACGCGATGTATTACGCCGAAGTTTTCGGCGACTTCGTGACCGAACTCACGCGCTGATTGTCAGTTCCGTTCACCTCGGGCCTGATACCCTGGGGGGTATGGAAGAAATCGTTCGTCCAGGTCTCGTGAGAATGCTTGCCCGGGGGTCCATTCGACGCTGCCCATTGTGTGGCGGCAAGGGAGCGTTCTTCAGCGGGTGGTACAAGCGTGACGATCGATGCCACACATGCGGTCTTCTGTGGGAGCGGAAACTCGAAGGTTTCGAATTGGGCTCGATGACGGTGAATGTCATACTCACTTTCGGAACCATGCTCGTCTCGATGGGCATCGGAGTCGCGCTTTCGTACCCCGACATTGCCGTGGTCCCGATCTTTGCCATGGTTGTTGCGATCGCGGTGATCATGCCGTTCGTGATCTTCCCCATGACCTACAGCGTCTGGCTGGCGGTCGATCTCTTCATGAGGGCGCCCGAGCCCGACGAACTGGCCGACGCGGCCGCCCACCGCCGTTGAGTCGCGGAAATGCTTGACCCGAACACCTGTTCGTAACTACAGTTCTGTTGTTCGAACAGCCGCGTGCAACACCCTTTCCGTAGGGTCCGCACACATTCCCGCAAGTCCAGCAATTCGCCCTCCGGGGCCGTTTCACAGCTTTTCCCACCGCAACCAGATCCACAGCACACAGAAAGTCGGGCACACCATGGCAAGCGCATCCAGCAACCGCTCCAACGAGAACATCACGAACACCAGCAACTCCTCCGACCGGGGCAAGGCCCTCGACGCCGCCCTTGCCCAGATCGACAAGCAGTTCGGCAAGGGCTCCATCATGCGGATGGGCGAGAAGACTGGGATGGCCATCGAATCCATCAGCACGGGCGCCATCCCGCTCGACATCGCACTCGGTGTGGGCGGCCTGCCCCGCGGGCGAGTGGTCGAAATCTACGGTCCGGAATCCTCGGGTAAGTCGACCCTCGCCATGCACGTCGTGGCCGAGGCACAGCGCAATGGCGGCGTGTGCGCCTATATCGACGCCGAGCACGCAATGGACCCCATCTACGCCCGCTCGATCGGTGTCGACATCGACCAGTTGCTCATCTCGCAGCCCGACACAGGTGAGCAGGCCCTGGAAATCGCCGACATGCTGATCCGCTCGGGCGCGCTCGATGTGGTCGTCATCGACTCGGTCGCCGCGCTCACGCCGCGTGCCGAAATCGAAGGCGAAATGGGCGACAGTCACGTCGGTCTGCAGGCACGACTCATGAGTCAGGCGTTGCGCAAGATCACGGCCAACCTGAACAAGACGAACACGATCGCGATTTTCATCAACCAGCTGCGCGAGAAGATCGGCGTGATGTTTGGTTCACCGGAAACCACGCCCGGCGGTCGTGCACTCAAGTTCTATTCCTCGGTGCGTCTCGACATCCGCCGTATCGAGTCCATCAAGGACGGTGCCGAAGTGGTGGGCAACCGCACCCGTGTCAAGGTCGTGAAGAACAAGGTTTCGCCGCCATTCCGTCAGGCCGAGTTCGACATCATGTACGGCAAGGGCATCAGCCGCGAAGGCGCCCTGCTCGACATGGCCGTCGAGATGGGAATCGCAAAGAAGTCCGGCGCATGGTTCACCTACGAGGGAGAACAGCTCGGCCAGGGCCGCGAGAACGCCAAGTCGTTCCTCACCGACAACCCTGAGATCATGATGGAAATCTCCGAGAAGATCCGTAACCAGGCTGGTCTGAACGACGAAGCCGAATTCACCCCGGCCGACGACGAACCCATCGAACTCGACTGACGCAAAGGTCTCACGGCCTCTCTCCGGCGGCACGCCACTGTCCGCACGGAAACACTGCAGCCCGGGCTCGTCGGCCCGGGCTGTGTGCTGCTCGGTAGTCTGACGTTCGTTATGGCTGGCAAATATGTCGTACGCACCCACGGGTGCCAGATGAACGAGCACGACTCCGAGCGCATCGCGGGTCTGCTCGAAGCTGACGGCTATTCACGGGCCTCCAGCGACGACGAAGCAGACGTGATCGTGGTCAATACGTGTTGCATCCGCGAAAACGCCGACATGCGCCTCTACGGCCAGCTCGGCTGGCTGAAGTCGTGGAAGGACGAGGCGCCGGGGCGCCAAATCGTGGTCTCGGGCTGTTTGTCGCAAAAGGACAAAGACGTTGTGTTGCAAAAGGCCGGTTGGGTGGACGTCGTAATGGGTACGCACAACGTGCACCGAACGGCGGAATTGCTTCGCGAGTCGCGTGCCAGCGGCCCGATCGTGGAAATACTCGATGAGGCGGTCGTCGACGATCATGCGATGTTCCCGAGTGCGCTTCCCGCACGCCGTGAGACCACTTACAACGCATGGGTGACCATCCAGATCGGTTGCGACAACTCGTGTGCCTTCTGCATCGTGCCCGCGGTCCGCGGACGGGAGATGTCACGTCCGTTTGCCGAAATCGTCGACGAAGTGAGGGTTCTTGCCGGTCAAGGTGTCACCGAAGTGACCCTGCTCGGCCAGAACGTCAACTCGTACGGCCGCGATCTTGCACTTGACGTGCGTCGGTCGGGTGGTGACGCGAAATTGCGCCCCATGTTCGCCGAGTTGCTCGAGGCCGTGGGTAACGTCGACGGAATCCGTCGGGTGCGGTTCACGAGCCCGCACCCGAAAGACATGCGACCCGAAACATTCGCGGCGATGGCAGCGACTCCGTCCGTGTGTGAGCACCTGCACTATCCACTGCAGTCGGGCAGTGATTCGGTTCTCGCTGTGATGCACCGCGGGTATACGGCCGAGCGTTATCTCGAGCGCCTTGCCGAGGCCCGCAGGGTGATTCCCGACCTCGCGGTGACGACCGACATCATTGTCGGGTTCCCGGGTGAAACCGAAGACGACTTCGCGCGCACGATGGAAGTCGCAGCCGAAGCTTGCTTCGACTCGGCGTACGAGTTCGAGTTCTCGCCGCGGCCCGGCACCGAGGCTGCCGACATGCATGACATGTTTGTCGACCCGAAGATCGTGAACGAGCGATTCGAACGTCTCAGGGTCGTTCTCGAACACAGCGCCGCCATCAAACATGAGGCACGCATCGGTCGCATCGAAGAAGTCGTGATCGAGGGCGTGAGCAAGCGCAACGAGGGAGTACTGACGGGTCGTACGCGCCAGAACAAATTGCTGCACTTCCCTTCGGACGAGCCGATTCGTGTTGGTAGCTACGCCAACG
>JBEAPO010000156.1:0-13677 GCA_041164425.1 Actinomycetota bacterium
CGGTGGCACCAAGCTCGACCGCGGCGGCCAGCTTCTCGTTACTGACATCGACCGCAATGATGCGAGACGCCCCGAATGCGACGGCCATCTGGATGATGCTTGATCCGACACCGCCGCATCCGATGACCGCCACCGTTTCACCCTCACGCAGTTGACCGGTCGTTTGCACGGCACCGATTGCCGTGAAGCCGCTGCACCCGAGAATTGCCGCGTCAAGCAGGTCGACGCCCTCGGGGAGTGGATGAATACCGCCAACCGGCGCCACGCAGCGCTCCGCAAGGCCGCCCATGGAGTACTGCGCAATGGCCTCACCGTTCGCTCGCCCGAGACGCGAGGTGCCGTCATAGAGATGACCCGATAGTCGGTTGAACTGAAAGAACGTTTCGCACAATTCTTCGTGTCCGTTTACACAGTGGCGACATGTCCCGCACGGCATGATGAACGTGCCGACAACCGCCTGACCGACACGAAATCCTTTCGTGTCTGGACCGATCGCTTCGATGACTCCGGACACCTCGTGGCCAAGGACGCAGGGCGTCGGAAACCCGACGCTTCCGTGCACAACGTGCAGATCGGAGTGGCACACACCGCAAGCCGCGACCTTGACGAGAACTTCGCCCGCCTTCGGTTCCGGATCCACGAGGTTCTCCACCGCGAACTTTGCGCCGATTGTTTGCAGCACTGCTGCCCTCATCGTTGTCTTCCCTTCAGCTGTTTGCGATCGATCTTTCCCATCGGGTTACGGGGCAGTTCTGCAACGAACCGCACATCGCGCGGCACCTTCGGCCCCGCAAGACTCTTCTTCGCCTCGTCGATCACGAACGCCGCGCTCAAGTCGTCGACGGAGGGGACGATGAAAGCGACCGCCCGCTCACCCATTTCCTCGTCGACCGCGCCGACAACGGCTGCATCGGCCACTCCAGGAACCTTGAGCAGCACTCGTTCGATTTCTGCGGGATAGAGATTTACGCCGCCCGAAACGATGAGGTCGGCGCTGCGGCCGGTGATGAAGACATATCCGTCATCGTCAACATGGCCGATGTCACCAAGAGTGAAAACTCCAGGTCGCAGGTGTGCGGCCGCTGTCTTTTCGGGATCGTTCTGGTAAACCACGCCGCGACCGGTTGCGTCGTCGAAGAAAAGCCGCCCTGTTGAACCAGGCGGCAGGTTTCTTCCGTCGTCATCGACGACCAAGGCGGTGAATCGAGGTGAGCACCGACCAACTGAGCCGGGATGATCGAGCCAATCGGGGGAGTCGATGGTGCAAATCGTGCCCGATTCCGTTCCGCCGTAGCGTTCTTCGAGAACGGGTCCGAACCACTCGATCATCCTGCGCTTCACGTCGGGGGAACACCATGACCCCGTGTGATCAACGAACCGCAGTGACGACACGTCGAATTTCATCCGTTCGGTTTCATCGAGTTGCAGAAGCCGGAGAAAATGGGTCGGCACGAACGTCGCACCAGTGACGCCGTGTTCTTCGATTGCGCGAAGCGCTTCGACGGGATCGAACTGACGCATGACGATGAGAGGACGGCCGGCCGTCAGGCGACGCAGCGAACCCAACGGCCCGGCGTGATACAACGGCCCGACGGTGAGGAACGGACCGGCGTCTCGGGGTTCGGGATACGCGGTGATGTATTCGTCGACCGACCCGCTGAGATTCTGCGGTGTCAGGACACCCTTCGGAAACCCGGTTGTTCCCGACGTGTACAACAGGTTTGCCGCAGCACGACGCATGAGATCAATCGGACCCGCCGCGAACTGGTCCAACCAGGAACGAAACGGCATGACTCCTTGAGGCAAAGTTTCGGTGTCGGTGGCGATGTCACCCAGAAAGACGCTGGTGATTCCCACAGTTGTCGCCGCAACCACGACCGACTCGACCGTGGTCGGGTCACAAAAGATCGCGCCGACGCGAGCGTCGGTGAAGACGTACTCGAGTTCAACCGGCGTCAAGTGGTAACTGAGAGCGGTCAGTTCGACACCTGAATACCGCGCCATCAGAAAGACGAGTGCCGCATCGACGCTGTTGCGCATGACAACCGCGATGCGTGACGACGAAGAAAGCTCGAGACTGTCGATGGCCCGCACGGATCGCTCGCACAGGTCGGCGAGCTCCGCCCACCCAAGCGACGCAGTCAGATCGCTGAGCGCAACTTGAGTTGGTCGGTCGACGGCGGTACTACGCAGAATTCGTGTCACGCCGGCGACCTGCGTCAATTCGAGCAACAAGCCACTTGTGGAAGTGGCGAATGCGGCTTTCCTGGTAGAGCGTCACCTGCAGATCCGCAGGTGGTGATGACTGCAGGCCGCGCTGCACAGCTGCAATGTTGGTCGAGTCTTGATCGAGAATGCGACCCGTGATCCCGAGAACTCCTGGGGTCGTCCACGACTCGTCGGGTCCGAGGAGAATTCTCTCAGCGGGCTTCGGGCGCTCGCCCGAGAACGGCGAGATCAACATGACTTCCATAACCGATCGGTCGTGGTCGTCTCCGTACGGGATGAACCGATAGACGGCGCGCTGATAGGCCGCCCAAGGATGAAAGTTGGGCAGCAGCGTGTACTCCATTGCGTCGATGAGTTCGGCGTCGCTCACCGTATCGGCCTCGTCACCGATGGCGGGTCGTAACTGGTCGCGCCCGACGATCGCTGCGAAGGAACGAAGGGTCTCACCCTCCGGAAGAACGATGATCGATTCCTCACCTTCGCGAATGTCGAGCATGTTGTCGAGCATCTCCTGCTCGGTCGGCGTCCATTTGAGGAGGGGACTTGGCACGCCGCTCGGGTGAAGGGCACGACTGAAATTGCCGTAACAGTCGTACTGCGTGTTGACGTCCCCGAGTCTCACCATTTGTTGCGGGTGCGTCGCCGCCACATGGAACGACTCCATGAACGCCTCTTCGACGATTTTCCAATTGGCGTTGAAGACCTTGGCCACGTGAGCCTCGACGAAGCGTGTCTCGAAGTGCCACGGCGCGGTGTGCTCGACCATCTCGCCCATGTAGTCCTCGAGCGACTCGCCGTTCGGCGACGGATTGATGAAGACGAAACCGCCCCACCGGCCCACTCCGACCGACAAGAGGCTGAGTTCATCTTTGTCGACGTGCGGAAAATCCCACTCGGTCGGTACATACGCGAGCGTTCCGTCAAGATTCCAGGTGAAACTGTGAAACGGACAGCGCAGAACCGGCGTCCACGTGGACTGCGAAACAAGTTGGCGACCACGATGTCGGCAAAAGTTCCAATAGGCGCGTATTTCATCGGTTGCGCTACGCACGATGAGGAACGACATGTCACAGATTTCGTAGACGAACGTGTCGCCGACCGCAGGAATGTGCTCCTCGCGGCAGGCCATCTGCCACGTGGTACGCCACATGTATCGCTTTTCGAGTTCGTGAAACTCGCGCGAGATGTACCGCGACACCGGAATCGGCTCGGTACCGGAGAAGTAGGGGCTCTCCTCGTAGAAGTGATCGGCCGGCTTCACCCGATCGGAATCGAGGATCTGACGGTAGGTGGGGCCCGGGGATCGATTCAGGCTGACGGGGGTTTCTTCGATGCTCACCGGTCGACCTGCCCGCCTGGGTCCTGCTTGACGACGACATTGCGGAATCGACGGTGATCTTTCAGCGTGCTCGGCACCCGCGGCCCGGTGCCGATCCAACCGCACATGTTCGGGCACACGAGAAACTGATCACCCGAGATCCACTTCCCGAAATTGTCGAAAATCCCGGTCCGATCGCCGTCGACCACCCGTACGCCCTCGTCGCACAGTTCGTAGAGCGCAAGCGTCAACGGATGTCGCATACCTCGCATGAATTCCTCCACTTTCAGGAGACATCTTGCCACCCACACCCCAAAAAGGGCGAGGCGCGACCGTGAGCCTCACGGATAGTGTTTGCTCATGGCCAGTTCCGAACGACGATCGGTGCTGCGCGTGAGCGAATGGCATGTGCTCGACGAAGCGGAACGTCAACGGTTCTGTGCACGCGGTCTCGCCGACATCTTCGATCCCACCCTGCGGACCTCGATTGCCGAACTGATCGATGACGTTCGGCGAAACGGCGACGAAGCGGTGTGTCGAGCGCTCGCAAAGTTCGACGGGGTTTCGCTGCGGCCCGACCAGCTCGCCATTTCGGCCGAGGCCATCGCAGCAGCCAGCGTTCCTGACGATCTCGAGGCGGCCCTTTCCCATGCAATCGCCAATCTGCGCGCCTTCAATGAGCACGTCGTCGAGCGAGCCTCGAACTGGAGTATCGAGATTCAGGCCGGACTCAGCGCGGGTGAACGAATCAGCCCGATCTCGTCGGCAGGTCTTTTCGTTCCCAGCGGCAAGGCGTCATACCCGTCGGTCGCTTATCAACTTGGCGTTCCCGCCGTCGTCGCGGGTGTTCCCGACATCGCGCTGCTCGTACCACCACAACCGGGAACGAATGGCGAGGTCGACCCCGCGATTCTCGTCGTGTGCCGAATGCTCGGTATCTCGCGCGTGTACCGCGCGAACGGCCCGGCAGGTATCGCCGCCCTCGGATTCGGGACGCAGAGCATCTCGCCGGTCCGCAAGATCGTGGGTCCCGGTAGCCCTGCTGTGACCTGTGCTCAGGTCGAGATGCAACGTCACGGCATCGCCACGATGATGTTGCTTGGGCCCACCGAGAGCCTGGTCATCGCCGATGATTCGGCCGACCCCGTGCGCCTCGCCGCCGACCTTCTGATCGAGGCCGAACACGGAACCGACTCATCGGTCGTCCTCATCACCACTTCGACGTCACTGGTTGCCGCCGTCGATGCCGAGCTCGTACGTCAACTCGACGTCCTACCCGATGTTCGCGCAGCTGCGGCGCGCGCTTCGCTCGGCCCGAACGGTGGTGCGGTGATCGTTCGCTCGCTCGAAGAAGCAGCCGCCGTTGCGAACCGATATGCCCCCGAACACCTGCAGGTTGCCGTCGCCGACAGCGAAATCGATCCACTCGTCGAAATGCTGGTGAACGCCGGAGAGCTTCTAATCGGTCAGCACACGCCGTTCAGCGCGGGGAACTTTCTCATTGGCTGCCCGGCTTCCTTGCCTACCAGCGGCTTCGCGCACGTGTCGTCGGGTATCACGGCCGAGACGTTTCTGAAGCGCACGGCGGTGGCACGTGCAACTGAGTTAGCGCTACGTGACATGTCGGCTTCGATCGTCACGTTGGCAACCCACGAGGGTTTCCCCGCGCATGCCAACGCGATCACCAACCGGTTCGCTACCTGATTCGACAACGAGGACAAACAATGACATTGAAAGAGACCATCAAAGCCGACCTCACCACGGCGATGAAGGCACGCGACGAGATGACCACGTCGACGCTGCGCATGGTGCTGTCGGCCATCACCAACGCCGAGGTTGCCGGCGACCAGGCCGTCACCCTCGATGACAACCAAATGATCGCCGTGTTGCAGAGCGAAGCGAAAAAGCGCGCGGAGGCCGCGCAGATTTATGCAGATGCGGGTCGCACCGAGGCAGCGACAAAGGAGAAAGCCGAACTCGTGGTGATCGAGCGATACCTGCCCGCGGCGATGAGCGACGACGAATTGAATGCGATCATCACCGAAGAAGTGGCCAAGGCCAAGGCGTCGGGTGCAGAAGGTGGGAAAGCGATGGGCGCAGTGGTGAAGGCCGTGCGCGAACGAGCGGGAAGCAGCGCCGATGGCTCGCGCATCGCAGCAGCCGTCAAGGCTGCGATCAACTAAGCCGTCAAGGCTGCACTCGGCTGAGACTCAGACAGAAACGATTAGTTCGCCATCGCTGGCGCCGACGTGGATCATCGAGTCTTCACCGGCCTTGCCCTCGAGAATCAGCACTGCGGCACGGTCGGAGATTTCGCGTTGGATCAAACGCTTCAGTGGTCGCGCACCGAAGTCGGGGTCGAAGCCACGGCCAGCCAGCAGATCCTTCGCCTCTGGTGAGACGTCGAGGGTGATGCGTCGGTCTGCCATTCGCTCGATGAGGTGCTTCAACTGAATGTCGACGATCGCACCAAGGTCTTCACGGCCGAGCGAACGGAAGCGCACGATTTCATCGATACGGTTCACGAACTCGGGTCGGAAGTACTCGACGGGATCGACGGGCAGGTTGCTCGTCATGATGAGCACGACGTTCGAGAAGTCGACCGTGCGGCCCTGCCCATCGGTCAGACGACCGTCGTCAAGCACCTGCAGCAGCACGTTGAAAACTTCGGGGTGGGCCTTTTCGATTTCGTCGAGCAACACCACGCTGTAGGGGCGGCGGCGCACGGCCTCGGTCAACTGTCCCCCCTCGTCGTAGCCGACATAGCCCGGAGGCGCACCGATCAGGCGGCTGACCGTGAACTTCTCCATGTACTCGGCCATGTCGATGCGCACCATCGCTCGTTCATCATCGAACAAGAACTCGGCGAGAGCGCGCGCCAGTTCCGTCTTACCAACGCCCGTCGGCCCGAGGAACATGAACGAGCCGATCGGTCGGTTCGGGTCGGACAGCCCGGCGCGGCTGCGGCGCACCGCATTGGCCACCGCGGTGACCGCGTCTTCCTGACCGATCACGCGCTGGCGCAATAGGTCTTCGAGATGCACGAGCTTTTGCATCTCACCTTCCATGAGGCGGCTGACGGGAACTCCCGTCCACTTCGACACCACCTCGGCGATGTCCTCGGCGTCGACCTCTTCTTTCAACATCCGCTTCGACGACTGCAGTTCGTCCAAGTGAGTGGTCGCACCTGAAATACGGCGCTCGAGTTCGGGTATCCGGCCGTAACGAATCTCCGCCGCCTTCTCGAGGTCGGTTTCGCGTTCCACCGCACTGCGCAATGCCTCGAGTTCCTCTTTCAACGTGCGGATCGCGGCGATGGCCGCGCGTTCGGACTCCCAGTGTTCCTTCATCACGGCGGTCTGCAATTGCAATGACGTCAATTCTTCATTCAGCGATTCGAGACGTTCCCGCGACGCGGTGTCGGTCTCTTTTTCGAGCGCAACCTTTTCGATCTCGAGCTGCAGGATGCGGCGTTGGACGATGTCGATCTCGGTAGGAAGCGAATCGATCTCGATACGCAGCTTGCTCGCCGATTCGTCGACGAGATCGATCGCCTTGTCGGGAAGGAATCGGTTCGTCAGGTAGCGGTTCGACAAAACGGCCGCGCTGACGAGGGCGCTGTCCTGGATACGCACACCGTGGTGCACTTCGTAGCGCTCCTTCAAACCACGAAGGATCGCGATCGTGTCCTGAACCGTCGGCTCGCCGACATACACCTGTTGGAATCGGCGTTCGAGCGCGGGGTCCTTTTCCACGTACTTGCGGTACTCGTCGAGCGTGGTCGCCCCGATCATTCGCAGTTCACCGCGCGCGAGCATCGGCTTGATCATGTTGCCGGCATCCATCGCACCTTCGGCACCACCGGCACCGACGAGCGTGTGCATCTCGTCGACGAAGGTGATCACGTCGCCCTGTGCATCGGTGATTTCCTTCAACACCGCTTTCAGTCGCTCTTCGAACTCGCCCCGGTACTTCGCGCCGGCAAGCATCGACCCGATGTCGAGCGAAACGAGACGCTTGTTCTTCAGGCCTTCGGGTACGTCGCCGTCGGCGATGCGACGCGCGAGACCCTCGACGATCGCCGTCTTCCCGACGCCCGGCTCCCCGATCAGAACCGGGTTGTTCTTCGTGCGGCGCGAAAGCACCTGGATGACACGCCGAATCTCGTCATCCCGACCGATGACGGGGTCGATCTTTCCCTCACGGGCCCGTGCAGTGAGATCTTGACCGTACTTTTCGAGTGCTTGGTACTGCTCTTCGGGGTTCGGTGACGTCACTCGGTGCGAACCGCGAACGCGACGAATTCCCTCGAGAAGTTCGTCACTGGCGATCCCAACTCGCTGGTTCATCGCATAAAGAAGATGCTCGACCGAGAGGTAATCGTCGCGCAGGTCCTTTCGGTTCTTGTCAGCGTTCGCGAAAACGTTGTTCAGTTCGCGGTTCATCCGTGGCTCTTCGCCGCCGTATGCGTTGGGCAGTTTCGACGTCGCTTCGTCGGCCTTGTTGCGCAACATCAACGGTGCGACGCCAACGGTCTGTAACACCGCGGGAATGATGGTTCCCTCTTGGCGCAACAGCGCCCCCATCAAGTGGTCGGGGGTGAGTTCGGGATTGCTTCGACCGCGTGCGTCTTCCATCGCCGCGGCGACTGCTTCCTGTGTCTTTTGTGTCCACTTCTTCGGATCGATTGCCATCACGTCATCGTCCTTTCTTTGTCTTCGTCGTAGATCTCAGTAGCGATCACGGTCGAAAATGCTCGGCCGTTGACCGAACACGACAACCGCCTGGCGTAGCGGAACGATCTCGCCCCGACCCGTCTCACCGTTTGCGCGCGCGTGAAGTTCGGCGACCTGGCGTCGCAGTTCGACGACTTCGTCTTCCAGTTGCATCACCATGCGGATGCCTTCGAGGTTCAGGCCGTCCGCCGCCAACTGCGCGATGCGACGCAGGCGTGCGATGTCGGCGTCGGTGTAGCGCCTGTTGCCTCCCGTCGTGCGACCGGGGTTCACAAGACCACGACGTTCGTAGATGCGCAAGGTCTGTGGGTGCATTCCGGCTAGTTCCGCCGCCACGGAGATGACGTACACCGTCTCTCGTCTGGATCGATTGTCTGCCATGAGTGCGCCCCTCTCAACGTCCCCGTGGGTTGGTCGCCACCTTTGCGAGGCCTTCGATGACTGACCGCTCGTCGTCGCTCAATTTCGCAGGCACCGCCACATCGACCGTGACGATGAGGTCGCCCGACCTGCCGTTGGTGACGATGCCGCGACCCTTCACGCGATGCTTGCTCCCCGACTGCGTTCCGGCTTTCACTTTCAACGTGACACCCGGGCCGTCGAGTGTTGGCACATCGACGTCGGCGCCCAGAGCCGCCTCGTGGTACGCGATCGGTACGCGAACGAGCAGGTTCAACCCGTCGCGCGTGAACACCGGGTGCGTCGTCACCTTGCACTCCACGAAGAGATCGCCCTGTGGGCCGCCGTTGCGCCCCGGGGCACCACGACCCTTCAGCCTGATGCGTTGGCCGTTGTCGACACCTGCGGGAATACGCACTTTCACCTCGCGCGCGCGGTGCTCGATACCCGATCCCTTGCAGGACACACACGGATACTCGACGATGACACCACGCCCCTGACAGCGCTGGCACGGCGACGAGACCGAGAAGAATCCCTGATTGCTGTCGACCGCACCTCGGCCGCCGCACTGTGGACACGACTGCGGCGTCGTGCCGGCACGCGCTCCAGATCCGTTGCAACCCGTACACGACGCTTCGGACGTGAGGTGCAACGACGTCGTGATGCCGTGCGCCGCATCCGCGAAGTCGAGCGTCAGTACCGCCTCGATGTCGCTGCCACGTTGCGGTCCGGTTCCCCGACCACCGCCACGGCCACGACCGCCGAACATCTGACCGAGCAAGTCGCCGATGCCGTCGCCCATGTCGAAGCGGAATCCGCCCGGGCCGCCATCACCGCCGAACCCCATCGGGCCCATCGTGCGCACCTGGTCGTACTCCTTGCGCTTGTCGTCATCGCCAAGAACGTCGTAGGCGGCCGACACTTCTTTGAAGCGTTCCTCGGCCGCGACGTTGCCGGGATTTGCGTCAGGATGCAGTTCACGGGCGAGCTTGCGGTACGCCTTCGTGATCTCCTTCGCGGTTGCCGACTGTGAAACGCCGAGCACCGCGTAGTAGTCCTTCTCGAACCACTCGCGCTGCGGTGCCATTCGCTCAGCCCTTCACTTTCACCATCGCGGCGCGCAACACGCGGCCCTTCCAGCGGTAGCCGGTGCGCAGGACTTCGACGACGATCGTTTCGCCGTTGGCGTCGGCGTCGGCAGGTTCGTGCATGACGGCTTCGGCAATGGCCGGGTCGAAGGGCTTGCCCTGTAGGTCGAGTGCCTCGAGGCCTTGCTTCTGCAATGCCCCGATGAGCGCCGACCAGATGGGCTCGACACCGTCGACACCGTGGCTGAATGCCGCCTCGCATGCATCGAGCACGGGAAGCAGCGCCTCGGCAATTTTCCCCGTAGAACGATCGATCTCGTCGGCGGTCTGCGTTGCAGCGCGCTTGCGGTAATTCTCGAAGTCGGCCTGCAGCCGCAGGGCGATGTCTTTGTACTCGTCGCGCTGGGCGAGAGCAGCGTCACGCTCGGCAACGAGAGGGTCGACCGGTTCAACGGATTCGTCGCCGACCGGTTCGACAACCTGTTCGTCAGTTGCGGATGTGGCTTCGTCGTTCGTTGTTTGTTCCGACATGGCGTCGAGCGATCACTTCTCGTCGACGATCTCGGCGTCGACGATGTCGTCGTCGCCGACTGTCTGACCACTCGCCGACGTGCCCGCGGCGTTGGTGTCGCGCGCGGCTGCTTCGTACAGCTTTTGGCTGAAGGCCTGGCTCGCCGACATCAACTTCTCGGTCGCGTTTTTGATCGTGTCGATGTCGCTGTCAGCGAGCGCAGTCTTGAGATCGGCCAACGGTGTCTCGACGGCTGACTTCTCTTCGGCGCTCACCTTGTCGCCCTGGTCGCGCAGAACCTTTTCGGTTTGGTACACGAGCGAGTCGGCGTTGTTACGCACCTCGGCCTCGGCGCGGCGCTTGCGGTCTTCGTCGGCGTGCGCTTCGGCGTCCTTGATCATCTGGTTGATCGCGTCCTTATCGAGCGACGACTGGCCGGTGATGGTCATCGACTGTTCCTTGTTCGTCGCGCGGTCCTTGGCCGACACGTGCACGATGCCGTTCGCGTCGATGTCGAAGGTGACCTCGATCTGCGGAACGCCGCGCGGTGCGGGTGGCAGGTCGACGAGCTGGAACTTGCCGAGCGTCTTGTTGTAGCTCGCCATCTCGCGCTCACCTTGCAATACGTGAATTTCGACCGAGGGCTGCATGTCTTCGGCCGTGGTGAACACCTCGGTGCGGCGTGTCGGGATGGTGGTGTTGCGCTCGATGAGCTTGGTCATCACGCCACCCTTGGTTTCGATGCCGAGCGACAGCGGTGTCACGTCGAGCAAGAGAACGTCCTTCACGTCACCCTTCAACACACCCGCCTGGATGGCCGCGCCAACGGCGACGACTTCGTCGGGGTTGACCGACTTGTTCGGTTCCTTGCCGGTGAGTGACTGCACGAGGTCCTGCACCGCAGGCATACGGGTGGAACCACCGACGAGGATGACGTGGTTGATCTGACCCTTCGAAAGACCGGCGTCTTTGATGGCCTGCTCGAACGGAATGCGGCAACGCTCGATGAGGTCGCTCGTCATTTCCTGGAACTTCGAACGCGACAGCGTTTCGTCGAGGTGCAACGGGCCCTCGGGCGTTGCGGTGATGAACGGCAGGTTGATCTGTGTCTGCTGCACTTGGGACAGTTCGATCTTCGCCTTTTCCGCCGCTTCCTTCAGACGCTGTGCCGCCATGCGGTCGTTGCCAAGGTCGATGTTGTGTGCGGCCTTGAACTGGGCAACCAACCAGTCGATGATTCGCTGGTCCCAGTCGTCACCGCCGAGCTGCGTGTCGCCGTGCGTGCTCTTCACTTCGAACACGCCGTCGCCGATTTCCAGCACCGACACGTCAAACGTGCCGCCACCAAGGTCGAACACGAGAACCGTCTCGTCTTCGCTTCCCTTTTCCAGGCCGTACGCGAGTGCAGCAGCCGTGGGTTCGTTGATGATGCGCAATACTTCGAGGCCGGCGATCTGACCGGCTTCTTTCGTGGCAGTGCGCTGCGCGTCGTCGAAGTACGCGGGCACCGTGATGACGGCCTGCGTGACGGTGTCACCCAGGTACGCCTCGGCGTCGCGCTTCAACTTCATGAGGGTGCGGGCGCTGATCTCCTGGGGCGAGTAGCGCTTGCCGTCGATGTCGTCGGACTTCCAGTTCTCACCGATGTGGCGCTTGACCGAACGGAAGGTGCGGTCGGGGTTGGTGATCGCCTGACGCTTGGCCACCTCACCCACGAGGACCTCGCCGGTCTTGGAAAAGGCCACCACCGACGGGGTGGTGCGGGCGCCTTCGGAGTTGGGGATGACGACCGGGTCGCCTGCTTCAAGAACCGCAACGACCGAGTTGGTGGTTCCGAGGTCGATGCCGACTGCCTTTGCCATGGGGGTCTCCTGACTGTGTGGGACACAAACTTGAGTGGTGGTGACTCAACTTTAGAGGGATGGACAGCGGCGTGCCAACCCAAGGGACAAAAAGTTGAGTGGAAGTGACTCAAGTCTCGCTACCTCTTTCTTGTCCGGCTCATGGCGGCAAAGATGGCGCCATGCACGATCTCATCGTTCGCAACGCCCACCTCGTCGACGGCACCGGCGCCCCGGCCCGGCCGGCCGACGTCGCCGTGTCGAACGGGGTCATCACCGAGGTTGGTCCTCGGGTCGAGGGACCCGCCCGACGCACCATCGACGCCGGCGGGATGCTCGTGACCCCCGGCTTTGTCGACATCCACACCCACTTCGACGGCCAGGCCACGTGGGATCCGATTCTTGCCCCGTCGTCACAACACGGCGTGACCTCGATCGTCATGGGCAATTGCGGCGTCGGCTTCGCCCCTGCCAAGCCGAACCCCGCCGACCACGACTGGTTGATCGGCCTGCTCGAAGGGGTCGAGGATATTCCCGGCACCGCACTCGCCGAGGGTCTGACGTGGGATTGGGAAACGTTCCCCGACTACATCGCGTCGCTGCAGCGCCGCGAGTGGACGATGGATGTGGGAACTCAAGTCGCCCACGCTCCCCTGCGCGCGTACGTGATGGGCGAACGCGGCGCCGACCCACACGAAGAGCCAACCGTCGACGAACTGACCGCAATGGTGCGCCACGTGCGTGAAGGACTGCGTGCCGGGGCGCTCGGTTTCACAACGAGCCGCACGTACATTCACCGCACGAAGGCCGGCCAACCGCTGGGTACGCGCTTTGCGAGCACCGACGAACTCGTTGCTCTCACGTCGGCGCTCACCGACGAGGGCACCGGTGTCATTCAGCTGATTTCCGACGCGTACCTGAGTGAAGACGAAGACCTCGCGACGCGCGAGATGACGTTGATGGAGGAAGTTGCGCGTGCATGCGGTCGTCCGATGTCGATGACCGTGCAACAACCGATCGACGCACCCGACAGGTGGAAGCGCATGGTGTCATGGACGATCGATGCGGCGTCGCGCGGAATCGACCTGAAAACGCAGATTGCGCCCCGCCCCATTGGCGTTCTCCACGGCCTCGATGCATCGATCACACCGTTCATCCTGTGCCCAACGTGGGCACTGGTCATGCAGCTGCCGCGCGAGGCGCGTGTCGCCGAATTGTCGAAGCCGGAAGTACGTGAGCGAATTCTGCGCGAACATCCCGAGCAGTTGCCGCGCGCGACGGGCGTGTTACACAACCTGTGTGCCGAGTTCGGTTCGCTCTTCCCGATGACAGACCCCGTCGACTACGAACCGAGCCCCGAATCATCGATTGCGGGCATCGCAACCCGCGAGGGACGCACGCCCGCCGAGGTGGCCTATGACATGTTGTTGCGCAACGACGGCCGCCAACTGCTGTACATGCCGCTCTTCAACTACGTATCGGGCAACCTCGACGCCGTACGCGAGATGTTGTTGTCACCGCGTTCCGTCATCGGTCTTTCCGACGCGGGCGCACA
>JBEAPO010000157.1:0-2809 GCA_041164425.1 Actinomycetota bacterium
CGATGTCGCCCAGCGCCACGTCGCGCAACTCGATCCCACCCTTCAGGCCGATCGCGAAGAGCAGGTAGGTGGAAAGAAGCGACGTCACCGCCTCGGGGAACCGAAGGTCACTGCGAAAGACCGTGGCGACGAGGCCCAGCGCGAAGGCAAGAACGGCCGGCGAGCCGAGGTTGAGGCTGACGAGATCGGAGACGGACACCGTCCCCAAATTTATGACGTTGAATACCTGTTATGCAAGACAGGTAACAAAAGTCACAGGTTCTGGGAACGCTGTTTCTCGACGGCGATCTTCAGGATCACGCGCTCGGACTGGATCTGCATGCCGTAGGCCTTACCCATGTAGCGCATAGAACAGGCATCGATGTGGTCGCGGGCCGCTTGGCCGCCGATTTCGCCCACGCATCGCCCACGCACCTCGGCGTACGCGTACGCGTTGTCGGCTTTCCAGATCGCGACGTTGACGATGGGGTTCGCCTTGATTGCGTTGTATTTCGCGCGATGGATCTCGGTGTTGATGAGGATGTGGTCGTCGTCGGCATCGACCCACATGACGTGGCTGGCGATGCGACCACTCGGCAGCAAGAACGACAACGTGCCGAAGTTGGCACCTTTAGCAAGGTCGCGGATGGCGGGATCGATTTTTTCGAAGGACATGCCGCCGACACTACAGCGTGGGGTCAACCAATCGATCGCGCAACTCGCGTTTCAGGATCTTTCCCGCACCTGACAAGGGAAGTGGTTCGCTCTGGATTGTCCACGACTTCGGCACCTTGTAGCCGGCGATGGTTTTGCGGGCGTGTGCGTCGAGGTCGGCCTCGGTGGCCGCATCGGGCGCGCACACGACGAAGGCGTGCACCGCCTCGCCCCAGATCTCGTGGGGCCTAGCGACGACGGCCACCTGCGTCACGCCGGGGTACGTGGCAATCGCGTTCTCGACCTCGAGGGAGTAAACGTTCTCGCCACCCGAGACGATCATGTCCTTCACGCGGTCGGCGAGGAACACGTAGCCGTTCTCGTCCATTCGGCCTGCGTCGCCCGACCTGTACCAGCCGTCGACAAGCGCGTGTGCAGTCGCTTCGGGCTTGTTCCAATAGCCGATCATCGCCGAGTCGCATCTGATCCACAGTTCGCCGACCGCGCCGGTGGGGAGTGGTTCGGTCGTCTCGGGATCACGAATCTCGACCTCGACACCGATGCATGGACGACCAACGGACTTGAGAATGTTGCCGCTGATTCGGTGGTCGTACGGGGTGAGGGCACATACGGTGGCTGCGAACTCGGTCATGCCGTACGCCTGGAAGAAGTTGAGGTTCGGATACATCGCCATGTAGCGCGCCAGCAACGCATCGGGCATCGGCGCTGCGCCGTAGCCCATCAACGTGAGCGATTCGAACATCGACGGTTCGAAGTCGGGGTGGTGAAGGATGAGCCCGAACATCGTGGGAACGCCCGCAATTGCGGTTATGCGGTGCTCGCGCACCGCGTTCATCACGGCCTTCGGCTCGAAGGCGGGCAGCAAGTACACCGATCCGCCGGTCGGAATGAGCAGCGCCCACGTCATGATGCTTCCGACGTGGAAGAGCGGCATGAAGGCGAGGTAGCGCCAACCGGGTTCGATCAGCATGCCCATCTGGCTGCGGTAGGTGATCAGTGCGATGGCCTTCTGCGGAAGAATCACACCCTTCGGCAGGCCCGTCGTGCCACCCGTGTACATCAGCACCGCAGGTTGGTCGTCGTCGGGTTCGGCTGGAATCGCCGACGGCGACTGGCCGTCCATCAACGTGTCGAAGCGCAGGTCGTGCGGCGCGTCGGAGTCCCCGATCAGGATGACGGTGCGCAAATGCTCGAGTCGTGGACGAATTTCGTGGATGACACGAGCGAACGCCTCGTCGACGAATAGCACTGTCGTGCCCGAGTCGTTCAGGATGTAGACGTATTCATCCGCGGCGAGGCGACTGTTCAGTGGGTTGATGATGGCCGTGCCGAGGAGGCACGCGTGCCACAGTTCGATGTACTCGTGACACGAACCCGCGAGCACGCCGACTCGGTCGGACGGTGCAACTCCGAGATCGCGAAGCACGCCGACGAGTCGGGTGACGCGGTCGATGTGCTGGCCGTAGGTGACATCGTGGCCGTTCGCCAAGTCGACCAGCGCGCGGTCTTCGGCAAACATGAGACCGCGTTTCAAGATGCGCGAAAAATTCAGTTCCCCCACGCGGGGGAGATTAGTCGTCGTCCCCGCCGCGTTCGCCGCCCTCGCCGACGGCTTTGACACCGTTCCACACGGACTTCGCACCCGTATGGCCCGCGTCGTACACCATGTAGGTCGCAACGGCGCCCGTCGCTATCGATGCGGCAAGAAGTCCGGCGGGAACCCACTTGGGAAAGTTCAGCGCTTTCGGCAACTTCCCCTTGCGGCGAAGTACTTCTTCGGCCGCCGTCACGATGGCGACACCGGCGAGTGCGCCTGCAGCGCCCTGTGCCTGGCCGCCTGATTCGGTGTGCTCGTGCAGAAGTTGTCGGTCGGCCTTGCCGCGCACTGCACCAACCAAGCTCTCGCCGGACCCACCGGCAAGCAAGGCGCCGATACCGCCGAGGCCTGCAGTGATTGCCGCAGCAATGAGGATCGGAGTCCGGAACCTCTTCCACAGCGAGGCGATCGTGAGGATGAACGCGAGCGGAACGAGAACGACAGGTATGTGCACCATCAGTGGATGAGCGGGAATACCGCCGATGTTGTCAAGAGCGAACACGGTCAACTTCACTTTCACTTGTCGTGGCTGATTCTTGGACCTCATGCATTCCCGAC
>JBEAPO010000158.1:0-20788 GCA_041164425.1 Actinomycetota bacterium
AACCAAGGGCCTGAAGATCGTGGCGATGGAGCTGCGCAAGCTCGATTCGGCAATTCTCGCCCGCCAGTACGAAGAGCATCAAGGCAAGGGCTTCTACAACGACCTCGTCGCATTCATGTCGCGCAACCCCGTCGTTGCGCTGGTTGTCGAAGGCCCCGAAGACACTTGGGAGATCGTGCGCAACATGATGGGCGCAACCAACCCGCGCACTGCGGCACCCGGCACCATTCGCGGGGATCTCGGAACCGTCTTCACTGAGAACCTCGTGCACGGCAGCGATTCGGCCGACTCGGCGGCGCGAGAGATCAAAATCTTCTTCCCGTCTCTGTAACGTCAACCTCGACGAAGCCGGAACGCAGGAGGTCACCAGTTGGCTGGCGGAAACCCACTCGGACTCGGCCGCGACATCGCGATCGACCTCGGCACTGCTAACACCCTCGTGTACGTGCGCGGCCAGGGCGTGGTGTTGAATGAGCCGTCGATCGTCGCCGTCGACATGCGCGACGGCAAGCCGGTGGCAGTCGGCTGGGAGGCAAAGCGGATGCTCGGCCGCACGCCGGCACACATCACATCCGTTCGTCCCCTGAAAGACGGTGTGATCGCCGACTTCGAGGTGTGCGAAAAGATGTTGCGCTACTTCATCCAGCAGGTGAATTCGAGCCGTTGGAACAGGCCCCGCATGGTGATCTGCGTTCCGTCGGGCATCACGGGCGTAGAACAGCGCGCAGTGCAGGACGCCGCCGAATACGCAGGTGCCCGCAAACCCGTGCACATCATCGAAGAGCCGATGGCCGCGGCCATCGGGGCGGGCATCGCGGTGCACGAACCTGCGGGAAACATGATCGTCGACATCGGTGGTGGCACCACCGAGGTGGCCGTCATCTCGCTGGGTGGCATCGTCGTGGCCCAGTCGGTTCGTGTCGCTGGCGATGAGATCACCGAGGCCATCGGCGACTACGTGAAGAAGGAATTCGGTCTCGACATCGGCGAGAACACCTGCGAAGAAATCAAGATCCAGATGGGCTCGGCTTGGCGATTGGAAGAGGAGTTCACAGCTGACATCGGCGGCCGCGATTCGCTGTCGGGTCTGCCGCGTCGTATCGAACTCACCACGGAACACGTGCGCGAGGCGATCGCTGAGCCGATCACCGCGATCGTCGACGCCATCAAGTCGACCCTCGACCGCACGCCACCCGAGCTGGCCGCCGACATCATGGAGAACGGCATCGTCCTGTCGGGCGGAGGTGCGTTGCTCGCCGGACTCACGCAACGCGTGACGCATGAAACGGGAATGCGCGCGGTCGTCGCCCCCGACCCGTTGTACGCGGTGGTGTTGGGCTCGGGCCAGGCGCTCGAGAACATCGAGGCGATGCGCGGTCTCCTCACCCAAACGGGAATCGACTGAGGAGCAGTTCCTCTTCGTGCAGTCCTTCACACGTCGGCGCATGATCGTCGTGCTTCTGCTCACCTCGATCCTGCTCGTGACGCTCGACCTGCGTGACAGCGGATTCGTGTCGGGCGTGCGCGACACGTTCGGCACGGTGTTCCGTCCGGTCGAGCGTCTCACCAACGTCGTCACCAAGCCCGTGTCGAACGCGTGGCGAGGTGTACTCGACTACGGAGAGCTACGGAAGGAAAACCTGGCCCTGAAGGACCTTTTGGTGAAACAAGAGGGCACGGCCATCGCTGCGGCGGCCAGCGTGCGCGAAGCACAGGAACTTCTGGCCCTGAACGGCCTGCCCACGCTCGCGGGCATCGACAGTGTGACGGCCCAGATTGTCGGTCAGTCCCCGTCGAACTTCTCGCAGACCTTCGAACTGAACCGCGGCAAATCGAGCGGAATCCGCGTGGGCATGACGGTCACCAACGGTGCAGGCCTCGTCGGCAAGATCACCGACGCGACCCTGGAACGATCGGTCGTCATGTTGGCAACCGACCCCGAATACGCGATCGCGGTCAAGGTGGGCAACTGTCCCGCCAACGCGACGACGACCACCGCGGCGACCACCACGACGTCGCTTCCCGCCGAAACCACCACGACGGCCGCCGCCGCGCCCTCGAGCACGCCCGATGGCGTGACCACCACGACCTTGCCCGGCGAGACGACAACCACCTCATCTACGGTGCCGCCGACAACCACGACGACGACCAGCACCACGACAACGACCAGCACGACGACAACGACCCTGCCGAAGCCGACGACAACGACGATCAAGGGTTTCACACCGTTTTCGACCACGCTTCCGCCGCGACCGGGTGGTTCTGGCTCGCAGATCACCATTCCCGAGACGGGAGGTCTTGTACCGCGCGAAACCGGCGCGATGGAGGGTCGAGGCATCGGCCGTACGCCGATTGTCCGCTTCGTGCAGGCGTCCGAGCGTCTCGGCGCCCTGTGCGAGGGCGTTCCCGTCGTTACTGCGGGCGGATCGCAGAGTCTCGCGCCGCCCGACCTCGTGGTGGGCATCGTGGCGCGAGTGGTGAATCGCAAGGGGACCGCCGGTCCATTGTTGGAAGTCGACCTGGCCGCGAACCTCGAAAGTTTGAACTTCGTGCGCGTGCTCCTGTACCAGCCGGCAACGGAGATTCCGCGGTGAAGCGGTTCTTTGCGATCATCGAGTCGCCCGCGACACGAACGTTTCTTCTCGGACTGATCGTGTTGAGTTTCCAGACGACGCTCTTCAATACCTTGCGACCGTTCGGAGTGGTTCTGCAAGTGATGCTTTTGTTCTCCTGCGCGAGTGGTGTGGCTGCGGGAAGCGAAGCGGGTGCAGTGTCGGGTTTCATGTTCGGTCTGATGTACGACATGGTGCTGACCGCGCCGATGGGTCTGTCGGCTGTCGTGTTCGGCTTCGCCGGATACATGGCCGGGGGAGTGAACGCATTCGTGCACGAGGCGCGGTGGTGGGCGAAGATCATCGCGGTTGCGCTCGCAACGGCAATCGCGGTTTTGTTGTACCCAGCAGCGAGTCTGGTTGTCGGCGTTGACGGCCTTCTCGGTTCGCGCATCGTGACCGTTGCCCTTGCATGCGCCGCTTTCAACGCTGCGTTTGCGGTTCCTGCTGCGCGTATCGCGAAGTGGGCACTGGTGAAGCCCGTTCGTCAAGCGGTCTGGGCAGAATAGGGGAATGCCGGCCACCATCTCGGGCAAGCGACTGGGCGTCCTCGGCGGCCTCGCTTTGGTTCTGCTCGGTCTCGTGTGCACCCGCACGTGGTTCTTGCAGGTGGTCGACGCCGAAAGTTTGGAGTCGCGCGTCGCCGAGGTGCGTTCGCGAACGGTGTCGTTGTTGCCCGAACGTGGCCGCATCTTCGACACCGACGGCCGTGTGCTGGCAGACAACGAACGTGTCCTCATCGCCACCATCGACCGGTCGGTCGTGCGCAAACCCGCCGAACGCGCCGAGCTCTTTCTGCGACTGTCGGGTGCGTTGCAAACTCCCGTGACCGAACTCGAACGGCGCTACCAGAGCAAGTTGTACGACCCCTTGCAGCCGCTTCCGCTTCGCGAGGGAATTTCCGAGCAGACTGCGTTGTTCCTTCGTGAGCGGTCTGAGGACTATCCGGGTGTCGACGTGGAAGAAGGCTGGCGCCGCGAGTACCCGTACGCGCCAATCGGCGCGCATGTGGTCGGCTTCATGGGTGCCATTCTCGAGCGGCAGTTGCCGTACTACAAGTCGCTCAAGTATTCGCCGAACGAACGGGTCGGCCAATACGGTGTCGAGCAAACCTACGAAAGCGTTCTCCGCGGCAAGCCGGGCTACGTGCGGTACGAGGTGAATGCCCTCGGACAGATCATCCGTGAAATCGAACGAGTCGAGCCGATACCCGGTAACGACGTGCAGTTGTCGATCGACCTTGATTACCAGCAGTTCGTAGAGCAGGCCCTGGAGACGATGCTGGGCCTGCGGCGTCAAGTCGACGCGGGGACGGTGAAACTCGAGAACGGAGACCCCGACCCGCAATACCCCGAGGTCAACTTCTACAAGGCTCCGGCTGGTTCAGCCCTCCTCATGAACTACGACACGGGTGAAGTCATTGCGATGGCCAGTTACCCGAACTTCGACAATCGATGGTTCAACGCAGGGATCTCGTCTACGAAATTCAAGCAACTTTTTCCCGACTCGAAAGACCCTGATCAGGCGATCATCGTCAATCGGGCTGTCAGTGGCCGCTACAACTTGGGCTCCACGTTCAAACCGTTTACCGCCTTCGCAGCGCTCGATTCGGGACAGATTGCCGACCCGTTGAAGTACAAGTACCGCGATGAAGGCACATACAAGCTCGAATCCATTCCCAACGGTCGTTGTCAGGAGGGCGTGAAGTGCGTCTTCAAGAACGCCTTTTGTTCGGCGACCAATACGCCGTGCCGTTACGGGCCCGTCACTATCGAGGACGCACTTGCAGTTTCTTCCGACACGTTCTTCTACAAGATCGGCGAGCAGATTCTCACCCAGCGCGGTTACCGGCCCATCCTGGAAGAAGAAGTTCGCAACTTCGGCTTTGGCGCACCAACCGGTATCGACCTGCCCTTCGAGTACGGCGGAGCCCTGCCGAGCAAGGAATTGAAAGCCTCATTGGCCGAAGCAGGGGCGATCCCGAAAGACGAAGGTCGCGCCTACTACGTGGGTGACAATGTGCAGTTTGCGATCGGCCAAGGTTTGCTCGCGGCCACGCCGCTTCAAGTTGGCGTGTCGTATTCTGCGCTCGCGAACAATGGCCGTGTCGTTACGCCCCATGTCGCCAACAGGATCCTTGAGTCGGGTACTCCCGATGGTGATGCGGGCTTCGCCGATCTGTCGAAGGCGACCGTCATCGAAGACCGCGTCCGCGGAAAGCTCATCCGTAACATCGAGATGCCCCCCGAGGTGCACGACCCGATCGTTCGCGGCCTCACGCGTGTGGTGAATGGACCCGGCGTCGATTGGGACTTCTACCACAAGGCAACGGGCGAGTTTCTCTTCAAGAACTATCCAAAAAAGTCACTGCCGATTGCCGGCAAGACGGGCACCGCGCAGGGATTCAAGAACTTGCCGTGGAACGACTCGTCCGCTTTTGCTGCATTCAGTCTCGACCCGACGCGGCCGTTCACTGCGGTTGCGTACCTCGAAAAATCGGGCTACGGATCGCAAGCCGCAGCGCCGGTGGTGAAGTGCGTGTTCTCTGCACTAGCGGGGGTGGTCGATCCGCAGGAAGTGATCCCCAGCAATCCGCTCGACATCAACAGTACGGCGGTGGCTCGCTCGCAGCGGCTGGTCAGTCCATTGTGTCTCTCGGGTTACGGCGGCGGGGTGCGTGACTAATGGCTCTGCTCGAGGCCGTCCGTCGTCGGCCGTCGCTGTCGGGGATGGGGAACATCCGAAGCAGCATGGCCGACCCCAGTCGGAACATCGATTGGCTGCTGGTGTTCGCGGTGGCGGCCCTGTCGACCATCGGCGCGTTCGCGGTGTATTCGACGACGCGTCCACGCCTGCTGTCACGCGGAGTCGACCCGTACTATCTGCTCCAACGACAGATCATCTACATCATCGCCGCGGCTGTCGTCATGGCGCTCGTGATGGCTGTCGACTACGAGTGGTTGCGGGGAAGGGCGGAGTTTCTCTACGGAGCTTCGCTGGTTGCGCTGATGCTCGTTCTCGTGGCGGGTGCGGTGCGCGGTGGCGCGCGTCTTTCGTTCGACCTCGGCATCGTCTCATTGCAACCCGCCGAATTCACCAAGTTCTCCTTGTTGTTGTTGCTCGCGGGTTATCTCTCAGAGGAAGAAAACGACGAACTCCCGTACCACCGATTCATCATGACCCTCGTTATCGTCGGTTCATCGGTCGGCCTCGTCCTGCTGCAGCCAGACCTCGGTTCGGCGACGGTGTTGCTGGCGTGCACGATGGGTCTCTTGTTGGTCGCGGGTAGCAAGGTTCGCTACATCGTGTCCATTACTTCGCTCGCAATCCTCTCGGCAACGGTCGCGGCGTGGAGCGGCGTCGTGCGTAGTTATCAGTTTCGACGTTTCGAGGCATTCCTCAACCAGAACTCGACCGAGGAGGCATTGAAAGACGTCGTGTTGCAGGTGCGCTTCGCCAAGCGTGCGGTCGCAACGGGCGGCATCACGGGCAAGGGCTTTCTGAACGGCCCGCTCACCAACGGGGCGTTCATCCCGGTGCAGTCGACCGACTTCATCTTCTCGGCAATCGCCGAGCAGTTCGGCCTCATCGGTGCGGGCGTCACCTTGTCGCTCTTCACTCTCTTGATGTGGCGCATCTGGCGCATTGGTCGACTGTCGCGCACCCGCCTGGGCCAGTTCATCGCCCTCGGCGCCTTCTCGATGATCCTCTGGCAGACCTTCCAGAACATCGGCATGACCCTCGGGATCATGCCCGTGTCGGGCTTGCCCCTGCCCTTCATCTCGTACGGGGGATCGCATATGGTCGCCTTTGCGGCCATCGTGGGCCTCGTGCAAAGCGTCCATATGCGCCGTCTGAGGTAGGTCGCCCGATAACCTGACCATCCGAGCGACCCTTGGTCGCACAGGATCGAGACAACATGAACCAACCTTCCGAGGGCGCGAATCAGTCCGCCAGCCCCGGGCCGAACAAGAAACGGCGCCGTGGGTCGCGCGGTGGGCGCAACCGCAACAAATCAGGACAGTCCGGCCAGAACGGGCAGCCAGGTCAATCGCCACGTCCGGCGGGCGAAGCCCTGGCTCAGCCGACGGCTGCGGCGCCCGCGCCCGCGCCCGCGGCTGGTGAACCCGGTCGCCGACCCCAAATTGGAGACACACGTCCCGCGCCTGCTCGTCAGCCCGAGTCGAAGCCCGCTGCGTCACCCGCAGCCCCGAAACAGGGCAACAACAAGCGTCGTCGTGGCGGCCGTGGTCGTAGCCGAGGCGGTTCGGGTCAGCAGAACGGGCAGCGCGGCCAGGGTGGTCGTCCCCGCCTGAACCAGGCAGAGGTCGAAGCCGAAATCGTCGAACGGCGTCGTGGTCGCACACGTGACGGCCGGCCCGTCGGGCGCTATCTCATGTGCGTCCAGGTGCGCCAGGGGCTCACGCAGGTGGCCGTGCTCGAGGGCCGGAAACTGATCGAGCACTACGTCAGCCGGCCGGCCGACGACATCTCCCAGATCCACGGCAACATCTACCTCGGTCGGGTGCAGAACGTGCTGCCCGGCATGGAGGCCGCGTTCGTCGACATTGCGACGCCGAAGAACGCGGTGCTGTACCGCGGCGACGTGCAATACGACGCCGAAGACATCGTCGAGAAGTCGGCCGATCGTCGCATCGAGGACATCCTGAAGGCGCGACAGTTGATTCTCTGTCAGGTCACGAAGAACCCGATCGGCGCCAAGGGTGCCCGGCTTACCCAAGAGGTGTCGCTGCCGGGCCGGTTCGTGGTTCTGATCCCGAACTCGAAGACGTACGGCATTTCGAAGCGCCTGCCCGACGACGAGCGTCGGCGCCTTCGTTCGGTCCTCGACCGAGTTAAGCCCGCCGAGCACGGCCTCATCGTGCGCACCGCGGCCGAGCACGCCACCGAGCATGAACTGCGTGCCGACATGTCGCGGTTGCTCGACGAATGGGCCCGCATCGAGGAGGCCGCGAAGAAAGCCAACGGCCCGAAGTTGTTGTACCGCGAGCCCAGTCTCGCCGTACGTGTGATCCGTGAAGAGTTCAATGCCGAGTACCGCGGTGTCGTCATCGACGACCCGCAGCTCTACGAAGACCTGAAGAGCTATGTCAGCGACTTCAACCCCGAACTCGCCGACCGCGTCGAGTTGTATGCGGCGGGTACGCCCGCAGGTGACTCCGACGACGAAGGCGACGATGACACCACATCGGCGTCGGGTCTACCGATCTTCGAGCATTATCACGTGCACGAACAGATCCACAAGGCGCTCGATCGCAAGGTGTGGCTGCCGTCGGGCGGCTCGCTCATCATCGAGCACACCGAGGCATTGACGGTCGTCGATGTGAACACCGGGAAGAACGTGGGCAAGTCGAACCTCGAAGAAACGGTGTTCCACAACAACCTCGAGGCGGCCGAGGAGATCGCTTTGCAGCTTCGGTTGCGCGACATCGGCGGCATCATCGTGATCGACTTCATCGACATGGAAGTGAAGGAGAACCGCCGCAAGGTTGTCGACGCCTTCCGCGCAGCACTTGCCCGCGACAAGACCCGCACCCAGGTCCTCGAGGTCTCCGATCTCGGCCTCGTCGAGATGACCCGCAAGCGAATTGGCGAGGGGCTCCTCACCAGCTTCGCTGGCCAGTGCCCCGACTGTGAGGGTCGCGGCATCAAAGTCGACCATTCCCTCATCGGCTGAGCCGACATCAACACGGCTGAGCCGACATCGACACGGCTGAGCCGACATCAACACGGCTGAGGGGTTGGGGACGCTCGGCGGCCCTTGTAGGCTCGGAAACCGCTATGTACGCAGTCATCGCCTCCGGTGGTAAGCAGGAAAAAGTCGCCCAGGGCGAGACCGTCAAGGTCGAACTTCTCGGCGTCGACAATGGCACCGAAGTGAAGTTCACTCCGGTTCTTCTCGTCGACGGTGGCACCGTGCTCTCCACGCCCGACCAGTTGAAGAACGCGTCGGTCACCGGCCGCGTCATTGCCACGGCCAAAGGGCCGAAGATCGACGGCTTTACTTACAAGCGCCGCACCAACCAGCGTCGTCGCTATGGTCACCGTCAGCAGTACTCCGTCGTTGAAATCACTTCCATCGCGAAAGGCTGAGCCATGTCAAAGACCAAAGGTGGCGGCTCCACACGTAACGGCCGCGATTCAAATGCACAGCGCCTCGGTGTCAAGGCCTTCGATGGCACGCAGATCAATGCCGGTGCAATCCTCGTCCGCCAGCGCGGAACTCGCGTACACCCCGGAAAGAACGTGGGTATCGGCAAGGACGACACCCTCTTCGCCCTTGTTGGCGGCAGCGTGAAGTTCGGGGAGCGTCGCGGCCGCAAGGTCGTCGACGTTCTTCCGTCGAACAACTGACCCGAGTCAGCGGAAGTCGATGCCGACCGGAAGGTCGGACTCTTGCCAATTGAGCAGGTTGACGGCTTGTTGGAACGCGTAGCGGTCGGTCATTCCCCCTACGTACTCGACGATCGCCCTCATCATCTCGGGTGACTTCGTCTCGACATCGAGTTGGCGAGTTGCGGGGCAGGCTGACGGGTGTGTGACGTAGTGCTCGACCAACGCTTGAAGCACTCGGATGACCAAAGCTGCTTGGGCCTGTGATTCGGGGCGCAGATACACGGCCTCGTAGTTGAACTGACGGAAGGCACCGAGTGCCTCGGCCATGTCGGTCGTCATCGCCACGCGACCCGTGGCGCGGGTGGCGTCGAGCATGCCGTTGATGAACGACGAGATCTGCCTGGCACGCGTGGTGCCGCATCGCTCGCGGACGATGGACGGCAGGTCGTTCTTCGAGACGACGCGCGCATCTGCGGCATCTTCGAAGTCGTGGCAGACGTAGGCGATGCGATCGGCCCACGACACGACCTCGCCTTCGGGAGTCATCGGTGCGGGCCGCGACCATGAGTGATTGCGAATGCCATCGAGGGTTTCGCGACACAGGTTCAATGACGCGAGGGTGACGTCGGCGCCCCATAGTGCGTGGTCGTATCCGCCGTTGACGAAAGGGCTGAGGGCATCTTCGCTGGCATGACCGCCGGGTCCGTGACCACAGTCGTGGCCGAGCGCGATTGCCTCGGTCAGTGCCACGTTGAGACCCAGTGCTCGCGCAATCGCAGTGGCCACCTGCGCCACCTCGAGAGCATGCGTGAGGCGCGTGCGCTGGTGGTCGTCGGGGAACACAAAAACTTGCGTCTTGCCCGCAAGTCGACGGAAAGCCGCCGCGTGCAGGATGCGATCACGGTCGCGTTCGAAGCAGGTACGGAACGGATCGGGTTCTTCGTGTCGTGTGCGTGTACCCGCGCCGATCGCGCGTGTTGCGTTGGGGGCGAGGAGGGTGTTCTCATGATCCTCGCGTTCGTCTCGCGACACGAGACGGTGTGTCCCGGTGGCTGCGTGCGAGTCGGAGTGCGCGAAGCGAACGTCGGCGGACGAATGAGACAGCACGTGGCCGGCCATCGTGGAGGCCCACACTGCGGCGCGGCTCGTGGAGTCGGAAGGGGGAGTCGAACCGCTCACAAAAGAGACGATAGGTGACAGGTGTGCGCCATTAGCCTGATTAACACCATGAGTGCCTTCGTCGACGAGTGCCAATTGAACGTGCGCGCCGGCGATGGCGGAGCCGGCTGTGTGAGTTTCCGCCGCGAGGGTCCCGTCGCATTCGGTGGCCCGAACGGAGGCGATGGCGGCAAGGGCGGTGACGTCTGGCTGGTTGCCGACCACAACGTTGCTTCGCTGCTTGCTTTCCGTGATCACCCCCACCGTCGCGCCGACGATGGTGTGAACGGGATGGGCAAGGACCTGCACGGCAGGTCCGGTCGCGACCTCGAGGTGCGGGTCCCCGAGGGCACGGTCGTGCGCGACATGTACACCGGTGAGGTGCTGGCCGACCTCGTGGCGCACGGCGATCGTTGGCTGGTGGTCGAGGGCGGTCGCGGTGGCCGCGGCAACGCACGATTCCTCTCGAATCGCCGTCGCGCTCCTAAATTTGCCGAACAGGGTGAGTACGGCGCCGAGCGTTGGTTGAAGCTGGAACTCAAGTTGATGGCTGACGTCGCGCTCGTCGGCTTCCCGAACGCCGGCAAGAGCACGTTCATCAGTTCGATATCGGCGGCGAAGCCGAAAATTGCGAACTATCCCTTCACGACCCTCGAGCCTCATCTCGGTGTCGTGCGCGTCGACGACTCGACCGAGTTCGTCGTTGCCGATATTCCGGGCATCATCGAGGGCGCCAGCGAAGGCCGTGGCCTCGGCCATCAGTTCCTGCGTCACATCGAACGGGCGCGAGCGCTGTGCATCCTCGTTGACCTTGCGCCGATGGATGGCATGTCCCCCGAGGAGCAAGAGCGCGTCTTGTTGCGCGAACTCGAGGCCTACGATCCCGGTCTGGTCGAGCGTCCCCGAATCGTTGTGGGAAGCAAGGTCGACGTCGCCAATGTCGCAGCTGTCGAGGCTTGGTCGGGTCTCACGATGTCGGCTGTCACCCGCCAAGGAGTGCGGGCCGTCGTCGGAAAGCTCGCCCAGATCGTGTCGCAGGCCCGCGAGGCGATTCCGCCGCGCGAGGCGACGGTCATCCTGCGCCCAGAGCCTGGGGGCACTTACGTCGAACGCGTCGGCGAAAACGAGTTCCGCGTTCACGGCCGCAATGCCGTGCGGTCGGTTGCGTTGAACGACATCACGTCCCCCGAGGCGCTGAACTACATCGACGAACGTCTGAAGAAGATGGGTGTCGGCCGCCTGCTGTCGCGTGCGGGCGCGCAAGACGGCGATGTCGTGCACGTCGGTGAGTTCTCGTTCGAATACACGGCGGAGCTCTGACATGCGCGTCGTCGTCAAGGTGGGCACCAGTTCGGTCACGCACGCCGATGGAACGTTGAACGCCGACATGTTCACATCTCTCGCGGCGCAGATCGCGCAGTTACGCAACAATGGCCACGAAGTTCTTCTCGTCACAAGTGGCGCCGTTGCCGCCGGTGTCGCTGCCCTTGGCCTTGCGCAGCGGCCGTCCGACATGGGAACACTGCAGGCGCTTGCCGCGATCGGCCAGAGTCGATTGATGGAGCGCTACAACACCGTCTTCGCACCACATGGTGTGGTGACGGGGCAGGTGTTGCTCGTGCCCCACGACTTCGGTGATCGTCAGCAGTACCTTCACGCCCGGCAGACGCTCACACGTCTCCTCGAGATCGGCGTGCTGCCCGTGATCAACGAGAATGACGCCATCGCGAACGACGAAATCAGGTTTGGTGACAACGACCGCATCGCGGCGTTGGTTGCGCACAGCGTGGCCGCCGACGTGCTGGTGTTGCTCACCGACCAAGAGGGCCTCTACACCAGCGACCCACGCTCGAACGCGGATGCAAATTTGATCGACGTCGTGTCCACCGACGACGACCTGCTCAGTGTGGATGCGGGCAGCGCGGGGACGGTGCGCGGTAGTGGCGGCATGGCGTCGAAGCTGTCGGCCGCGCGCATTGCGTCGTGGTCAGGTGTGCGAACGGTCATTGCTCGTGCCGCGCGCGACAACGTGCTCGTCGATGCGGTGGATCCAGCAGTTTCGGTCGGGACGACTTTCCTCGGTCGCGACCGTCAACTCTCTGCGCGACGACTGTGGATCGCTTTCGCTGCCCAACCCGAGGGCCGCTTGGTCATCGATGCCGGCGCAGTTTCGGCAATCGAGTCACGCGGTACGTCGTTGTTGTCGCCGGGGGTCTCGTCTGTGGAGGGCGATTTTGCGGATGGCGACGTTGTCGACATCGTCGCCTCTTCGGGTCATCTGGTTGCGCGCGGTTCCGTGGCAATGTCTCGATCGGAGCTCGCGGCGATCGTCGGAAAACGGACAACCGATCTTGCCCACGGCGTTTCGACTCTCGTCGTGCACCGCGACGAGATGGTGGTTCTCAGCGCCCTGCGCTGAAGCCGCGCAGTTTTTCGACGACTTCGGTCGTCTCGCGCACGCGCAAGATCCACAGCGAAGCCACGTACACCAGCCCTCCGACGGCAAACGAAGCAACGGTCCGAACGACCGCCCCGATGCCCGCTGTGGCGCCGATCGCGCGACCGATCGCCCAAGCTGTCGCTGCGGCGGGAAGGGTTGCTGCAAGCATCGGCGCGAGTGAACGCATCAATGCGAGCGATGCGAACTCGGGGTGACGACGTTCGACGACCACCAACGCAACAACCGCACTTACGAGGTACGCGACTCCAAATGCCAGGCCGAGACCCAGGACTCCGTAGCGTCCGACCAAGACGAATGCGAGCGCCACGTTGAATGCGTTTTCGAAACAGTTGATGACAAATGGCGTGCGAGTGTCCTCGTGTGCATAGAAGCCCCGCAGGACGAAGATGTAGACCGAGAAGCCGACGAGCCCGATCGAGAAGCCCATCAGTGCGCGGGCGGTGGTGTGTGCAGCATCCGCGGTGAAGTTGCCGTGCTGGAGAAGCGCGCCGACCATCGGTCGCGACGTGACGAAGAACAGCGCGGCGAACGGCAGGGTGAGCATCGTGATGAGTCGCACCCCTAGCGACAGCCGAGCAACGAAGGCTTCTCTGTTGGCCGAGGCCGCAGCCCTTGCGAGGTCGGGCGCAAATGTCGTGGTGATCGATGCGGCGAGGAGTGCATGGGGAAGTTGGAAGAACGTGAACGCCTTTGTGTACGCATCGGGACCACCGCTGCCGGGTTCGGCCAGGTTGCGTACGACGACCAAGGCGACCTGATTGGTGAGTGCGTAGCCAAATGTCCAAAGGGACAAGCGTGCGAGGCGGCGAACGGCAGGGTGGCGGAAGTCGGGTCGGAATCCGACGGACAGACCTGCAGCGCGGGCCACGAGAAGCACGATGAGGGACGTCGTTGCAATTCCAAGGGTTGCGCCACCCCCCAACAGCCAACGTAGGCCCGAGTTGTCGGCAATGGTGTCGAGGCCGGGCCGCCCATCGATCGACAACGGGATGAGAGCCAGCAATCCGACGATGATGATGTTCGAGGCGACGGGTGCCCAGGCAGCGGCAGTGAACTTGCGCCGTGCGTTCAATGCCGCTGTCGCGAGCGCGGTGAGACCGTAGAAAAAGATCTGGACGAGAAAAACACGAGCGAGCATGGTGCCGATGTCGCGGTATCGGTCGGCGTCGATTCCCGGAGCGGGGTTCAACGAAAACAGTCGGAAGATGAATGGTGCGCACAGGACGGCGACTGCCGTAAGCGCGGCGAGCGTCACGATCGCTGTCGACACGACGGCGCGTTCAGCGTCGTCGTCGTCATCGTGGAAGAGGCGCGTGAAGACGGGCACCAACGCCGCGGAAAACACTCCGCCGATGAGGAGTTCGTAGATGGAGTTGGGCGAATTGTTGGCGCCGTCGTACGCATCGGCCACTGCGGTCTGGCCGATGACGATGCCGAACACGACAATCCGGGCGAGACCCGTGACGCGCGACACCGCGGTTCCCGCGGCGACGGCGAGGTTGGTTCGCAGCAGGTCGCGCGGCGCATCCATTGGTGGCCCAACCCTACCGAACGGTAGGGTGCAGGCATGGGGAACCGCTTCGATTCAGTGCAGGCTGTCCGTGAAGGCCTGAAAAAGGTCAACTATCTCGCCGATGACGGTATTGCAAGCGTGGCATTCCTTGCCGACCGCCTCGGCAAGCCGGTTCTCGTCGAGGGTCCTGCCGGAACCGGCAAGACCCAGCTAGCCAAGAGCATCGCCGACCTCATCGGTGCGCGACTCATCCGTCTGCAGTGCTACGAGGGCCTCGACGAATCCAAAGCCCTCTATGAGTGGAACTACAAGAAACAGCTGTTGCGCATCCAGGCCGACAAGAACAGTGACTCATGGTCTGAAGTGCACGACGACATCTTCAGCGAGGAATTTCTCTTGACCCGTCCGCTGCTCGAGGCCATCCGCGCCGACGAGCCGGTGGTCTTGTTGATCGATGAAGTCGACCGCGTCGAAGTCGAGACCGAGGCCCTTCTGCTCGAGATCCTGAGCGAATACCAGGTGTCGATTCCCGAACTCGGAACCATCACCGCCAAGCAGATCCCGCTGGTGTTCCTCACATCGAACAACACGCGGGAACTCTCCGAGGCGTTGAAACGCCGTTGTCTCTTCCTTCACGTCGACTATCCAGACATGGACCGTGAAAAGGAAATTGTGCTGGCCAAGGTCGACGGGATCTCCGAGCATCTCGCCGACCAGATTGCTCGCATCGTGCGAAGCATCCGTCAATTGGACCTGAAGAAGGCACCGTCTGTCAGTGAGACCCTCGACTGGGCGCGAACGTTGATGCTGCTCGGAATCGAGCACATCGATGCCGAGCAGGCCAAGGAGACCCTGCACATCCTCCTCAAGTACCAGACCGACATCGCCAAGGCGGCGAAGGAACTGTCGTCGGACAAGTAGCGAGAAGCGCACGATGCTCGACCTGATGTCCGGCTTCGTCGCCGAGTTGCGCAATGCGGGGTTGCCGGTCAGCCTGACCGAGAATCTCGACGCGATGGAGGCGATCAAGCAGATCCCTCTCGAAGATCGCGAGGCCTTCAAGTGGGCGCTCGGCGCAACGCTCGTGAAGAACTCCGCCCACTGGCGGGCGTTCGAAACGGTCTTCGAGGTCTACTTCAGTTTGCGAGGACCCGAATACGCGCTGAAAGACGACGAGGACGCCGGCGATTTCTGGCGCGAGATGCAAGAACAGATGCGCCAGGGCGAGGGCAAGGGTGGCGCGGGGGCGATGGACTCGCTCACTCAGGAAGAACTGATGAACCTCCTCATGCGGGCGCTGATGGACGGTGATCAGGCGATGATGCGCGCACTCGCGAAGCAGGCCGTGCAGCGGTTTGCCGGTATGGAGCCGGGGCGTCCCGTCGGCGGCACTTACTACCTCTACCGCACGCTGCGCAATCTCGATCTCGACAACATGATGAGCAAGATCGAACAGGCGAAGTCCGACGACGGGCAACAGCCCATCACTGATCTCGAAAAGCGTCTCGAAAACGACGAGATGCAGCACCGCATCGAGCAATTCAAGCAGGAAATCGAAGCTGAGATCCGGCGTCGTCTGGTCGCCGACCGCGGTGCCGAGGCAATGGCGAAGACCCTGCGCAAGCCGTTGCCCGAGGACGTCGAGTTCATGCATGCATCGCGCGACGAGATGCAGAGTCTGAAGAAGGCGTTGTACCCGTTGACGCGAAAACTGGCCGCTCGCCTGGCGCGCAAACGCCGCCATGGCCGCAAGGGCCCGCTCGACTTCCGGAACACCGTGCGGCATTCCCTGAACTACGGAGGCGTGCCCGCCGAACCGAAGTTCAAGTACCCGCGTCCGGCCAAGCCTGAACTCATGGTCGTGGCCGACATCTCGGGCAGCGTCGCGGCGTTTGCGCGGTTCACCCTGATGTTGGTGTACGCGATCCAGGGCCAATTCTCGAAGGTGCGTTCGTTCGTGTTCATCGATGGTCTCGACGAGGTCACCGATTACTTCAAGTCGACCGAAGACATCACCGAGGCAATTCACCGCGTCAACACTGAAGCCGACGTCGTGTGGGTCGATGGACACAGCGACTACGGCCACGCGTTCGAGGTCTTCTGGGAACGCTACGGCAAGGACGTCGGGCCCAAGACCACCGTGCTGCTGCTCGGCGATGCGCGCAACAACTACCACGCTGCGCAGAGCTGGGTTGTTCGTGAAATGAAGCACCGAGCCCGCCACGTCTACTGGTTGAATCCCGAGCCTCGGTCGTACTGGAACACGGGTGACTCGATCGTGGGCGAGTACGGCTCGCACACCGACGGCGTCTATGAGTGCCGTAACCTACGCCAACTCGAGGCGTTCGTGGAGAAACTCGCGTGACCGGCACGCGCATCACTCTCGTTCGCCACGGTGAATCGCAGGTGGCCGTGGACAAGATGATCGGTGGGCCGCGTAAGTGCTCGGGACTCTCCGAGCTCGGTCGCAAGCAGGCTGAGGCACTGAATGCGAGATGGCTCACGGAGGGCATCGAAGCGCCCACGGCTTTCGTCGCGAGCAACTACAAACGCGCCATCGAAACCGCGAATCTCATCGCGCCATCACTCGGCCATCCCGAACTCGTCATCGACGCCGACTGGGGCGAGCATGACCCGGGCGAGTTGTGTGATGGCATGACCTACGCCGACTTCGTCGAGAAGTACGGCCATCGCGACTGGTCGATCGATCCCTACGACGAGACCTACCCCGGCGGCGAGACGGTCGCTGCGTTCCAATTTCGCGTGGGAGGCGCACTTCGGCGCGCCGTCGATACGTGGTCGGGCGGCAACATCGTCGTTGCCTGCCACGCTGGGGTCATCGACACCTGTCTGCGCCACGCCCTGCGGAGCGCTCCGGTGGGGGAGTTCGAGGTGCACACCCTCAACACGTCGGTCACCGAACTCGTGCACGTACGGCCCGGGCGCTGGCAGATCGTTCGCTACAACGATGCCGGTCATCTCGCGGGCTTGCCAAGAAGCACCAACTAGCGGAGAATCTTCCTCGAGTCGATCGGGGGAGACATGGGTCAGTTGGATCGGAAGGTTGCCGTCGTCATCGGGGGCCACAGTGGCTTTGGCGAGGCAATCGTGCAGCGTTTCGTAGCCGAGGGTGCACGCGTGGCGATCGCAGCACGTCGCGCCGACTTGGTAAATGAAGCAGCAGCAAAGGTTGGAGGTAAGGGCTACACGTGCGACATCACGGTGGATGACGATGTCGTTGCGCTGGTAGCCGCCGTCGAGCGCGATTTCGGCCGCATCGACATCGCGGTGAACTGCGCCGGATACGAACAGAGCACACCGATCGCGGACCTCACGCCCGAAAAACTGACCGCGATGCAGGCCGTGCAGTTCACCGGCGCGATTTATTGCATGCGGCACTTCGGAAACTCGATGGCGGCCAACGGAGGGGGATCGTTCCTCTCGATCTCGTCGCAGACTGCACACAGCCCCGCCGTCGGCCTTGCGGCGTACGGCAGTTCCAAAGCCGGGGTCGAGTACGCGACGAAGATTGCGGCAGTCGAATACGGTCCCAAGAACGTTCGATTCAATTGCGTCGCCTCCGGCCTCATCGAGACTCCGATGACGTCGCGTATCTTCAAGGTGAAGCCCGCCATTCAAGCCCTGCAGGAGCTCACGCCGTTGCGTCGCATGGGCTCGTCCGAGGACATCGCGAAGGCGGCGTTCTTTTTCTGCAGCGACGAGGGTGCCTTCGTGACCGGCCAGACGTTGTGCGTCGACGGCGGTGCGACACTGCACGGTCTGCCGACGGCATTCCACTACGCCGATGCGGCACGCCGCTACGCCGAGTCAGCGAACAGCGAAACGAGTAAGTCCTCCTGAGGCGGCGCATCACCGTTGTCGGCGCAGGTGCCGGGGGCTGCGTCGTTGCTGCGCGCCTCTTCGACGCCGGTTACGAAGTTCACCTGTTCGAAGCGGGCGGCGCGTCGTCGACGAATGCCTCACCGCACCTCGCCGACTCCACGACGCGCGGCGATCTTCTCGACCCGTTGGTCTTCGCATCCACGTACACAGGTGGCTTTCGATATCCGTATCTGCGCGGCCGTGCGTTGGGGGGGACAACCGCAATCAACGCGTTGGTGCAGATGTGGGGAACGAAGGACGACTGGGATTCTTGGTCGGCGGTGCACGGTTGCACCGGTTGGAACTGGCGTTCGGTGAGTGCCGAGATGGCGCTCTTGGGCTTCCCTGCCCACTTCGCCGCTGCCGACGAGGCCGGTCCGGTGACGGGCGCCGTTCTGGCCTCGGCGCGAGCGTTGGGAGCCGGCGAGTGTCGCCACGTCGGCGAGACCTACGACGGCGCCGGAGTTGTCGCCCTGTCATTGCGCGATGGAAATCGAGCCGACGCATTCGGCGTCCTCGTCGCCCCACGGGTGTTGGAGGACGCAGGTCGCATGGTCGTGCATGCGGGGCAAACGGTTGCTGAGATCCTGATCGAAGCCGATCGGGCGAGGGGAGTCGTCGTTGCGGGTGACGAATTCGCCACGGACGGGGTGGTGCTCGCAGCGGGAACCGTGTGGAGCCCGATCCTGCTGCGCCGCAGTGGTGTCTCGCGCGCAGGAATCGGACGCAACCTGAAAGACCACCCCGCGATTTCCTTGTGGTTGGGACTCCGTGAGGGTCTGGTCATGGGTGATCGAACGCTGGACGTGACAGGTCTCGTGGTGGGTTCTTCGATCGACGACTCGGACATCAATCTTCTGCCCGTTGATCCAAACCAACTTGTGGTCGCCGTGACGAAGGTGTCATCAGTTGGACACGTGGCCGAGGTCGACGGCACCGCCGAGGTCGTTCTCGGCACCCTCGAGACCCACGACGACGCGCAGCGCATGCTCGCCGCGCTTCGCTTGGCGGCCGACCTGTGTTCGACGCCACAATTCAGCGAGGTCGTCGAGTCGGTGTCGATCGATGCCGCAGGCACACCTCTCGACGCATTGCTGGCCCACGATGACGAGACGATCGTTTCCTATGTACGCCGCCAACCCGGCGCCTATTCCCATGCGGTCGGCACGTGTCGTATGGGTTTGGAGCGCGATGCCGAGTCGGTCGTCGACAACACCGGCGCGGTCTTCGGCGTGGACGGTCTGTGGGTTGCCGATGCGTCGGTGTTCCCCGACATTCCGCGTGCCGCAACCCAACTTCCGGTCATGGCGGTGGCTGGCCGCATCGCGTCAGGGATCGCCGAACGTCTGCGCTGAGGCCGTGTCAGAATCACCGCATGGCGGTTGCAGGTGTTCCGTTCGCTCTCGGTCTGCACGAGGTTGCCGAGGGTTGTCATGCTTATCTCCAACCTGACGGCGGATGGGGTTACAGCAACGCGGGGCTGGTCGTGGGCGACGGTGCGTCACTCCTTGTCGACACCCTCTTTGACCTCGACCTGACTGCTGCGATGTTGACAGCAATGTCGGACGCGACATCGACGGCACCGATCGGCACGGTCGTCAACACGCACGCCAATGGCGACCATTGCTACGGCAACCAACTCGTCGCCGACCGTGAGATCATCGCGTCTCGTGCTTCGGCCGAGGAAATGCATCACGTGCCGCCTGCGATGATGGCGCAGCTGAACGCGGCACCCGGAGATGTCGGAGAACTCTTCCGTTCTTTCTTCGGTAACTTCCGCTTCGGTGGCATCGAACTGACTCCTCCATCACGAACATTCGAGGGTCGTCTCGAGGTCGAAATCGGTGGTCGCGCGGTCGAACTGATCGAGGTTGGTCCCGCGCACACGAAGGGCGACACGATCGTCGTCGTGCCGGACTCACGCACCGTATTCACGGGTGACATTCTCTTCATTGGCGGTGCTCCGATCGTGTGGGCCGGACCGCTCGAAAACTGGATAGCGGCGTGCGATCTGATGTTGGGCATGGACATCGAGACGGTCGTGCCCGGACATGGGCCCGTCACCGACAAGACGGGTGTGGTTGCGGTTCGCGACTACCTCACGTCGGTTCTCGCGTCCGCCACGGAATGCCATGCCAATGGCGTCGATGCATTCGACGCTGCGTGGCAGATAGTTTGTGATATGCAGGGTACGGCGGCGACACGCGACTTGCGCGAATTCGGCCGCATTGCGGTGAACGTCGACGCTGTGTATCGCTCAGCGGACCCCGGCTACGAGACGCCGAACGTCATTGAACAATTCAGGCGGATGGCCGAGATCGAATCGCGCGCCGCACGAGGATGACCCACGCGCCGATGGCGCACAGCGAGAAAATGATCCACTGGATCGCATACGACAGGTGGGAACCTTCCGACAGGTCGGGATTCGCCACCGTCGCCAGTCCGACGATGTCGTCGGCGCCCGAGGTCGACTGCAGGTAGTCGACGTAGAACGGCAGAACCGTTTGGTCTTCAGAGGACTTCATCTGCGCGGTGAGGCGAGCGACGTCGATGCGCTGAACCTCGCGCAGTATTCCCTCGGCGGGGTCGGTCAAGCCGCCGAGCCGCCGTTGCTGTGATTTGCGTGCGCGGGCCAGGAACTCGACCACGCCCGTCGCGGGCGGTGGAATCTCGGCCGACAGAGGCACGAACCCGCGATCGACGAGTACGACGAAGTTCCTTCCGTCGATCGTGAAGTCGAGGGGAGTCAACGCATCGACCCCGGCAGCGTTGTTCTGGCTGCGGTTGAGGACGATGACCTCGTCG
>JBEAPO010000159.1:0-10030 GCA_041164425.1 Actinomycetota bacterium
CAACCATCCGAAGGTGAACGTCGTGTCGACAGACGTCAGCGACTACGCCTGCGCGACGTACGGCCACAAGAAAGCCGACATCACCGCGTGGCGGCCTTCACGGCGATTCGACCTCGTCGTGTGCCACAGCGTTCTGCAGTACCCCGACAATGCAGCCACACGCGCCGCCATCGAGAACCTCGCCGCCGCGAGTCGACACTTCCTTTATCTCGAGATTCCGACGACCGCGGATTTCGACGACATCGTCGACCCCGACGCAACCGACATGACCGTCCACCGCCGCAGCGGCACGTGGTACCGACGCGAACTCGACAAGTACTTCCGCCAGGTGGGCGGCGGGCTTTGGCTGTCGCGCGACAGCACCGTGCCGATGTACGAACTCGAGATGCCGGCGTCCGATCGTCGCTGATGGCGATCACCGACGACGACGACCGTAGATGAATTGCGACGTCAGGACAGTTCGTCGAGTAACGCGTCGCTGATCCATGCCCTGTCGAGGTGCAACGTGGATCGAATGCGCACGACACGCTTTGGTTCATCAGCTGATTTGCCGCACATCATCAGCGCGGTTCGGATGCACTCGTCTTCGTCGGCCAAAACCATCGGCATGCGCGAGCGTCGCACGCCCGAGGGACCGGCGGTGAAACAGTTGAGGTACGTCTTTCCCCAGTCGATGACGTTCGCAACCGACACCGGAACGAAATCGGCAAGACCCACGCCGAGAACGTTGCCACCGGAAGCCTCGGTGATACCGAGCAACACGACCGTTGCGGGAGGACTCGGGTAGTCGGCGAGACCGTGGACCCAGAATCGGCCCGTCACGTTGGGGTCGATCATCGTGCCGCTGATGTCTTTGCCGCCGCGTTCGATGATGAGTACGTCGATGTCGGAAAACGGCAACCGGGGAACGAGGCTTCGCGCATAATCGGTGAGTTCCCGTTCGGCGGCTCCGCCGACGTCGTCGGAATCGAGCACCGCCACTTTCACGACCTCACCCGCACACGATTCGACTGTCGCAATACCGCCCAACAATCGCCCGGTGGATCGCAGCGCGACGATGCCATCGAGAAGCCTCTGCGCCATGCGATCCGGTCCACACGCATGAATCTGCGCTGCCCCCGGTTGTTTGCCGAAGCCGACGACGGCCATCTTCGTGCAGCCGCTCTCGATCGGACCCTTGAAACACGTGTGCGGTTTCACTCTGTTGACCGGCAACACAAAGTCAGCGGCCGCTGCATGTTCGTCGAGGAACAGCGGCATGCCCTCCGACGTGCGCGCGACTTCGACCGTTTTCATCGACGATCGGATTTCACAATCGATCGATTCTTCGTCGATGCCGAGTGCCGCAAGCAGCGCACGTTGTCCGTCGGCCGTCCCACCTGCGTGACTCCCCATCGCGGGCACGACGAACGGCCGAGCTCCGCACGAACGCAAACCCGCCACGACGCCACGCAGCGTTTCGACACGGCCGGTGAGCCCACGGCTCCCCGCACCCACGGCAATCGTTCGACCGTCGACGTTGCGCAACCCGTGAGCGGCAACCACCGCGTCATGCACCGCGGCCTCGACGTCGGCGACAGCAGCCGGTCGCGGCACGGGAAGCGTGATTTCGTGGAGCTCGGGAACAACGACCTCCGGGGGAATCGGCAGACGAATCCCCCGCGCCAACTGGTCCCAATTCCCCGTTCCCGCCACGTTTTCAACCGTACCGCCGGCACACGAGCCACATTGGACTAGCGTCGTTCGCAACCAACCACCCAATGAAGGAGCAAATGATGCGTCGAATCTCGCGCATTGCCGCCCCCGTTCTGGCCCTCGGACTTATCCTCGCGGCCTGCGGAGACGACAACAGTTCATCCACCGACGAAACCACCGCACCAGCGGAGGAAACCACCACGGCCGAAACGACGGAGACGGCCGATACCACTTCTGGCACAGAAGACAACACGGCCACCGAAGTCGACGTTGCGAGCCTCGGCCTTATTGCTGACGGCAAGTTGACCGTCTGCACCGACGCACCGTACCCGCCGTTCGAGTTCCAGGACGAGACCACCAACGAATGGACCGGTTTCGACATGGACGTCGTGCGTGAAATCGCCGCCGGTATCGGCGAAGGTCTCGAACTCGCCGTCACAGTGCAGCCCTTCGATGGCATCTGGCTGGCACCGAAGGCCGGAACGTGCGACATGGTCGCATCGGCAATGACGATCACCGAAGAACGCCAGGCGAACGCATTGTTCACGGACGGCTACTTCGATGCGGATCAGTCACTGCTCGTTCGTGCTGAGGACGAAGACACCCTGAACTCTCTCGAAGCGCTTGCGGGCAAGACGATCGCGGTTCAAACCGGCACCACTGGCGAGAGCTACGCAGAGGAGAACGCCACCGATGCGACGCTGAAGTCGTTCGATGAGCCGGCCGCAATGTTCCTCGCCCTCGAGGGCAAGCAAGTCGATGCAATCCTCCAGGACCTGCCGGTCAATGCCGAGCGCGCACTGAAGGACGACAAGACCGTGCTGACCGCCACGTTCCCGACCGGTGAGCAATACGGCTTTGCGGTTGCCCAAGACAACACGGCCCTCGGCGACGCGCTGAACGCCGGCATCTCCGAATTGAAGGCGAACGGCAAGTACGACGAGATCTACGCGAAGTACTTCGCAAAGTAAGCGTCGCGCCGAATACATGAGTCTGAGTCGACGCCAACGCCTGCGGCTGGTTCGCGGTGGTGTCTACACCGCGACCGTCGCGGCGTTGGTGTTGATTCTGCTCGCAGTCGATTGGGGCGCCCTCGGTGGCGCCCTTTTCAAATGGGAAATCGTCAAGGATCAATTTCCGGACATCCTCACGAATGCACTCCGCAACACGGTGATCTTCACCATTTTCGGCTTCATCGGTGGACTCTCGCTCGGGCTTCTCCTCGCGATCATGCGCCTGTCCAGTGTGAAGCCCTATCGCTGGTTCGCTGCCACCTATATAGAGGTTTTGCGCGGCATTCCGCTTCTCGTCACTCTTCTCATTCTCGGATTCGGGATTCCCATCGCCACGGGCTGGCAGTGGCCCAACCCCTACGTCCAGGGCTCGGTGCCCCTTGCCCTCGTGGCAAGTGCGTACATCGCCGAAACCGTCCGCGCCGGCATCGAGGCCGTGCCGCGCGGACAAATGGAGGCCGCGCGCTCGCTCGGTATGTCGTACACGCGCGCGATGGCCACCATCATCATCCCGCAGGCGTTCCGCATCATCGTTCCGCCACTCACGAACGAATTCGTCCTGCTCATCAAGGACACCTCCCTCATCTCCGTGCTCGGCGTCACCGCAAAAACGCTCGACCTCGCGCGGTTCGGCCGCAACGGGGTCAACGACACCGCGAACGCCACACCGCTCGTCGTCGCCGGTCTCGTTTACCTCGCTCTCACCGTTCCCCTCACGCAACTTGCCGCATGGATGGAACGACGTTCGAAGGCGGGTCGACGATGAGCGACGTCCTCGTGCGCATCGCGGCGCTGCACAAGCGCTTCGGGTCGAACCACGTTCTTCGCGGCATCAACCTCGAGGTGGCGAGGGGCGAGGTCGTGTGCATCATCGGCCCTTCAGGATCGGGCAAGAGCACACTCCTGCGCTGTGTCAACATGCTCGAAACACCAACCGATGGCAAGGTCTTCGTCGACGGCGTCGAACTCACCGACCCCGACTGCGACCTCGACCGGGCACGCACCTCGACGGGCATGGTGTTCCAGTCGTTCAACTTATTCGCACACATGTCGGTTCTCGACAACATCACGATCGCACTGCGCAAGGTGCTGAAACAAGACCGCGCAACCGCGGCCGACAACGCAATGAAGCTTCTCACCCGCGTCGGCCTCGCCGAAAAAGCGTCGTCTTATCCGGCACAACTGTCGGGCGGTCAACAGCAGCGGGTCGCAATCGCCCGCGCACTCGCGATGGAGCCGAAAGTGATGTTGTTCGACGAGGCGACGAGCGCACTCGATCCGGAACTCGTCGGTGACGTGTTGCGCGTGATGCGTGAGCTTGCCGAAGAGGGCATGACGATGCTCGTCGTGACCCACGAGATGGACTTCGCCCGGGGCGTCGCCGACCGCGTGGTGTTCATGGACGGCGGCGTTGTCGTCGAAGACGGCCATCCCGACCAAGTGATCGGAAGTCCGCGCGAGGGACGAACGAAGCAGTTCCTCGCGAACGTTCGCCAGCGCGACTGAACGAATCGGTTTACGGCAGCGACACGATGGTGACGGTACCGGCGGCGCCGTCGACGGTGATCGTCGCGCCATCGGGAATCCGCAGCGTCGCATTGGTAACCGAGGCGACACAGGGAATTCCGAGTTCGCGACTCACGATGCTTGCATGCGATCCCATCGCGCCGATGTCAGTGACGACGGCTCCGGCGGCAAGGAACAACGGTGTCCACGAGGGGTCGGTGTTCAAGGTGATCAGGATGTCGCCCGCATCGAGGCCCGACGGATCGAACGGGTCGAGAACGATGCGAGCCTTGCCCGTACAGGTACCGGCGGAGCATGCAGTACCGGCGAGAACGTCGCCGGCCTTCACGGGCTCCACTTCGATCTGACCGCGCTTCTTCCACTGGTTCAGCGGAGGAACGGTGCCGTTCACGATGAACGGCGGGATCAGCGTCGCGAGCTCCTTGTGGTCGGCTGCACGTTCGGCGAGTGTGGCCGTGTACGAAGCAGGGTTCGCAACGAAGTCGTCGAGTTCACTCTCGAGCAACATGAAGATTTGCTCTTCATTGGCGATGTGTCCAGCCGCGGCTGCTCGACGGCCGAGTTCGCGAGCGGCCATACGGACTTCGTGCACGGCGGCAATGTTGTTGGTCTTGGAACGTTCACGGAGCTGCTGCCACGTTGCCGCCGAGCTGTATCCCGCAGCGAACATGCCCGCAGTTTCCGCGTCTCCGGCGATTGCGTCCGAGATTTCCTTGAAGATGCGCTCGCGCTCGACGCTGTTTCGCTTTGCGGCTGCACGCGGATCGGCAGAGTCGGATTGACGCCGCAAACGATCAAGCTGAGCGAACACCAATCGCGGGCTCGTTTCGTACGACGCTGCGGCCGGGTCCCACTCGTTGGGGCCGCGCCCACCGTGGCGAAGGTTGAACGCATCGAGTGATTTTTCGAACTCGGTTCCCTTGACTTTGCCTTCCCAGGCGTCGGCACCCGCGTCGAAGGCCGCGGTGAGATCTGCGGATGCGCGGATCATTCGCGAGAGGTCCCACAGGTCGATGGCGATGAGAGCCGAGTCGACGTCGCCCACCGAGCCAATGAGCTTCACACCGTCTTCCGCTCGTCCGATCGCTGCGGTGATTGCACCGACTGCGCCCGGTCCGAGCGAGGCGCCGAGCGAAGACCATACGTGAGATTCGAACATCGGCACGAGCAGTGCACCCATCTCACGTGCACGTGCAACGAGTTGTGTATCGGTGAGCTTCGTGAGATCGGGGCGCTCGGCGCGGATCTTCGCGGCGAGCTTCTTTTGGTCTTCAATGGGCTCATACGTTCCGCCGCCCATGATGCGTGCCATGGTCTCGCCGAGCTTCGCCTCGTGCCTGGGGCTATCGTGCCACGGTTCGTGCTTGTACGGCGGAACATCAGGTGTGTTGTCGAAGTATGCAGCGTCGATGGCCTCGGGCGTTGCCCCCGGCATGCGAACGCCCATCAGCCGCGCCTGCGTCAGCGAGTTGTAGAAGTAGCCACCGAAGAGACCGAACGTCTCGGGGGGCGTGCCGTACTCGTCGGCGTCAAACACGCCGAACGACACGAACCCGTCACGGCAACCGAGAACGACACCCTTCTCCCAGCAGAGTGACCAGCCGAGCGGGCTCACCGGATCGGCGAGAACGTCGGCGGCGTTTCCACGCGTGTAGTTCGCGAACTTCGCCGTTGGCGTACGGTCAATGATCCACTTTTCACCCAGCATGTTTCCCCCACTGCATGTCGATGTCAGCCGATCAATGTAGCCGTGTGTGACGGCCGACACGAAGACCGACGCGGCTCGGTGCGCTTGTAGACGACAATCAGATCGGTGACGGAACCGGCGGCGGCGCACCGGTTTCCATCGCCTTGGCCCGATCCTGGGCGAGACCCACGTAGCGGGGATGGGTCATGATCCAGAACCGTCCCTCGCGCACGGCCGACAGCACCTGTTCGGCGACTTCTTCGGGATCGATCGCCTCGGTCGCCGTCGTGAGGCCTTGGGTTCCAAAGGCGGCACCCTGCACGTTGCCCGGACGATTGCGCTCGCTAACCCCGATTTTCGTACGCACGACTCCCGGGCACAGCACCGACGCGAGAATCGGCACTTTGGCATTGCGTGCGTCGGCGAGTAGCACTTCGGACAATGCAACAACACCTTGCTTTGCAACGTCGTACGAGCAGATTCCGGGGAAAGTCAGGATTCCGGCAGTCGAAGCGGTGTTGATGACGTGGCCTGGTTCACCCGAGGCGATCATGCGGGGCACGAACGTCTTCACACCGTAGATCGGACCCCAGAGGTCGACCCCGATCACCCACTCCCAACTCTCGATCGACGCCTCCCACACGCGGTCGCGATGTACGACACCCGCGTTGTTGCACAGCACGTGCACGTTGCCGAACTCTTCGTAGGCGAAATCGGCAAGCGCCTCGATCGACCCGAGATCGGAGACATCACAGCGCATCGCGCGACTGTCGATGCCCTTGGCAAGCAACGCGTCGTTTGCAGCCGACAGCGCCGCGTCCTCGACATCGGCGATCACAACGTTCATACCTTCGGCTCCGAAGCGCTCGGCCATCGCCAGGCCGATGCCCGATGCACCGCCGGTGATGACCGCGGTCTTGCCCGTCAGGTTCCCGAGAATTCCCGCCATGACTCCCCCTCTTTTCCGTTGCACGGAGAAGCGTATGGTAGGCGCATGAGCGTGTTCGACACCGTACGCATGGATGGACAGGTAGCCGTCGTCACCGGCTCGGGACAAGGGATCGGCAGGGGCATCGCTTGGGCCCTCGCGGATGCGGGGTGCGACGTCGTCGTCAACGCACGTCGTCTCTCCGACCTCGAGGAAACCGCCGCGGGCATCCGCGAACGCGGCCGTCGCGCGCTGATCGTCGAGGGCGACATTCGCGACTTCTCCGATGAGATCGCGCGACGCACCATCAGCGAGTTCGGTCGCCTCGACATCTGGGTCAACAACGTTGGTGGCTCGGTGGAATCGACCACGTACGAACTCGCGAAAATGAGTGACGAATTCTTCCGGGGCATGCTCGAGCTGAATCTCACTTCGGCGTTCCAGGGCGCGCGTGCCGCCGCGGCAAACATGCCCAATGGTGGTGTGATTATCAACATTGCATCGGGAGCCGGAATGCGCGGGTCACCGATGACGGGTGCCTACGCCGCCGCGAAGGCCGGCATGATCAACCTCACGCAGACGCTCGCGCTGGAACTTGCAGAACGCGGCATCCGTGTGAACACCGTGTCACCGGGCCCCGTCGTCACCGAGGCGTACCTCGGCGTTCTCGGCATCAGCGACCAACTCGAGAAACTTCGTCAGACGATTCCACTCGGCCGACTGGGCTCCATCGACGACATCGGCGCCGCGGTGATGTTCCTCGCCTCGCCCGCCGCATCATGGATCACGGGCCAAAATCTCCTCGTTGCAGGTGGACGCACCGAACGCAGCTACCAGTACGGCGGGAGAAAGCAACAGGGCGAGTGATGACCCGCTTCGACATTCCGTACGACTCGGTTGCGGTATCCGACCTGCACCACCGGCTCGACAACACTCGCTTTCCACTCGGTGTCGCCAACGACGACTGGAAATACGGCATGCAGCGTGGCTGGCTCGAGAACTTCCTGCACTACTGGCGACACGAATTCGACTGGCAGGCGAAGGTCGCCGAGATGAACGCGGTGCCCAACCACCGTGTCGTCATCGATGGCATTCCCATTCACTTCGTTCACTTGCGTGGTTCCGGCAAGAACCCGATGCCGATCATCGCGACGCACGGCTGGCCGTGGACTTACTGGGACTATCTCCCCGTCGCCCATCGACTCGCCGCTGCCAACTTCGATGTTGTCGTGCCTGCACTCCCCGGTTTCGGCTGGTCCTCACCGCTTCCCGTCGGACATCTCACCACGCGTGACGTGTCGAACCTGTGGAACAAGCTCATGACCGAAGAACTCGGTTACCCGAAGTACGCCGCGCACGGCGGTGACTGGGGTGCCATCGTCACCAGCGAACTCGCCCACGCACACGCGGCCAATCTGCACGGTGCACACATGACCTTGCCGATCTTTCCCGGCCTCGACCGCGGTTCGCTGAAGCCCGAGGACTACGACGACGAAGAAAAGCACTACCCACAACTGATGAAGCAGCGCATGGCGACGGCAACCAGCCACTACACGGTGCAGGGCATCGAGCCAGAGACGTTGTCCTACGCGATGCACGACTCGCCCGCAGGCATGGCCGCGTGGCTCATCGAACGTCGCCGTCTCTGGAGTGACTCACTCACCGATTCGGGACACCGTGACGTCGAGAAGACCCACTCGCTCGAACAACTCGCGACACTCGTCAGCATTTACTGGTTCTCGGGGTCGTTCTGGAGCTCGTGTCGCATGTACTACGGCCGCACCAACGAACCATGGCAACCCGCACACGACCGCACGCCGATCATGGAAGCGCCGACAGCAATGGCCGTCTTCCCGGGCGACCTCATCTTCATCCCGCGACGTGGTGCCGAGAAGGTCGCCAACATCCAGCGTTGGACCCGCATGCCCGCAGGTGGCCACTTTGCCGCAGCCGAGCAGCCCGACCTCGTCGCGAACGACGTGGCTGCGTTCTTCGAGCCCTACCGGTGAGCGATCTCTTCCACCATGCGGTGAAAGTGGTGAAGGCCCGGCTCGTTGCGCCCGAACGTGAGATGGCGGTTTGCACCACTGCGTAGTCCCGCGCCGATCTTGTGGTTCAGGAAGTAGTCCTCCTCCAGAATCACATCGCGGATGAATTTTGCTCGCTTGTCGAGTTCGGCGCGACGTTCATCGCTCTCGATCGGGCTTCGCGAATAGGTCGATTGGATCGTGATACTGGTGTCGACCGTGGGTCCGGGTAGCACCTGCGAAATCAGCACGGCCTCGGGGGCGACGGTGACAGCGACGTTCGGAAACACCTTGTAGATGCTCGACATGTACGAAAGCGGATCCCAATCGGTCTCGGGAATTTCGCGGAGTTCCAGAACGTTGCGACGAGGAAAGCCGTTTCGTTGGTGTTGCTGAAAGGCATCGAAGGCGATCACGTCGCTGTACGTGATGAGGTTGATCGTGTTCCTGTGCAGCGACGAGAAGTGATACGCCTCGAAGTACGTGTCCATCGCGAGCTTCCAGTTCGCTGCCTCGATTTCGTACGAAACGAACCACTCGCACGATCCGAATTCGAATGCGGCGAACTCCCTGTCGAGGTCTTCCCCCAGCCACGACGCCACGTCGAGCGACACACCCGGTGTCAGGATTCCCCAGAGCATTCCGTTGCGCTCTTCGAGAGGCAGCCGGGTCAGTCCGTACTCTCCCCTGTCGATTCCCTCGAAAGCGTCGGCCGAGGGCAGTCCGACGAGACAACCTTCGGTGTCATAGGTCCACGCGTGATAGATGCACGTGTAACGACGTTGCTTGCCACGATCGTCTTCGACGATCGGCGAACCACGGTGACGACAGACGTTGACGAACGCGCGAGCCACCCCGTCGTCGACACGGACCATCAGAACCGGGATGTCGCAGATCGTCAACGAACGGTACGAGCCCTTCTCGGGTAGGTCAGCCGAGAGACCCAGGAGCAACGGTGACCTTCTGAAGAGAACGTCGCGCTCTCGCTGCCACTTCGTGGGGTCGGTGTAATTGGAGACAGGCTCGCGGAACACGTCGTTGGCGTGGTCGGTCGTACCGTTTTCGACGTGGGCAAGCAAACGCTTCGTCAATGCGACCATCTCGCCGTGCAACCAGTCACGTCCGCCTGAATTTCCAGCCATTGGAACAGATT
>JBEAPO010000160.1:0-16260 GCA_041164425.1 Actinomycetota bacterium
CGATTTGTTCTTCGGACGTGCTTATCTGTGGACTCACGATCAGAACGCCTGGTACCTACGACTCGGCTGGACGAAGGTCGAGGACAGGGTCTTCCGCGGCGTGTCCATCACGATTTTTCACCGCGACCTCTGAGGCGTCACTGTGTGAAGCGACAAGTGAACGAATGCTGCAGCACGCGCGCGGGACCGACGATGTCGAGCCCCGACTCGGAGAGCGTGTTGAAGGCGTTCGGGATTCCCGATTGCGGTTCGACGCACACGCCGTTCGGGCTCCCGGTGTAGACGACCCAATAGCGACATGTGCTCGACAGCTGTACACCGACCCCGTTCACAACCAGACACGGATCTCGTGTTGCGTTGGTGAAGCAGTCGTCCCAAGGCGGCTCGACGGGCGGGCATGTTTGCTTCGTCGTGATGCCTTCGCTGTTGCGGACGAACATTGTGTCGAAGCCGACGTCGAGCACGCTCGGCGGCAGAAACCACGGGTGCCAACCGACCTGTGCCGGGAAGTCACGTTCGGTGCCGTGCACCGACATCTCCATGTGCAGAGAATCGGGTCCGAGCGAAATGCGCTGCTCGCACCACGACCGGAAGGGCCAACCAACCGAGTCGAGTTCGAGTCGCGCTACAAGCGACGACGTTCCCGACCCCGCAATGGTCCATGGGTGAAGGAAGCCGACACCGTGCATCGCGTGTGATCGCTCGTTTGCCGGCATCGTCACGACGTCGCGACGGAATTGGAACCGACCCTCTGCGAGGCGACCGGCCCACGGCACCATCGGATAGGAACCCCAGCCGACTGCTTCGTCGATCCCCGGTGCGAGCTCGACGAGGAGTGGACGATCGTCGAACCACACTTGCGCGATGCGACCACCGCGCAGCGCGTCGAACGTCAGCCGGGTCCGGCCATTGACGAGGTCGACCCCGGCCACGGCGATTCCTCATCGGAGTTTTTTGCGGTTCTCCATGCCCACCAAATCAACACGAATTGGAGAGGCAGGCGTACCCAACTGACGATCTGTTCGGATACCTCACGGTCACGCCAGTCCCAGGTCATGTAGAGGTTCGCGGGGTACACGCATACGAAGAGCCAGATCGCAGCGATCGCCCCGTGTCGACGCGTCGACGACCTCAGCATCATCAAACCGATAACGACTTCGGCGGCGCCGCTTACATAAGTCCAGAACGCCTCGTTCGGTGGCAGCCATGGAGGCACGATGTCGTTGAAGAACTGCGGATTCACGAAATGCATCACGCCGGCCAACAAAACGAACGCCCCCAGAACCACGACGACAATCTAGACGTCCTGAATTAACTTGTTCAGGTGCCAGACGTGCCCGTGGTTTTGCATGTGGGTTGGCCGAAGACCGCAACGACGTCATTGCAGTCACAACTACGCGGGTATCCGAATCTTGCGGGCAAGCCCTACGGTCGCGAGGGTGCGATGGAGGCTCGGCTCGTCGTGGACGCACTCGTGCGAAGCGTGCCGTGGCACGCCGACGGTCTGCGCGCGCTCGTGGAAGCAGCACACCTGGACACCACTCTCCCGGTGATCCTTTCCAATGAATCACTCATCGAGATGCCCCAACGAGAATGGTTCGACAATTGTGTCGGGCCGTTCGCGGTCGCGCGCCGGCTCGCGCGACTCGAGGGTCGGCACCACATCCTGATGACCCTTCGCGACCCGCGCGAAATGTTGAGGTCAACATGGTTGCACCACGTGCGTGAAGGTCGGGTCCAAAGTTACGATGACTTTTTGCGCAGAGTCACAGCCGATCGATCAGCGGTGCGTGGGTCATTTGCGATTCGCGAACTCATTGACACGTACGGCGACATCTTCGGTGTAGCACGTGTCGTGGTCGCCTTCAGCGAAGACTTCACCGCAAACCCCGCCCGATTCTGGGAGCGTTTCGCACGCACGTTCGGCTGCGAGGGGTTCACTGCCGACGCCGCCGACAGCGCGCCGCGATTGAACGAAACCACATTGGGCCCGATCGGCTTCGAGGCAACGGTCAACCGGCTCCTGCGTCTTTACGCGGGCGTCGTGCGAACCGAGAACACTCGCCACTTGCGCCGCTGGGTTACGCGACGTGTCTCGGTGCGTATACGTACGGATCACCGGCGCTTCTTTGCTCGATTCGCCGACGTCGAAGATCCGTTGGTCGCGGCTTTGGTCGCCGACGTCTCGTACGTTCGCAGCAAGTACACCGTTCTCTAGGGAACTGCTTTAGATAGCTCACCGAAAATCAACTGGAGCAATGGAGCCCAGAGCGGGAATCGAACCCGCGACCTTCTCATTACGAGTGAGATGCTCTGCCGACTGAGCTATCTGGGCGAGGCTGAAAAGCCTACCGACTGACGTCTTGACCGCCTACTTCACCACATTGACCCTGAATTCGGTGGTCAGTGTGAGATAGCGGCTGTCACCGATCGCCGTCACTTTTACGCGGCACGATCCGACCTTGACGCCGGTGACCATGAAGCCGGATGCTGTTTCCCTAACGACACAGGTTGTCGACCTGGTCGTTGCAAGTACAACGAGTCCCTGGAGGCTTTTTCCTCCCGGGGCGGCAATTGTCACGGACTTTCGGACTTTGACTGACTTTGCGACGACAGGAAGTGTCGGCTTTTCGAGGACCGTGGGTGTCGTCCTGCCGCCACCGCTGTTCGATTGCAATGCCGTTGTGGTTGTCGTGACGACGTCCGGTCGCGCCAGGGTCGTGGGGGTCGACGGCGTGATCACCGAATCGGTGTCAACTTCGGTCTGGTCGTTCGTTTGCTTCGCGAGAATGCAACGGTCGCTTCCTTCAAGCGGTTGAGCGCTTCCTGCTGGGCACGGTGTTTGTCGAGTTTGACCAGAGGTCGGTACGTAGAAGTTCACGCTTGCCCTGATGCACGACGTGGCGCCCGTCAACGGCTGGTAGGTGCCGGTCGAACACTTCGTCGCATTGGCGGCGCCGATGTTGTCAACGAACGAGCCCGCTGGTGCTGCGGTGCAACTCGTTTGTCCGCGACGTGATTGGTATGTACCCGCGACGCACTTGACTTGCACGGTTGCGTTGTCGGGATCGACGAAGTGGCCGGTCTCGGCAGGAATACAGTTCGTTGTCACGGTTTTGTCGAAGAAGGCGCCCGATTGACACGGGGTTTGATTTGCCGTGCCGGGATTCGCCACGAAATATCCGGGCTCGGATTCACGACAATTCGTCGCGCCTGATCGTGGTTGGACTCTTCCCGCGGGGCAGGGGGTCTGACTGATGGCCGGTGTGTCCTCGTCGTAGTCGACAAAGAAGCCGGGGTCCGCGCCAATGCATTCAGACTGACCTTGTGACGGTTGATACGAACCGCCGGGACATCTGGCGGCCTCGGATGCGCCGATCTGTGCGATGAAAAATCCTGCCGGCGCGGGTTCGCACCCTTTCGCACCTGCTTGGTCGCTGAAGTAGCCGCGTGCGCAGATTCGTGGGGCGGTGAGCCCCGTAGCGTTTGCGTACTGGCCGGGTGCGGTCATTTTGCAATACATCTGCCCCACAATTGGCTGGTACGATCCGGCAGGACACTTCACCGCCGCTGAGGCACCGTCTAGTGCAACGAACGAGCCCGCCGGAGCGGGACGGCAGGACTTTTGGCCCGGTAACGGTTGGAAAGAGCCTGCTGCACATTCCGTGGCCTGCGTCGCGCCCTCGTCGTCGACGTAACTTCCCGGAGGTGAAAGGACGCAACGAACGGACTTTGTTTGTGTTACAAAAGTGCCCACCGCACACGGCAGTTGTTCGGTCGCTTCCGGTTCGGGTACGTAGTGACCGGGTTCCGCATCGACGCACTCACTCTGGCCTGCCTTCGGCTGATACGTGCCCGGGTCACACGATGCGACGGAGAAAGGGCCGCTGTCTTTTGCCTTGACTGTGATCGTCCCGGCTTCGGCAATTCGACAAGTTGTTTGGCCCGTTGCAGGTTGCCATGTGCCCGTCTTGCAGTACGTGGGTTCTCTCGAGCCCTCGACCGGCACGAACATTCCACGCGGGGCCGGATCACATGTTGCCGACTTCGTCTTCGAAGCGAAGAAACCCTTGCGGCACGCGGTGTCAGAAGCGAGACCGTCACTCGAGGCGAAGTGCCCGATGCGTGCGTCGAGACATACGACCTGTCCCGTATCGGGCTGATACGTACCGGCTCCGCATTTCGTCGGTGTCGTGGCCCCCTCCTTCGTGACGATATGGCCGACCGGTGCGTCGAGACACTTTGTTTGTGCAGTCTCGGGTTGGTAGGTGCCGAGAGCACACTTCGTCTGCGCAGTCTGGCCCGTCCCAGCGACGAAGTACCCCTTGTCTGCAGGTTTGCATGTCGTCGTGTCCGTGGACTTCTCGTCGCGGTAGGTACCAGCGGGACACGGAGTGGGCTTCGCTTGACCGGTCTTCGACACGAAGAAGCCTGCATCGGGCTTGATGCACGCGGTCTGCGCAGTCACCGACTGAAACGTTCCCGCACCACACGGGAGGGGGTCGGTGGCTTTCTCTTCGGCTACGTAGAAACCTTCGGGTGCCGCGATGCACGACGACCGTCCCGTGTCGGGTTGGAAGTAGCCGACTCGGCATGTCCAGTCGATTGTCGCCTGAGTTACTTCGACGTAGTGACCCGGTCGTGCGTTCACGCATGCGGTCATGTACGGCTTGTCAGAATACGAACCGGGTTGACAAGCAACGTCGCTCTTCTGACCCTCGTCGGCGACGTAGCGACCGGGCGACGACTCCAAACAGCCGACACTGCCGGTGCTCGGTTGGAACTTGCCGATCGGACACTTGGTTTGTGATGTTGCACCCGCCTTGGCCACGAACCAACCGGCCGATGCCTTGATGCACGAATCCTGACCCGGTACCGGTTGAAAGGTGCCCGCCGGACATTCTTGCGGCGCGATCGCACCCTTCGAGTCGACGAACTTTCCTGCGGGGGCCGGTGTGCACGTCACCGATTTGGGGTCTGCCGCAAAGGTTCCCTCTTCGCACGGCGTTGCCTTCACGTTGCCCGTTTCCGGTGCGTACGTACCAGCGGGGGCATCGGTGCACTTCGTCTGGGCGGCCAGCGCTTGGTACGTACCCGCCGGACACTCGGTGGCCCCAGCGGATCCGGACTTTGCGACGAACGAACCGGGAGGTGAATTCACGCACACCGATTGGCCGGTACGCGGTTGGTACTTTCCGGCGGGACAGGGTGTTTGTTTGGTGTTGTCGTTGGAGGCGACGAAGTTACCCGCTTCGGATTCGACGCAGCCGGTGCTCATCGGTTGGTTCTGGAAACTGCCTGGATCGCACGACACCCGCGCAGTTGCGGCAATACGTGCTACGAAGTAGCCCGGCTGTGAGCGAAGACAAGTCGTCTGGCCAGACTCCGGCTGATACTGACCGACCGCACACGGTTCTTGCTTCGTCGCCCCACTTCCGACGACGAAGTAGCCTGGCGCGGATTCGATGCACGACGTCGAGCCGACCGTTGGTTGGTACGAGCCGAGTTCGCACTGTGTCGCTGCAATCGCACCGTTGGTCGAGACAAAACTTCCCGCAGGTGCCACCGTGCACGGCCCACGTCCTGTCGCACTGAACCTGCCTGCTGCACACAGAGTCGGATATCCGGTGAAAGTCGACGACTTCGAATCGGAAGTGGCGAAGACGATGTCGAACGTGGTCGATTCACCAATCGAGTCGACAGCGAATTCGAGATCGGTGCTGGCGCCATTCACTTCAAGTGTCGATACGGCGGCGCCCATCTTTGTCTTCACCGTGGCAAATCCGGTCGCCGAGCCCAATGCCGACTCGATGTATTCGATGCGCAGGGTGTCACGCTTCTTATCCGCGTCACGTGACAGCCACAGCAAGCGGAATGAATCCCGAGAGAGACCCGTTATTGATTGAGTGATGATGCTCGATGTGTTCGGAGTCGCGACTGTCGGGCTGGTGGGCGACGAGGAGACCGTTGGTGTACTGGCCGACGAGATGGGTGGCATGGTTTCGGCGGGGGTCAATGCCGGCGTGACGGGACTCACGTCAATCGACACAGGGGTCGACAGCGGCGTGCTCACACTGTTTGTCGGCACGCTGTTCGTCGAAGGCTTGGTTTCGGTGGGAGCGTCGGAGTTCGAGGAAAGTATCGACGCGACAGTGGGTGTGGCGACGGAAGCCGCTGTCGTGGTTTCGGTCGCGGTCGAAGGCGTCGACGGTAGTGGGGCTTCGAGGTTACGACTGCGTTCGTCAGCCGAGCCTCCGCAGGCAGCAGCCGTGATGACAAGTGCAGAGAGCAGCAGTGACAAGCGACGTGAAGGCATGTCTGAAACTCTATTCAGTCGATTGCGGAATGGTTCGTCAGCCGACGAGGTCGGCCTGGCGCACGATCGGCAGGCGCAGGAAAAGCGCCTGCAACAGCAGGTCTTCGGATGCGTTCAGAGCGAGGTGGCCCATCGAGCGGTGGATGTCGTCGACGGCCTTGGCGAAGTCGCCTAGTCGGTGCGCGTTGTGAGCATGTGACATCGCATCGCGGTAGACGCCTGCGATGACGGCAAGACCTGCGCGCAGTTCGTCTGTCTTGTGTTTGCGCAGGCGACGCTTCTGCGAATCCTCGAGGTCCTTCTTCCCTGAGCCACGCTCGCCCGAGATCTTGATGCGCGCCTGGAGATCGGCAAGCTCGCGCTCGAAGATCTCTTCGAGTGGTGAGGCTGCAGCGTCGATACGGTTGAGGATGTCGCTGACGAGCGTTGCTACACGATGTCCCGCGCCGTCGAGTTCGTGAGGTACCCGTGCGAAGGCATCACGTCGAGCCACATAGTCGGGATCTCGGGCAAAGAGCCGTGCGAGTTGCAGGCTTCCGCGCGATCCGGCAGCGATGGCCTGCGCTGATTCGGCGCGGACACCTTCGGCAATCAGCGCGTCGACGATGTGTTCGGGCGCGAGTTCACCGAAGTTGATGTTCACGCAGCGTGAGGCCACGGTTACGAGTTCGGGAACGATTGAATCGGCCAACAAGATGAAAGTCACCTTGTCGGGGGGCTCTTCGAAGGTCTTCAACAAACGAACAACCGCGTCGTCGGCCATGAAGTGAACTTCGTGCATGATGATCACGACCTTGTCGGCCTCGACGGGTGACCGAGACGCGAGAGCAACTACCTCTTCGGCTTGTTTGGCGAGAATCGACGCACCGGCACGCCGCACTTCGTGGACGTCGATGAATGCGCCGCGCATGATGCTCTGCGCGGTGGGACTGTCGACATCATCGGAACCGGTGACGATGCGGCTGGCAAGGGCGCGAGCTGCTTCTTCCTTCCCGCAGCCTTCGGGGCCGACAAGTAGAAAGCCGTGCACCGAGCTTTCGACGAGGTTGCGCAGCAGTTCGACGGCGTGGCTCTGGCCGACGACAGATTCCCAGACCGATGCCATGGGAGAAACTTAGGCGAAGGGAGTCAGGCCGAGAGGAGCCGCTGCATGATGCGGCGGAACTCGACGGTGTTGCGGTCGGCGCGGGTGTGGGCCTGGCCGACGTCGAACGGAATCGCCTTGTCCCACAGGTTCTCGATGACCGTTAAGTCCTCGGCCATGATCGCGAGTTCGTAGTCGATGGCGTGCTGTGCCTGTGCGTTGGTCTCACAGTCGTTGCGAAGCATCGCTGTATACACGCGGGTTGTCGACTCCGTCATCGGCTGCAAGGCGGTGAAGAGGACATTGACCATGCCTGTTACCGGCAGTTCGAGACGCAGAACAATGGTGAACGGCGCACCGTACGTGTAGACCATGTTCCGCGGTTGCACCAGTGGATGCTCACCCGTCTTCACCAACGGGTCTTCGTTGTTGTGGATTGTGTGCGGATACTCGACGACAAAACCCCAGCCGTCGTCGCGACGCTGCACTTCATAGTCGTCGATGTGTTCGTCCTCGCCGGCGCCGAACGTTCCTGCGTGGACGAAAGGGAAGTGCCCGAAGTCGAGGAAGTTGTCAACGAATTGACCCGCTGCGGCGTTGATGACAATGGGTGGAAGCCAGATCGCTTGCAATGCAGGGTCGTTCCACTCGGCGACGTCCGGCAGGTCACACACTGGTTCGTCGATGGCCACCCAGACGAGGCCGTAACGCTCTTGCATGCGATAGCCCGAGAGATGAGCCGCCGGTGGCACAGTGGCACCCACGCCGAGGGCCGGTATGTGGGCGCATCGACCGTTCGCATCGAATCGCCATCCGTGGTACGGGCACTCGAGACAACCGTCGACAATTCGCCCGTCGCTCAGCCTGGCGTTGCGGTGCGAGCAACGGTCGGCGAAGGCGCTGAATCCCGAAGCGTTGCGTACGACGACGACGCCCTCGCCCAGAAGTTCCACACGCTTCGGGGTGCCAAGTGCGAATTCGTCGGGACCACCGACGGGAAGCCAACCACGCCGCAGGCCCGGCGAGGTATTGGTGAGCGAATTCGGTGAGGTCACCGTTCTTCACGCTCGTAGGGCACGCCGAGTGCGGCGGGCGCTCCGATGCGCTTGTGCGCGAACCGAGTTGACACGAGAACGAGTACCACGATGGTCATCACGAACGGCAGGGCGTCGAGTACGTCACCCGGGATGTCGAAGCTACGCGACTTTAGGACCGTCCCGAGCGACTGCAGTGCGCCGAACAGGTATGCACCGAGCAACGTGAGTCCCGGCCGCCAGAAGCCGAAGATGACGAGCGCGATGGCGATCCATCCCGCTCCCTTCGTCATGCCGTCGACCCAAGTGGGAACGATCGCCAGGCTGTAGAAAGCTCCGCCCAGTCCGGCGAGCGCTCCGCCGAGCATCGTGTGGATGTAGCGGTACTTCACGACGTTGATTCCCATCGCGTCGGCCGTTTGTGGTGATTCGCCGACGGCGCGCAGCTGCAGGCCGATCTTCGTCCGGAACAAGTACCACGAGGCGACCGCACACATCACCCATGACAAATAGGTGAGGATCGTGTGGTTGAAGAGAAGTGGTCCGAGGACTGGTGTGTCACCCAGGCCGAGGAGGTCGAGTTTGCGCACCTGACGCGTGACCGGATCTTCGGCGACCTTCCAGATGTTGGCGAAGTAACTCGACAATCCAACTGAGCCTGCGAAGATCGTGATCGAGAGTCCGGCCACTGTTTGGTTCGCCTTCAGCGTGACGCAGAGAAACGCGTGGAGGGACGCGAGTGCTGTGCTCGCCGCCATCGCCATGAGGATCGCGACCATCAACGTGAACCACGGCGAACCGCCGACGTGGATTGATGCCCACGCACCGGTGACCCCGCCGACGAGCATCATGCCCTCGACGCCCAGGTTCAGAACTCCGCTGCGCTCGGTGAAGACGCCACCAAGTGCCGCGAAAAACAGAGGCGTCCCGTAGAAGATCGCTTGCGTAGCAATGACGATGAAGAGGTTGCTGTTCATGCCGCCACCGCCTTCGTTGCGCCGCTGTTCGATCGCACCCGGTACTTGGTGAGAATCTCACCCGCGACGGCGGTGAAGAGAATGAGTCCCTGCAACGTACCGACGAGACCACTGGGGAAGTCGGGGCCTTGGAGTGAGTAGCCGGCGTTCGTCAATCCACCCAACAACACCGCGACGAGGATCGCGCCGAGCGGATTGAGGCGGGCGAGTGCCGCGACGACGATTCCGGTGTAACCGAAGTTGTTCAACTGCAGACCCTTGGCGTCGAGATAGTGCGCGAAGTCGCCGACCTGGCTGGCACCACCGATTCCCGCGAGCGCACCCGACATCGCGGTGACGGCGACGATGGTCCACTTCGTGCGGATACCCACGTAGCGCGCGGCGCGCGGTGAGTCGGCGATGATGCCGATCTCGAACCCGAGGCGGCTTCGCTTGTAGACGACCCACAACACGATCGCAGCCGCGATGGCGAGAAGGAATCCGAACGACACCGATGTTCCAAAGATCTCATAGGTCGGCCAGAACGCACGTTTCTCCAGAGGTTTGCCGGACGGGAAACCCATCGACCGTGGATCACGCCAGTACGACCGTGAGTTGAAGATGAGGTAGTTCAGAATGATGCCTGCGATGTAGTTCATCATCAGCGACGTGATGATCTCGTTGGTATTGAACTGTGATCGCAGCACGCCGACGATCGACGCGTACATCGCGCCGAACAACATGCCAGCAAGAACCATCACGATGATCGTGATGCCGACCGGCGCCGAACCGCCGACCCACAAACCGACGAGCGCTGCGCCGACAGCACCGACGTAGAGCTGGCCCTCGCCGCCGATGTTGATCACGCCCAGACGGAAGGCGGCGGCGGCACACAAACCGGTGAACGCGAGAGGTGTAGCGGTGCGTAATGTCCCGGTGATGGCTCGCTGCGACAAGAAGCCGCGGTCGAGAATTCTCCAGTACACATCGAGCGGGTTCTTGCCCGTCGCCAGCAGCACGATGGCGCCGACGGCGAGCGCGCCGAGCAGTGAGACGACGGGAATGGCCCAGTTGAGCCAGCGCGGCTGGGTTAATCGCCGCTCGAGTCGTACGGGTGACTTCACCTTGAGGCCTCCAGTGTTGCGCCACCCATGAGGAGGCCGAGTTGTTCGCGCGTGGCGCCGACTGCGGGCATGTTGGCGACGAGGCGACCCTCGTACATCACGACGATTCGGTCGGCCAGCGACATGATTTCTTCGAGGTCTTCGCTGATCAGCAGGATCCCCACACCGTTGTCGGCCGCCTCGACAAGACGTTCGCGCACCGTCTCAATGGCACCGACGTCGAGGCCACGAGTGGGTGAAGCCGCGACAAGGACCTTCGGGTTCGTCGAGAACTCGCGAGCCAACAACACCTTCTGCACGTTGCCGCCCGAGAGCAGTCGCACAGGCGTCGCAGTATCGGGGGTCTTCACGTCGTACTTGGTGACGAGATCTCCGGCCTGCGAGGTGATGATATTGCGCTTCAACAAACCGAAGCGAGACAGCAGGGGGGTGCGGTAGTTCTTCAGCGCCATGTTGTCTTCCACCGAATGGCCAGCGGCGAGACCGGTGTGCAGACGATCTTCTGGCACGTGTGCCACGCCACCCGCGATTGCCGCCCGTGCGCGACCATTCGGTACGGGCTTGTCACCGACGACGATGCGTCCCGCGGTCGAACTGCGCATGCCCGCGATCACCTCGGCCAGCTCGCGTTGGCCGTTGCCCGCGACACCCGCGACACCGACGATTTCGCCACGGCCCACCGTGACGTTGACCCCGTGCAATGCCTGTCGGCCACGGTCGTCTTTGCAACCTACATCGGTGAGCGAGAGAACGACGTCGCTCGCCGTGCCCGGGTTGCGGCGCGCGACTCGCGAGAATTCGACGCTGCGGCCGACCATCATGCTGGCGAGTTCGCGCGTCGACGTGTCTCTTGTAGCGACGGTGCCGACCGTGCGCCCACCACGCAGAACGGTGATGCGGTCGGACACGCTCATCACTTCGTCGAGCTTGTGCGAGATGAAAATGACCGTGCGTCCCTCGGCTGTCATCGCACGCAAAGTCTTGAACAACGCTTCTGCCTCGATCGGCGTGAGCACAGCGGTCGGTTCGTCGAGAATCAACACGCGCGCGCCACGATAGAGAACCTTCAGAATCTCGACGCGCTGCTGTTCACCCACGCTGAGCTGCCAGATCTTTGCGTTCGGGTCGACGGCCATGTCGTAGCGCTTCGCCAGTTCTGCGACACGTTCAACGGTCGAACCCGTATCGATGACGAACGGCGTCTCGGGGTTGCCGAGGATCACATTCTCGGCAACCGTGAACGGCTCAACGAGCCGGAAGTGCTGGTGCACCATGCCGATGCCGGCATCGAGTGCGGCTTTTGGTGACCCAAACGTGACGGAAGTGCCACCGAGTTCGATCGTGCCCTCGTCGGGGCGATACAGGCCGGTGAGAATGTTGGAAAGCGTCGACTTTCCTGCGCCGTTCTCGCCTAGCAGTGCGTGAACCTCGCCCTTCAATACCTCGAAGTTCACACCGTCATTCGCGACTACTCCGGGAAAGCGTTTCACGACCCCCGTCATGCGCACCGCACTGTTCGTCATTTCACTTGCCCCTCACGGACGAATCCAAAACCCGTCGCAAAACCTAGTGGAAACACCGAGGGGCGGGCCCAAAGGCCCGCCCCTCTCACGAGTGTGTCGCGTGATCTATTGACGATCAGCCGGCCGGAATTTCTCCGTCGACGCCCTCAACGAGGTACTGCATACCCATCAACTCTTCGTAGGTGTGCGTCACGCCTTCGGCGAGCTGCTCTTTGCCTGAGGTGTCGACGATCGGACCGGTGAATTCAGCACCGGGGTTCGCGGCCAGTTCGGCCTTCTTCGCGTCGATCAGTTCGCGGGTCTCTTCCGAGACGAGGTCACCGTAGGTCGACAGACCAACGAAGCCGTCACCGATGTTGCCGTAGTAGTTGCCGGCAACCCACTCACCATCGAGCACCTGCTGCAGTCGCGGGATCTGGTACACGTCCCAGTGGTACTGGGTGCCCGTCAGCCACACATCGCCGTAGTTGGCGCTGTTGTCGCGGTTGTAACCGGCCCACGGAATGCCCGCGGCCTTCGCGGCGTCACCGGTGGCCGGCGAGTCGATGCCCTTCATACCGAGAACGTCGACACCCGCGGCGATGAGAGCCTCGGCCTGCTTGCGCTCGGTCGGCGGATCGAACCAGCTGTTCACCCACACAATCTTCACGGTTGCTTCGGGGTTCGTCGCGCGAACGCCGAGCGTCCATGCGTTGATGCCACGAACGACTTCCGGAATACCGAACGAACCGAGGTAACCGAGCTTGCCGGTCTTTGATGCCGCACCAGCGGCCATACCCGTCAGGTAGTCGGTGTCTTCAGCTGCGCCGTAGAACTGCGACATGTTCGCGCCACCCTTGTAACCGGTTGCGAACTCGAAGCAGACGTCCGGGTGTTCTTCAGCAGCAGCGACGAACGCATCCTGGAATCCGAACGAGGTACCGAAGATCACAGTGTTGCCGTCGGCGATGAGGTCTTCGATGACCTGGCCGACCTGCTCACCTTCGGGGACGTTCTCCTTGTAGGTGGTCTCGATTGCATCACCGAAGTGCTCTTGCACCTTTACGCGCGCTTCGTCGTGTGTCTGTGTCCAGCCACCGTCGTTGATCGGACCCACGTAGATCCACGCAGCCTTCAACGGCTCGCCCTCTTCAGGTCCGCAAGCGACGGGCGCGGCGCCGTCTTCCCACGGAGTGAAGTTTGCAGCCCAATCGCCGCCCGTTGCCGGTGCGGTGGTGTCGGCAGATGCAGTGGTATCTGCGGTCGTGGTGTCCTCTGCGGCTGCAGTGGTGTCCTCGGTCGCTTCGGCTGCCGTGGTGTCGTCGCTGCTCGAATCGCCGTCGTCGCCACAGGCAACGAGACCAACACCGAGAGCGACCGTGGCTGCGAGGGGCAGCCACTTCTTGCTCAAACGCTTGCTCAAATTTTCCTCCCCGGAAGTAGCGGATGCGTCGACAGAGATAATAGGTGTAGCCGCAGGCAAGATTTTCAGCCCGTACCCCTCAGTGACACGGAATTAACGCGAGCGGCACGCTGGCACCGGAGTTCGCAAATCTCCGCCGCCCCGTAGACTTCGCCTTTCCCAGGAGAGGTGCCAGAGTGGCCGAATGGGGCGCCCTGCTAAGGCGTTGTCCGTGTTAAAGCGGACCGTGGGTTCAAATCCCACCCTCTCCGCCACTTTTCCACAGCGAAACCATTGGGTTTTCTCGGTCCCCATTGCATTTGTCCCTCCGCAGGGATAGACCATCAAGGTCTTGCGGGCGGAATCTGCAAGGAGCTGGATATGACCAAACAACCCCCTGTGTTTAGGTTCATCGCCTCGATAGGCCTGGTTCTCGGTTCAACGATTGGAATCGTTGCCGGACCGGCCGTCGGGGTGCCATCGGCCTCCGCCGCGTGTACCTCTTTTACTGTTGAACGGGGTGACTCGTGGAGCCTGCTCGCCGACTACGCCGGGGTCGGGCTCTCCGCCATGCTGCGGGCCAACAAAGCAACCGCCAGGACGATCATCCTTCCGGGCCAGAAACTCTGCGTGCCTTCAGGGACAACTTTCAAACGCCCCGGAGCCAATGTCACCACCGAAGCGGCTGCCCCGAAGCTGATCATCCCGAAGAAACGGCTGTCGGCGGCCCAGTCCGAGGCCATCATCCGCGACGTCTTCCCCAAAAAACTCGAGCGCCGGGCTCTCAAGATCGCGCAACGCGAGAGCCGTCTCAACCACGTCGCCCATAGTTGGTGTTGTCTGGGCCTCTTCCAGATCTACTTCGGCGCCAACAAGACGTTCCTCGGAACCCTCGGCATCACCAACGCCTCGCAGTTACTCGATGCCCGCACCAACGCCACAGCCGCATACGCGATGTACCAGCGCTCGGGCTGGGCCCCCTGGAACGTGGGCTAGTAGGCGCAAAGAACTTTTGCCCTTACACTTCGACCCGCACCACTTACATAGGTGCGATGCGCTCGTAGCTCAATGGATAGAGCATTTGACTACGGATCAAAAGGTTAGGGGTTCGAGTCCCTTCGAGCGCGCCATCATCCTCTGTTAGGAATTGGGACACTCCTGAGTTTCATTAGGGTCATGCGTTTTCTTTTTCGGCGCCCGTTGGGGCATTGAATGCCACTGCAGGGTTTGCCACTGCCGTCGTCACATTGGTTTGCATCGAGTGTGATGACGCAGATCATTTCGCCTATCGCTTCGTGGGCGACACGGGCGTTGAGGCCGTAGTTGTAAGCCGTTGATTATTCGGCAGACTTCGCGATCTTCTTCGGAAGTGTTCGACTTTGCCGCAGGCTGTTGATTGATTGAGCTGTGAAACCTGTCGTTTGAAGTTGAGTCGAGCTCGGCGGGTGACAACAGCGCGACCGAGTTAATTGAAAAAAGTTTTAGAAACTAAAACTTTCCAACACCCGCTCGCGGTGGTTGAACCATCCGTCGCGCGATCGCGAACGTGAGGCGTCTCGTGTGCCCCGTCCGGCACCATTTTCCTGCGATAACTGCCGCGTTCCCGATCGCTGTTTGTCAGGGTTATTGTTGTCATGTTGGGTCGCAACGGCCCGACGTAGGGACAAAAGGGGAATCATGCGAGGCAGATTGAAGATCGCAGCGGCGGTCGTCGTGCTTGGATTGATTGGGGTCAGTTGCGGCGATGACGATAATTCGTCCAGCGGCGACACGGTCGCGGAAGCGACGACCGCTGACGACACAACAACGGCTGACACGACAACGGCTGACACGTCGGCTGACACAGCAGGCGATGAAATGATCGGCGAAGGAAAGAAAGCGTGTCAGGTAACCGATACCGGTGGCGTCGACGACAAGGGATTCAACCAGACCGCGTACAAGGGCCTTCTCGATGCACAAGAACAGCTTGGGAGTGAGCCAGTCGTCCTCGAGTCACAAGCCGAGACCGACTACGCGCCGAACATTCAGGCACTGCTCGATCAGGGCTGTGACGTCATCGTGACCGTCGGATTCCTTTTGGGTGACGCAACGATGGAGGCGGCAAACGCGAATCCAGACGCGAAGTTCTCGATCGTTGACTATGCGTACGGCGACAACGAAGACGGCACGCCACAGATCACGAACAACAACGTGCTCGGCCAGGTGTTCAACACTGACGAAGCTGCGTTCCTCGCGGGCTATCTCGCCGCGGGTATGTCGGCTTCGGGCAAGGTTGGAACGTTCGGCGGAATCAATATCCCACCCGTGACGATCTTCATGACCGGCTTCTACAACGGTGTACAAAAGTACAACGAAGACAACGGCACCTCGGTTGAAGTTCTGGGTTGGGACCCGGCGAAGGCCGACGGACTCTTCACAGGGAACTTCGAAAGCCTCGATGACGGCAGAACGTTTGCGCAGAACCTTTACGACGAGGGTGCAGACATTGTGATGCCGGTGGCGGGCCCCGTCGGTTTGGGATCTGCCGCATTGGCGTCAGAGTTGGGCACCGACAGCCTCAAGATCGTCGGTGTCGATGCCGATCAGTACAACCTCGACAGCGCAAACAAGGGCGTGTACCTGACGTCGGTGTTGAAGAACATGGACGTCACAACACTGGCTGCTGTCAAGGCTGTTTTCGACGGCTCGTTCGAAGGCGGAGTCACGGTTGGCACGTTGGCAAACGATGGTGTCGGTCTCGCTCCGTACCATGACTTCGAGTCTGAAGTTCCCGCAGAGCTGAGTGCGGCAATCGAGGCACTCAAGGCCGGCATCATCGACGGTTCGGTGAAGGTCAACTAAA
>JBEAPO010000161.1:0-13815 GCA_041164425.1 Actinomycetota bacterium
GGCACGAAAACGCCGATTTTTTCGGGTTTTCTGCAGCCCGAAGTTGCTGAATTTATTTGCCCAATCGGGCCCGGGCGGCCCGTGAACGCTCGAAAAGGTGTGGCGGCACGCGCTTGGCCGCCTCGCTGAGCGTGGGTCCGTCGCCCCCGTCGGCGGCGGCCGGTGCGGCAGTTTCCTCTTCGGCCACGAGATCTTCGAATGCGGGCGGCTCCATGCCGGGCTTCCAGTACTGGTAGAGATCCCGCACCACCTGTTCGAGCCCCTGTGCCCCGGCGCCCTTGGCCAGTTCGACCGTGATGACGTTGCCGTACACGTGCACCGCCAAAACCTGGCCTGTCGCAAACATCCTCTGCGCCACCACTGCCGCGGGGCGGGAACCCTTGGCCTGGTCGGGCGAGGCGAACCTTTCGTGACCTTGACCGGTGAAACTGCGGTTCGCCTCGAAGCGAACCAATCCCAATTTTCCTGCCGGACCTTCGAGCACCGCAACTGGCTGACCCATTCCCGAGAATGTACTCTCCCCGCATGTCACCTGAGGAGTTCACAGCGGCCGCGACCAAGTTTCTCGACGCCAACCTCGACCGTAAAGAGGCCGAGAAAACCTTCGTCTGGGGTGAGGGCTCCGACAAGGTCAACGTTTTCGAAGAACGAACCCGCCAGCAGGAACTCGAGATGCTGGAGGAATCGAAGGCATGGCGCCGCAAGAAGTTCGACGCCGGCTTCGGCTGGATCACCGGCCCGACCGAATACGGCGGCGCCGGACTCACACCGGCACACGAGCGCATCTTCAACCGCCTCGAGTCCGAGTACAAGGTCCCGAACCAGGGTTTCTTCCAGATCGGTCTCGGCATGGTTGCTCCGACGATCCTCGCCCACGCGTCGGCCACCGCGAAGGACGCCTACCTGAAAAAGATGTGGCGCGCCGACATCGTCGGGTGCCAGCTGTTCTCGGAGCCCGGTGCAGGTAGCGACCTTGCATCGCTGCAGACGAAGGCGATCCGCGACGGTGACGAGTGGATCATCACCGGCCAGAAAGTGTGGACCTCGGGTGCGCATTACAGCGACATCGGCGAGATCATCTGCCGCACCGATGCCGACCAACCCAAGCACAAGGGACTCACCGGCTTCATCGTCGACATGAAGGCACCCGGTGTCGAAATTCGTCCGCTGCGCCAGATGACGGGCGGTGCGAGTTTCAACGAGGTGTTCTTCACCGAGGTGCGCGTGCGCGACGACCACCGTCTCGGCGACGTGAACAACGGATGGAACGTCGCGCTCACCACCCTCATGAACGAACGTGCCGCGATCGGCGGCGGAGGTGGTGGCGCCGATCCCCTCACCCGCGTGTATGCAATGGTGCGCCATTACGGCCTCGACCGCGACCCGATCGTGCGCGACAAGCTCGCCGATCTCTACACGCGTTACCGCGTCGCGTCCTACAACAACCAGCGCGCCATGGCCAAGATCCGCGCCGGACAAACTCCCGGACCCGAGATGTCGACCGCGAAGATGGCACTCACCGACAACCAGCTGCGCCTCTGTGCGTTCCTTTCCGAGGTTCTCGGCCCGAAGATCGTCGTCGACACCGGCGAATGGGGCACCTACGCGTGGAACCAGCTCATCCTCGGCACACCGGGCCTTCGCATCGCTGGCGGATCTGACGAAGTGATGCGCAACATCGTCGGCGAGCGAGTTCTCGGCCTGCCAAAGGAACCCGGCATCGACTCGAAGTCACCCTTCCGCGACCTCGCGAAGTAGCAGCGAACTTCAGAACAGTTCGGGCCTCGGTGCGACACCGAGATTTTCCATGAACGCCCACGACACGCGGTGAATCGGCGATGCGCCGCGATCGCGAAGACCGTCGCGGTGTTTCGGGCACGGATAACCCTTGTTGCCCGCGAAGTTCCAGTGCGGGTGTTCGTTGGCGAGTTCACGCATCGCGCGATCACGCGAGACTTTTGCAAGCACTGAAGCCGCGGCGACCGATGCAGAGACTGCGTCGGCCTTCACGCGCATGATGACCCGTGGTACGAGGGGCGTGACGAAATCCCACTTGCCGTCGGCGATGACGGCGTCGACTTCGACACCCAGACCAACGACGGCGCGTTTGGTCGCGAGGCGCTGAGCGTTGCTCATCCCCAGACGGTCGCATTCCCCTGCCGTCGCGATGCCGAGTGCCCAGTGGGCGCACTGTGCCGCGACGGTGTCGAAAATCGATTCACGCTTCTTCTCGGACAGCGCCTTCGAGTCACGCGCCACGAGGTCGTCGACATCGACATCGGTGCGCACCACGGCCGCACAAACAACGAGCGGCCCCGCCCACGATCCTTTACCCACCTCATCGACACCCGCCACAACGCGTGCGCCGTCGGCGCGGAGTTCCCGTTCGATCTCAAGTGTTGGAGCGGGCTTCACGCCTCGAGCACGATCCCCGGTGCGCCGGTTTCGATGTAACCCGCGCGCCACCAGCCCTGTGACGCGAGTTCCGCCTCGCGCGCAGCGGGGACAGCGGCAAGGAGGCCACCCGAAGTTTGTGGATCGAAGCACAGCGCTGCAGGACCATCGGCAGCTTTGATGACCGCGCGACCCTCGACGTAGGCGCGGTTGCGCGGGTCACCGCCGGTGCGCAGACCCTCGTTGGCTGCCTTCAGCGCACCAGGGTACGCAACGATGTTCCCCGTCTCTATGTGCAGACGGACGCCGCCACGTTCAGCCACTTCCCAGCCGTGTCCCGCAAGGCCGTAACCCGTCACGTCGGTCACCGCGTGAACATCGTCGCCGAGCACACGCAACTGATCGGCTGCCCGACGATTGAGCACGCGCATACCGTTGATCGCTGCGCGCTTGTCGGTCGAACAACCGCCTGCGAGTGCGAGCGCGGTACCGACGGGCTTCGACATCATGACGACATCACCCGGTTGCGCGCCACCCTTGCGCCACACCCGATCGGGATGGACAACGCCCTGCACCGCGAGTCCGAAAATGGGCTCGGGATTCCGAATCGTGTGCCCGCCCGCAATCGATCCACCCGCATCCGCAACCACCTTGCTTGCCGAAGCGAAGATCGCCGTGATCGCTTCGTGCGGAAAGTGCTCGGGAAAGGCCGCAATGTTGATCGCCATCACCACGTTCGCACCCATTGCAAAGACGTCACTGCACGCATTCGCCGCGGCAATCGCACCGAAATCGTCGGGGTCATCGACGAGGGGCGGGAAGAAATCGGTCGTGCTGACCAATGCGACATCGTCGGTGACTTTGTAGACGGCCGCGTCGTCGAACGGGGCAAGGCCCACGAGCAGTGACTTGTCGAACGAACCGGGAAGTTCCGAGACGAGTTCCGAGAGAAGCGACGCGCCCCACTTTGCGGCACAACCACCGCACGACGTCCATTCGGTGAGGCGAAGAGGTGTTGTCATCGGGGTGATCCTATGAAACGAGCCACAGGGCTTCGCCACCGGCGGTGCCCGCGTTCGCCCAGTTGTCGTCGACGCCACTCGTGAGCCGCACGTCGGGCGACGACGACTCCCACAGCACCGCCGCGTTCTCGCCGTGCCAACGCAACGCAAAACCCACACGGGTGCCGTTCGGGCCGCACAGCCCGTGCGCCTCGAAGTTGATGCCGCGCCATTCGTCGGGAACGCCCCGCGGTAACAAAACTCCGGTGTTGTCGGGTCGGACCGAGAGCAACTGCTGCTCGACCGTTGCGATGACGTTCGCGGGTGTGCGCGCCGACCAGCGCGACGACCCATCGCCCTCGACTCGGGACCACGCTCGTGCGACATCACGCACCGCACGCGGCTCGCCCGCCTTGGCAAGAACGAATTGAAGTCCGGCGGCGGCATGGGCCAGCAGGAATCTCGGGTGCTCGGATGCGTTTGCGAAACAACGTTCAGCGAGCGGAACGAGTTCGTCGATCCAGATGAACGGGTTCTCGCCGAGCCGCACCAGCTCAATACCGCCGATCAATGCGCCGAGCGGGTCATCGTTCGGGTTCGGTATGCCGCACACGAGAAGTTCACTGCGAGCCACATTCACCTCGTCGAACGTCGTCGCGATCGGTGCATCGGCGCAGACGAGGCGCGACGCGGTTTCGACGGCTTGCAGCCAACCACGCGACACCTGCACTGCCGACGGCAAAGCACCGAGGTCGACTGGCCCCGTCTCGTCACCGAGCGCAAGCGCGACCCGCAGCGTCGACCGGTGCGCCAGTGGCAGGGCGATACTTCCCGCGGGTAGGTCGATACCGGGGATCGGTTGGTTCGGTACCGGCCGCGACGTGATGACGTCACCGCGTGTGAGCGCGACCGCGACCGAGGTGGGCGAGTCGTTCTCGAACTCGGCAACGACGAGCCCACCGTGGTCGGCCACGGCCCACACCCGCTGCACGACGTCGCCGCCCTGCACCCGCATCCGCGTCTCGACCACGGGCGTTCCGGCAAGCGTTGACTGTCGCAACCCTTCCGCCGGATCCGTCGCCGAGTGCCAGCGCTTCTCATCGGCCACGTGCCAATCGAGAACGGGGGTGCCGTTGGTCAATTCGACGCGACCAAGGTGATCGACCGACGCGTGGTGTTTCCCACCGCGAATTCCCACGAAGGTCATTCCAACTCCGACCCTATTTTGGTGTCGCTCATTCGAGCTCCGACCTTCCGCCACGAGCGAGGAGGTTGAGCATGGCATCACGGGCGGCGACGCCGTTGTGGCACACCTCTGCGACTTGTTCGCAGATCGGCATGTCGACGCCATGGCGATCGGCGAGCGTACGAACGGTGTGGGCGCTCTTCACGCCTTCGGCGACCATCTTCATCTCTGACAGCACGTCGTCGATCTTCTCGCCTCGACCGAGAGCCTGTCCAACCTGCGTGTTGCGGCTTTGCTGCGATGAGCAGGTTGCGATGAGGTCACCCATGCCCGCGAGGCCGGCAAAGGTGAGAGGCTGACCTCCCAGCACGGCTCCGAGCCGCGCCATCTCGGCAAGACCACGCGTGATGATCGTCGCACGAGTGTTGTCACCGAAGCCCATGCCTGCGGCCATGCCAGCGCCGATCGCAATGACATTCTTCACCACACCGCCCACCTCGCATCCGACGACGTCAGGGTTGGTGTAGATGAGCAAGCGTGGGTTCGAGAAGATGCGCTGCAGTTCACGTGCGATCACATCGTCGTCGATCGCGACCACCGACGCGGCCGGCTGGCCGTCCATGATCTCTTTCGCGAGGTTCGGACCGGTGAGTACGGCGGCGGGGTGCCCGGGCAGTTCGTCGGCCACCACCTCGGTCATGCGCTTTCCGGAGTCGCGCTCGAGGCCCTTCGTCAAGCTGACGACGGGCACCCAAGGCCGCACCAGTGGCGCTGCTGCATGCATCACTTCGCGGAAGCCGTGCGACGGCACCGCCATCACCACGACGTCAGCGTCGCGCACCACTTCTTCGAGGTTGCTCGAGGCCCGAAGTTCGGTGGGCAGTTCACGATCGCCTAGATACGTCGGGTTGCGGTGCGACGTGTTGATGGTTGTCGCCGTTTCGGCGTTGCGAGCCCAGAGCATGGTCGGGGTGTTCAGGGCCGCCATCGACGCCACCGTGGTGCCCCACGACCCAGCGCCCACCACTCCCACGCGAATCGGCATCGGCACAGCGTATTACGCGTGGCCCTCGTAGGCTTCCGCCGTGGTTTCGTCGGCGGCGCTCGTCATGCCGCTCAAGTCGTTCGGTGCCGGCAAGGGCCGGTTGTCCTCCGTGCTCGATGCGGCTGCGCGCCAACGTCTGTCACGTGAATGTGCCGAACGGGTCGTCGCAGCTGCAGCGGGTATTCCAGTCGTCGTCGTCACCGACGCCGCTGAAGCGACCGACATGCGCGACTGGGCGGCCACGCTTTCCGTCGAGTGCATCATCCAGGCAACGCCGGGCCTGAACGGTGCGGTCGGCGACGGAGTCGCATGGGCAAGAAACTGCGGATTCGACACCGCGGTTGTGGCCCACAGTGATGTGCCGCTAGCCATCGACGTTCGGCCGTTCATCGACGTGCATGGCATCGTCGTCGTTCCCGACACGGCCCACGACGGAACGAACCTCATGTCACTGCCGTGCACGGCGGAGTTCACGTTTCACTACGGACCAGGCAGCTTCCGCCTGCATGTCGAAGAGGCAATGCGCTGCGGTTACGCCCCGCGCGTGGCGCTGTCCGACGAGTGGTCTCTCGACCTCGACAACCCCGACGATCTGAACGACCCTCGAGTCCGGGAGGTGTTTCCATGGCTGCCAACGAGCCAGGCCAGCCCATATTGAGCACGGTCGATCCATCAGACTTCAGCACGAACCGCGAGATACCTGCGCGCGCACTAGCGGTTGGCGCACACCCGGACGACATCGAATTCGGTTGTGGCGGAACGCTCGCGAAGTGGGCCGCCGCGGGATGCGTTGTGCACTACGCCGTGTTGACCGATGGTTCGAAGGGCACGTGGGACGTCAATGCCGACACCGTCGCTCTTGTGGCCGCACGGCAGGCTGAACAACGTGAAGCAGCGCGACGCATCGGCGCGAGGGGCAGCGTGACGTTCCTCGGCGCGGTCGACGGTGAGTTGGAGAACACTCGCACGTTGCGCGACGCGCTCTGCAGACTCATTCGCGTCGTCCAACCCGAGGTTGTTCTCGGTCACGATCCGTGGAAGCGCTACCGCCTGCACCCCGACCACCGCGCCGCAGGATTTCTTCTCACCGACTCAATCGTTGCGGCGCGCGACCCGCATTTCTTCCGCCACCACTTCGAAGTCACCGACCTCCAGACCGGGCAGCCACTCACCCATCACCGGCCGTCGGCATTGATGTTGTGGGAGGCCGATACGCCGAACCACGTCGAAGACATCTCGATGACCCTCGACACGAAATTGCATGCGCTCGAAGCGCACGCGAGTCAGTTCGAATCGACGATGAAGGCAACCGATGAAACCGCGCTACGCGCGTTTCGTGAACGCCTGCGCACACGCCTCTCGTCGCTGGGGTCACCCCACGGCTTCGCCGCCGCCGAGGTGTTCCACCTCATGCGCGATCTCTAACGCGAGGCTGGCTGGCGGCCCGGCCCTGCCGGCCCGGCGAAGGCCTGGGCGATGGTCGTCCATTCGCGGGCAAGCGTGCCGTTGGCAACAAGGCCCGTGTCATCGACATGTCGACGCTGCGTGACCAACAACGCGAAGTCAAGGGCGGTACCACTGATTGACTCGGCCGCATCGTCGTTGCCCCACGTCCAGGTCGATCCATCGGGCGCTGCAAGACGCACCGCGATGTCGGCCTCGGGGACCGGCAGCCCGCGGGATCGGTAGCTGTTGGGCCGCGCAAGGAAACCGATGTGACACACGTGCTTGAGTCGCGCAGACGTCACGATCCGCTTGCCAAGCGCATCGGCCACGTCGACCCCGTGAGCCCACGTCTCCATCAATCGAGCCGTGAGAAACGACGCAAGGCTCATCGACGGCCCGTACCACGGCACTCTGATCGACGAATCTGCTGCGCGACCGGTTGCGACCAGCCCGGCGCTGTCGGCGCGCCAGTCGGCAAAGAGTTGCGCTCCACTGACCGCACGACCGTGGTCGACCGAAGGATCGCCGGACTCTTTCGCCCGACCGGCAAAGTTCGCCATCAGTTCCGCGGTGTCGCGGGCGAAGTCCTCGTGGTTGCGAATGGCCAGCGCGGCACGAATGTCGAAGAACCACAGGTGGGAAATCGAGTCGGCGACATCCCACCCATCGGCCGGCGTGACCGTTCTCCATCCCGACTCGTCGATGTCGGCGACCAACGCCGCAAGAGCATCGTGTTCGGCAGCAAGGTCGGAAAGGACACGCTCAACTGCCCCCTTCGCGGGTGCATCAGACATGGCGGCACCCTAAATGATCGTGCCCGGAAATGACGACTGGGGGGCTTTCGCCCCCCAGTCTCAACACTCCGAACCGAAGCATTATCGCTTGGTTGTTATTACTTCTTCGCAGCCTTCTTCTTGGCTGCCTTCTTGCGCTTCGGAGCTGCCTTCTTCGCAGCCTTCTTCGGAGCTGCCTTCTTCGCAGCCTTCTTCTTGGCTGCCTTCTTGCGCTTCGGAGCTGCCTTCTTGGCGGCCTTCTTGGCGGCCTTCTTGGCTGCCTTCTTCGGAGCTGCCTTCTTCGCAGCCTTCTTGGCGGCCTTCTTAGGTGCTGCCTTCTTTGCTGCCTTCTTCGGAGCGGCCTTCTTACGGGCCTTCTTTTTTGCTGCCACTGTATTTCCTCTCTCTATTTTGGTTACTTACGGTTTGGATTCAACTCTGCCTTGAGCGTTGAGCTCGCGGAGAACTTCATTGCGGTCGAAGCCGGGACCGTCACTGCTGCACCCGTTTGTGGGTTACGACCAGTACGTTCCTTGCGCTTCGTGGTGCTGAACGAGCCGAAGCCCGGCCACGCAACCTTGTCGCCGCCCTTGGTGATCTCGATGACCACATCAAAGAACGCTGCGACAGTCCGCTCGGCGTCTGCCTTGGAGACGTTCGCCTTCTGTGACACCGCATCGATGAGCTCTGCCTTGGTCATGTTGTTACTTCCTCCTCGGAATCGGAGCGTTGTGCAACTCATATCTGAATACGTCGCGGCAGTGATTACAAGCATTTCGGCGTTGCAAGACCTCGTCGACGCGCGATGACGAGCACCGGACGAAGGCGTCGCAACGTGCGTTCGCAGCATCGCAACGCGACACGCACGCGTGGCCATCACATCGATCGATCACGCTCCGAGCACGTCGTGTCACGCGCAGGCATGACACCGTCCCCCATCCCGCAAACCCTTGCGCTGCAAGGGTTTGCAGACATCTCGGAGTCGACTTCCCGGCTTGCCTTCGGTGTCGAATTCGACCCGCGTTTGCGATCCGGCGCCGAACTCTTCAGGCCCCGCAAAGCGTCGGGAACGTCGCGGCGTCGACGACGTTCGCGCTGCCAAAAATGGCTCCCAAAAAATTTCGGAAAAAATCCGCGGAAAACCCCTCGAGAGGCCCGAAAACCGGCGAGCGCACACTCCTCGACGTCGAGTGACCGTCCACCATTCGCGGGCCGCGATCGGCAACACTCTGGTCGTTGCGTCGGAAACTCGCTCTGTCAGAAAGGGGTGGCGATGACTGAGACGCGCCACACGGCCGGTTTCAATTCATCCCCCCTCGACGAAGAAAGAACAACAAGACAACGCACGCGTGTCGTGGTCGACACATCGGTGCTGATCGGCGACCCCTCAAGCCTCACGTCTTTTCCGGGAAGCGAAGTCGTCGTTCCGCTGACCGTGGTCGAAGAGCTCGACGGACTAAAGACACGACTCGACGATGTCGGTCGCGCGGCGCGCACCGCTCTGCGCACCCTCGAAGATCTGCGTCGCCGCGCAGGCGGCGTATTGGATACGCCGCTCGAAGTGCACCCGGGCGTCGAAGGTGGCAGCGTCCACATCGAGGTGAACGGCATCCAACGTCATCTCCTCGTCGAGCACGGCCTCGACCCCGAAGTCCCCGACAATCGGATCATCGGCGCCGCCCTCGGCCAGGCCCAAAACGGCCGTACCCGCTTGATTTCCAACGATGCTGCGCTGCGTATCAAAGCCGCGCACCTCGGTATCGAGGCCGACGAGCACCAGCCGGCCGGCCGTGCTGCATCGACGCGACCAATGGGGTGGGTGCCGATCGCTGCGCCATACCAAGTCATCGACGACCTGTATGCGGCAGGAGCAATTCCAGCCGATGCAGTCGAAGGCGGCGAACAACAACCCGAGAATTCATTCGCAGTGTTGCGCGACGGCTCACACTCCGCACTCGCCCGCCGGCGACTCGACGAGTGGGTGCTTCTTCCCAACAATCCCGCAGAAGCGTGGGGTTTGCGCGGACGCAGCAAGGAACAACGCTTCGCTCTCGAATTGCTGCTCGACCCTGAAGTCACCGTTCTCGCACTCGACGGAAGGGCGGGCACCGGCAAAACGGTGATGGCGATCGCAGCGGGCCTCGAGCAAGTCGTCGAACGTCGTCTCTATGAACGCCTTGCGGTGTACCGACCGCTCGTTCCCGTCGGCCGCGCCGAGGTGGGTTTCTTGCCTGGTGGTCTCGACGAGAAGCTTGACCCATGGATGTCGGCGATCCACGACTCGATCGTCGCTCTCACCGACCAGCGTTCGAGCCGCGATGCGCGTCGACTCATCGACGACCTGATCGCCCGTGGGCAACTTTCGCTTGAGTCGGTCACGTTCCTGCGCGGTCGGTCGCTGCAACGTCAGTTCGTTGTCGTCGATGAAGCGCAGAACCTCGAACCAACCACCCTGAAGACGATCCTCACCCGCATCGGCGAGGGCACAAAGGTCGTCTTCACCGGAGACACCAGCCAGATCGACGCCCCGTACATGGGCGAATCGAACAACGCCCTCGCGGTACTGATCCAGGCCTTCGGCGGCCAGCAATGCTTCGGCCACGTCACTTTGGCCGCCTGTGAGCGCAGCGAGGTCGCCAGCCTCGCCGCCGAACTCCTTTAGGCAGAAGGCTTTCCTTGACCAGGTGGAAATCCCACCCGATCCAAAATCTTTAGCACTAAATCCTTGACATTCGGGTCCGACCCATTTAGTATTAAAAAAGAGCGGTTGGGGCGCCCCCTCCCTGCCCCACCGCCACCCTCGCACGTCACAACTGTCGGAATACGAACTGGAAGGAATGCAAATGACACTCCTCGAGTCCCCCACAACCGTCAGCATGTCCGCCGCGTCGTCGGCCAGCCACTGGACCGATTTCGCGATGTGCAAGGGGCGCACGGCCTTGTTCTTCCCCCCCAAGGCCGAGCGCCCCCAGGCACGTGCACGACGCGAAGCCCGCGCCCGCCAGCTGTGCGCACAGTGTCCCGTCGTGGCACCGTGCCGTGAGTTCGCCCGCGCCAACCACGAGTACGGCTTCTGGGCCGGCGAAAGCGAAGAAGACCGTCACCTCGCCGGCTTCACTGTCGCCGCGCCGATCGGCATCCGGGCGCGGATGCCGCGCAGTGCGTAAGTAGGGCATCCGGGCGCGGATGCCGCGCAGTGCGTAGTGAACGGCAACAATTGAGGGCATGACGCCCGACGAACTCATTCGCACCTTCATCAAACACATCGAGGGGAAAGACCTCGACTCAGCGTGTGCGTTGATGACCGATGACTGCGAATACGACAACGTTCCGATGTCGAAGGTCTTCGGTCCCGAAGCCGTGAAGCAGATTCTCGTTCCGTTCACCGCAGGGTGCAGTGAGATTGATTGGGTGATCGTTCGCCAGTCGTCATCGGGTGACATGACGTCGGGAATCGTGCTGAACGAGCGCATCGACCGCTTCAAGATGGGTGAACGCTGGATCGAACTTCCACTTGCGGGCGTCTTCGAAGTGAAGAACGGCAAGATCGCACTCTGGCGCGATTATTTCGATTTGCCGACGTTCCAGAAGGCGATGGCGGGCTGACGCGTCACCGCGATTCGTCACACCTCTTCCCTATCGTGCGCCTCATGCGACAAAGACCAAATGCGACCGCCGATGCGCGTCCGCTCGACAATGTCGAGTTCCTCGTCGTCGATGTCGAGACAACGGGCCTGTCCACCTCGAGCGACGTCATCTTGCAGGTCGGGGCCGTGATCACCGATGCAAGTGGCCGCATCAAGCGTCGGTTTTCCACCTACGTTCGCCCCGGAAACGGCACGCTGCCCTGGGATTCACCCAATCCCCCGGCGCACGAAATCCACGGCATTACCAACGACGACGTGAACCACGGCCTCACCACACGACGTGCCCTCCGTCGACTTCGACGCCTCGCCAAACGGAGGGTGCTCGTCGCGCACAACGCCAAGTTCGACTACGGCTTCATCGCATCCGAGTCGCAGCGCCACTCGATCGCACTCGACGTCGCCCAGCCCGTGTGCACCCTCGAGCTGTCGCGAAAGCTCGACCCGAAACGGGCCGAGTCGCATCGATTGGCCACTTTGTGCGAGCGCTACGGCATACCCCTCGACAACGCCCACGATGCCCTGTGTGACGCAACGGCAACCGCGCAGCTGTTGTCGATACTCATCAAGACCCACGGCGCCAGCACCCTCGGCGACCTCCGAAGAATCACCGGCCAAAAAGCAGCCTGAGGCTGCTCAGGCGTAGCGCGCGCGAATCTGTCGTGCGGTGCGGCCAGCGAGCGCTGCGTACTTCGACGGTGCGACGACCTTTGCGTCGTTACCTGCTCGCACGAGCAGCCGCCCGAGCCACGCCTCGTTGGCAACATGCAGTTTCACTTCCACCGAACCGGCGGAAAGCGGCTTCACGCTGAGTGTCGGATAACGCTCGGCCACCCACCGCGCCGCGGGCTTCAGGTGGAGGGTCACCACCTCGGAATCGGCCGACCAGTTGAAACCCGGCTCGTCGGGAATCGCAGGGAGAGCACTGGCCTCGGCGTAACGACCCGTACGTGTCATGGACTTCATCCGATCGAGGCGGAAGAGGCGGTGCTCACCCGAGAGGAAGTCGAGCGCATCGCAGTACCAGTGCTCGCCATCGACCCACAAGCGCATCGGCACGATGTCGCGACTCGTCGACTTGTCGGTGAGCGGCGTGTAGTAGTCGATGGTGAGAATCTCGTGGGACGCCGCGCAGTTTTCCAGTTCGGCGAGTTTCGGGTCACGCGGCTGACGCACCACGACCGGTGCATCGTCGGCGAGGTCGGGCAACTTGGCCAACGCGGAAGCGAGAGCCGACGAGGTGCCCGTCCCCATCACCGCGAGGGCGGCTTCGCCCACCGCCTTCAGGGTGAATGCCTCCTCGACGGTCAAACGAAGGGGTCGGGTGAAGATGCGCGGCTCACGGATCCACACCTCGTCGTCTTCGATGAAGATCTCGACGAGTTCGTCGGGCGTGTAGGGCGGCGTGCCGCAGAATGTCGACAGATTGAGATCGCTGAGCAGGGTTTCACGGTCGAGGCCGAACGTAGCGGCCATTTCATCGATCGAGACCACCTCGCGCTCGAAGAGCCACGGCAACATGACGAGCAAACCCTGTACGCGGTCGGACGACTTGCGCTTGGCCATCATGCACCTGCCATTTTGTCGAGCCAGTCGATGATGTCTTGGCGCACTTCGGGCGGCGACAACACCTCGGCGCCTGCGACGAGCCCCAGCACCCACGAACGGAAAGCCGAACGGTTGGCACACGGCACAGCAACGACGACCGCGTCTTCACGCTTTTCGACAACGCAGTTCTCGCCGAAGTCGCGCACCACACTTGGCGCAAGCTTTGCACTGACCAAAACGTGGGCGACCGAGCCATTCGCGTCGCCCAGCATTTCGGCGTCGGTTGCCACGGCGGCCTCGACATCGAAATTGTTGGGGCGCACGAAGGAGTCATTCGTCAACTTGACGTCGCCGACGATGCGATCGACACGGAAACTGCGAATCGCCTTGCGGTTGAGGTCGTTACCAACGACGTACCAATAGCCGCCACGGCTGAGAAGTCCGTAGGGCTGGAGCGACCGACGCGAACCGCCTGCGTAGTCGAAATGCACGCGCACCATGCGCGTTGCCGCTTCGGCGAGGGCAGGAAGCAGCTTGCTGGACGCGGGAAGATTCACCTGCGCGACCGTTGCCTTTGCCTCGGGCAGATTCAGCTTCATCCGCGCACGTTCTGCCCACATCGAATCGACGTGCACCGCTGCGAGGGCCAACTGCAGGGCGCGACGCTCGTCGTCGGTGAAATCAATGTTGGCCAGTTCCATTTCACGACGGTCGATTCGGTAGCTGGACACCCCGGCCTGACTGCCACCGAGCACCTTCGAGTCGATCGGCACTCCCA
>JBEAPO010000162.1:0-21631 GCA_041164425.1 Actinomycetota bacterium
TCTCGGGGCGAAGAAGGAATCGGCCGTGCGCAAGCGGCTCACAACCACCTTCATGGGCCACACCGACGCGCTCGGCAAGGTGGCAACCACCGTGTCTCCGGTCGCCAACAAGGTTCTCAACGCTCCGACGGGGTCGGCGATTCGCAAGGTCGTCGAGAAGACCGCGGGCGTTTCGAGCAAGCGCCTGCTTCCCCCGTTCGCGAAAGTGCGCTTCTCGACGTGGTTCAAGAAGCGCGTGAAGCCCGTCATCGCCAAGCGTCAGGGGCGCGTGGCAATTTTCCCGACCTGTCTCGTCGAATACCAGGAACCCGGCATCGGCAAGGACCTCGTCAAGGTGTACGAAAAGAACGGCGTCGAATGTTCGCTCGCCGATGGCGCATCGTGCTGCGGTGCTCCCTATCTGCACAGCGGTGACGTCGAGAAGTTCAAGAAGGTCGCCGCCGACAACGTCGCCGCGCTCGCCGCGTCGGTGCGACAGGGCAATGACATCGTCGTGCCGCAACCCACGTGCGGCTACATCCTGAAGAAGGACTACGTCGACTACATCGGCGGTGCCGATGCGGAACTCGTCGCGGCAAACACCTACGACGCGGCCGAATACCTGATCCGCATCCACAAGGCCGAAGACACCGAGCTCGTCACCGAATTCCCGGGCGAGGTTCCCGAAAAGATCACGTATCACGCGCCGTGTCACCTTCGTGCACAGAACATTGGCCTGAAGAGCCGCGACCTGTTGAAGCTCACCGGAGCGAAGATCAAGCTCGTGCAGACGTGTTCGGGCATCGACGGCATGTGGGGCTTACGCGCCGAGAACGCCGACCTCTCGATGCCGATCGCGAAGAAGTTGGCCGACGAAATAAACGCGGCAGACGGAGACGAAGTCGCTGGCGACTGCCATCTCGCCAACACCGCGATCAACGAACAGACGGGCAAGGCACCGAGCCATCCGTTGCAGTTGCTCGCCCGCGCGTACGGCATCCCTGCCGAGGACTGACCCACACCCAAAAACAGAAAGGAATACGAAGTGCCCCCCACAACCGTTTCCCGCAAGTTGACCGTCGACGACATTCTCGACCTGCGCGCCTATGAAAAGGTGCGCGCCGAGAAGAAGGCCGCCGCGATCGAAACCAAGCGCCGTCGCCGTGTCGAACTCGGCACCGTCGTCACCGTGATGTTCGAGAGTCGTGACACGATGTGGTACCAGATCCAAGAGATGCTGCGTGCCGAGCGCGTGATCTCCGACGAGGGCGTGCTCGACGAGTTGCGCGCCTACAACCCGCTCATCCCTGAGCCGGGTCAACTGTGCGCGACGATCTTCATCGAGCTCACTTCGGATGCGGCGATGCGTGAGTGGCTGCCGAAACTGGTTGGTATCGAGCGCTCTTTCCGAATCCGTCTGGCGAATGGCCGCGAGGTCGCCCCCGTCACGGACGAACAGCACGATGCGACTCTGACGCGCGAGAACGTGACTGCTGCCGTCCACTACATCCGCTTTGAGTTCGGACCCGAGGACCTTGCGGCATTCGGCCAAGGCCCGGTGCAGCTGCTCTGCACCCACCCGAACTACCTCGAGGTGGCCGAACTGGCCCCGTTTACCGTGGCCGAGCTGGCCGCCGATCTGGCTCTTTAGTCGGAAAAAGGGGATTTGCGCCGCCCCGTCAGGCAGGTTTATTGTCCTCTACACGGTGAGACATCGGTCACGTTTCGGGGGGAACGGGGCCGGTGTCCACCAACAACGTGAGGCAGTTAGGTGAACTGGGGGCAGGCCGTGACAATCACCGACATTTCGTGGCGTCAAAAGGGTGCATGTCAAGGTCTCGACCCTGCGGTCTTTTTCCCCGATGAAGGCGACGACGTGGCGGCTTCGGTCGCGATCTCGGTGTGTGGAACCTGCGACGTTCGCATCGCCTGCCTCGAGCACGCGCTTGCTTCGCGCGAAAAAGAAGGCGTCTGGGGTGGTACGACCGAGCGTGAACGCCGGCGCATCATCCGCCAGCGCCGTCGCACCGCCTGACCCGAATTCGGGCGTCGCAAACTTTCCCCGCCACGCGAGACTGTCGGGGTGACTGCTTCGCATCCGCGCCCGCTTGCCGATTTCGGTGGTTGGCCCTCCGTTCTCGGCACGCTCATCGCGCGACGCGACCTCGAGCCCGATGTCGCCGAGTCGGCGATCACCGAGATTCTCGAAGGGTCGGCGACGCCGTCGCAGATGACCGCGTTCATCGTGGCACTTCGCGCGAAAGGCGAGACCGCGCCCGAACTCGCCGGCATGTTGCGCGCGGTACGTGCCGCCGGTCAACGTGTCGACCTTCCCGCTGATATTTCGTCGCGTGCGATCGACATTGTCGGCACCGGTGGCGATATGTCGCAGTCGTTCAACGTCTCCACGCTCACGGCGTTCGTCGTCGCGGGGGCCGGAGTGCCGGTCTGTAAGCACGGCAATCGTGCCGCGTCGTCGAAGTGTGGCGCCGCCGACCTCCTGGAAGAGTTGGGGGTCGCCGCGGAACTCGACCCCGTCGGCGTTGCTGATTGCATCGCCGAGGCGAACATGGGTTTCTGTCTCGCGGCGCGTTTCCATCCGGCCTTTCGTTACACCGGGCCGTCACGCCGCGAAATCGGAATCTCGACCGCGTTCAACCTGCTCGGACCGATGGCGAATCCGGCTCCAATCTCGGCGATGCTCGTCGGCGTTGCCGTGCCGTGGATGATGAGACCGATGATCGAAGCACTCGGGTCGCGTGGTGTGCGGTCGGCCTGGGTCGTGCACGGGCACGGCGCCGTCGATGAAATCACGCTCGCCGGTCCGTGTCGTGTCATGGCATTGAGAGACGGCGAAATCACGGAGTTCACCGTTGACGCGGCCGATGTTGGCTTCGCGAACGCACCGATCGAGGCAATTCGCGGAGGCGATGCAGCGGAGAACGCGGCAATCGCGCGACGTATCCTCGGCGGCGAGCCGGGGCCGATGCGCAATACCGTCGTGTTCAACGCAGCCGCAGCACTGCACGTTGCGGGCGTCGCTTCCGACCTACGCGAGGGCTGTGTGCTCGCCGAAGCCTCGATCGACGGTGGCGCGGCGGTTGCCGTTCTCGATCGACTCATTGTGGCAAGCAGCCGTGCGGCCAAGCGCCTCGAGCAGTAGCACTCCGAGACGGAACGCAGTTCGGTGAAGTACATCCGCGTACCCGGAAGTTCGGCCAATCTGGGCCCCGGATTCGACGCACTCGGCATGGCGTTGTCGTTGTACGCCGACGTCGGTGTCGTCGAGGCGGCCGGCATCGATGCCTTGCCGCACCGCGCGAGGGTTGTCGACGAGCACCATCCGGCGACCATCGCGTTCCGGGTCGCGGGTGGCGTCGGCAACGTGTGGGTGCGCAGCGAAATCCCGATGGGGCGCGGACTCGGGTTCAGCGGAGCAGTACGGGTCGGCGGGGCATTGCTCGGCGTGTCACAAACGTTCGGCGCGCCGTTGGGCGACCAAACTCTGGCGCAGCGCGTGATCGACGTGACGGCGAACCTCGAAGGTCACGCCGACAATGTTTCGGCGTCATTGTTCGGCGGTGTCGTTGCGACCAACGGCCGGCGCGCCGTGAGGGTTCCGCTCGCGACGCGGGTCGTCGACGAACTCGCCGTCGTCGTGTGGATACCCGACTTCACGACGTCGACGTCGGAGTCTCGCGCCAAGATGCCCACCGCTGTGCCGTTCGATGACGCGGTGTTCAACGTGATGCACACGGCGCTTCTCGTGGCCGCGCTTGCCGCCGGGGACATCGATGTTCTCGGCGATGCCATGGCTGACCGCCTGCACCAGGACCTGCGGCTGGCCAAGGCCGAACCGACTCGCGTCGCGCTGCGGGCGATGCGTGACGCGGGTGCAGTGGGGGCGTGGCTCAGCGGTTCGGGCCCAACGGTGGCCTGTTTCGTGCGAGCAGACGAAGCCGACTCACTGGCAACCGCCTTGCCGGAAAACGGGCGGGCCCGCGTGTTGACGGTCGATCATCACGGGGCGCAAATCATCAACGTGTGACACCCCGTTGTCACGCTGTGATCATGACGACGAACGAGCCCCTCACCATCAATTGCGATACCTGCTGCATGCGCGACACCGATGCCTGCGGCGACTGCGTGGTCAGTTTTCTCATCGGTCGCAACCCCGACGAGGCCGTTGTCCTCAGCCTCGACGAGGCACGCGCGGTGAAGTTGCTTGCAAACGCGGGAATGGTGCCTACGCTTCGGCACCGTGCCGTCTGACGCGCAGTCCCGTACCGAATCGGCGCTTCGCGACTATGCCCGCCACGTCTGTGACGTGGGTGTGCGGGCCGGCCTTCACCGCGTCGGCATCGCCCCTGCCCAGCGGTTCGACCGCGCGCGGCGGGCGATCGAGGATCGCAACGCGCGTGGTCTCTCGGACACGATGCAGTTCACTTTCCGCAATCCCGCGCGTTCCACCGACCCGTCGGTGTCGGTGCGTGGTGCCCGGTCGATCATCGTCGGCGCGGTCGCATACCACGAGCCCACGCCGCAGCGACCGCAACTCGGGTCATCGTCGCCGACTGCACGAGTGGCGCGCTACGCGTGGCGCGACCACTACGGCACCTTGCGAAGCGCTCTCGGTGCCGTTGCCGACGAATTGAAGTCGGTCGGCCATCGTGCGGTCGTGGTGGCTGATGAAAACGCGCTCGTCGATCGAGAAGCTGCGTATCTTGCGGGTCTCGGTTGGTACGGCAAGAATGCCAACCTTCTCCTCGTCGATGTCGGAAGTTGGTTCGTTCTCGGCGGTGTGGTCACCGATGCGGTACTTCCGACGTCTTCGCCCGTGGCAGACGGATGCGGTTCGTGTCGACGTTGTCTCGACGGCTGTCCGACCGGTGCGATCATCGAGCCCGGGGTCATTGATGCAGCGCGGTGCCTTGCATGGGTGATCCAGAAGCCCGGCATAGTCGACCGCAATCTGCGTGAGGTGATCGGTGACCGCATCTACGGATGTGATGACTGTCAGGAAGTGTGTCCGCCATCCACGCGTTCGGTACGAGTTTCGACGCCCGGTCTTCGCAGCGACGAACACCCCGACAACACGCCCGCGGGCGGGCCCGACCACGAAGTCGACCCCGTCGCCGTCATGGCGATGAGCGACACCGAGATCATGGCCCGTTTCGGACGGTGGTACATCCACGACCGCGAGCCGCGCTGGGTGCGACGCAACGCGCTCGTCGTATTGGGGAACACCGCGCGGCCGAATGACGCTTCGGCACGTGGTGCAATCGCGCGGGGTCTTGCCGACACTGATCCGTACGTCCGAGCCCACGCGGTGTGGGCGGCCGCTCGAGTCGGACACGTCGATCTGTTGCCTGCCGACCCGGACAGCGAGCCCAGTGAGGTGGTTCGCGCTGAATTGCGGCACCTTCCCACGCCTCGTGGGTAACACTGGAGTTGTATGCCCGGCCGTCACCTCCTCGTCACGAACGACTTCCCCCCGAAGATCGGTGGAATCCAGTCGCTGTTGTGGGAGTGGTGGCGCCGTTTGCCGGCCGACCAGTTCGCAGTGTTGACGAGCCCCTACAAGGGAGCGCGCGAGTGGGATGCAGAGCAGTCTTTTCGGGTCGAGCGCATCCGAGAGTCGGTGTTGTTGCCGCATCCTTTGATGGCAAAGCGCATCAACGACCTCGCTCGTGACTTCGGCGCCGAGTTCGTTGTGCTCGACCCGGCCGTGCCCCTCGGCATCATCGGGCCGAACCTCGATCTTCCGTACGCGGTGGTGTTGCACGGCGCCGAGGTGACGGTGCCCGGACGTATCCCCGGATCACAGCAGGTACTTGGACGCGTGCTGCGTCGCGCAACGCACTGCATCGCGGCGGGTCGCTATCCCGCGCGTGAGGCGGAACGTGCCGCGGGTCGTGCGCTGCCGACGACGGTTGTCGCACCGGGCGTCGACACGGCGCGCTTTCGAGTGCTCGACGAAGCGGAACGCCACGCGGCACGGGGACGATTCGGTATCGCCCCCGATGCCGAGTTGATCGTCGGCGTGAGCCGACTGGTGCCGCGCAAGGGCTTCGACACTTCGATCGCCGCTGTCGCCCGAATGGCGCGCGCGCGACCGAACCTCGAACTCGTCATCGCGGGTGCCGGCCGCGACGAAGGGCGCCTTGCGCGACTCGCCCGCGACCGCGGTGCGCCGGTGCGTTTTCTCGGCAGGGTGTCGTTCGACGACCTCCCGTTGCTCTACGGATGCGCCGACGTGTTCGCGATGTTGTGTCGGAACCGATGGTTCGGTCTCGAACAAGAGGGTTTTGGCATCGTGTTTCTCGAAGCCGCGGCATGCGGAGTGCCTCAGGTTGCGGGTGCAAGCGGGGGAGCCGCCGAAGCTGTCGAGGATGGGCAAACGGGTGTCGTCGTGGACGACCCCGACGATGTCGACGACGTCGTTGCCGCGTTCGAGCGTCTGCTCGACGACGATGCCGGCCGTCGGGCGATGGGTGTCGCGGCGCGTGCTCGGGCCGAAGCCGAATTCTCGTACGAAGTGCTGTCTGCGCGACTGTGGAATACGCTTCGCGCGTTGCCATGAGTTCCGTCAATCGCATCAGTGCATCGCCGATCGTGCGATTCAACCTCGTCGCATCGTTGTTATTCATCGTGGTCGCGGTGACCAGCGCGATCGTTTTCGACGACGTCTTCCGCGTCATCATCGTCGTGGTGTCACTCGCCCTCTTCACAGTGGGTGTGGCGAGCTTCCTGATCGGATTCTTCTCTGCCGTCCAGCGCAGCCGCGAAAGCGAGATCTCCGTCTCCCAACTTTTCTTCCTCACCGGCGAGGTCGCGCCGCGTGACGTGAAAGTGCCGATGCTCGTTGCCTTGTCCGTCCAGACTGTGGTGGGTGTCGCAGCGGCAATCGCCAGGCCGTCAACCGACGGCAAGGCGGGAAGCGTTCTCGCCTTCGGAGTGCTCGTTCCGATGCTCGGCCTAGGTTTGAACGGCCTGTGGACCAGTCGTCACGGTGAGTTTGCGCCACGTTCCCTGCCCGGCGACACATCCGACGACAAAGCCGGCGACACGGCCGAATAAGCCGCGCACCGGCCCCTCGGTGCGCCACAATGGGGGCATGGCCGATACCGCCAAGCAAACGACCGTCATCTCCGCGTCGCCCGAGCGCTGCTTTCAGGTTGCGACCGAGTTCGAGCGCTACCCCGAGTGGGCGAAGGACGTGAAAGAGGCGGTCGTGCTCGAGCGCGATGCGCAGGGTCGTGGCACGAAGGTCGAATTCCGGGCGTCCGCGCTGGGTCGCAGTACCCACTACACACTCGGCTACACGTACGGCGATGCACCACTCACAATTGCCTGGCGCCTGGTCGACGGCGACATCATGCGCACGCTCGATGGCGACTACATGTTCGAGCCGGTGAACAACGGGACACTCGTCACTTACGACCTTTCGATTGATCTCGTCATCCCGTTGCCGGGGTTCGTGAAGCGCCGCGCCGAGAATCGCATTCTCCACACGCTGACCGAGTTGAAGTCGCGCTGCGAGGCCTGACTTTCGTCGGCTCGAAGAACACCGGTCTAGAAACGACGTCCCTGTTGAAAAGACTCGGTATCGATATCGGTGGAACAAAGACGCTGTGCATCGTGATCGACGATGTCGCGGGTGAGCCGCGGGTGGTTGAGGAACTGCGCGTCGCGACCGACCCGTCGGGCGATGCAGTTGATGCAGTCGTCAGCTTGGTGAGTGGGTTCGACGACATCGCATCCGTCGGTGTCGGTATCGCCGCACTCGTCACGCGCGAGGGTCTTGCGGTGACGACCACGCATCTGCCCGGAGTGCGTGAGGTGCCGTTGCGTGCCGGGCTGTCCGCGCGGCTCGGCCTTCCCGTCGTTGTCGACAACGACGGCACGTGCACGGCCGTCGCCGAATGGCGTCTCGGCGCGGCGCGAGGTCACGACAATGTCCTCGCTGTATCGATCGGTACCGGAATCGGCGGCGGGGCGATTGTCGGCGGGCGCGTGGCCCGCGGTGCGAACGGATTCGCTGGTGAGTTCGGCCACATGGTCGTCGAGCGTGGCGGTCTCGCGTGTCCGTGCGGGCGTCGCGGATGCTGGGAGGCCTACGTCTCCGGACGCGGCCTTGCACACATCGCCGGCGCGGCCAGCTCGCAAGCAGTACTCAAGGCTCACGGTCGCGGGGATGCAACGGCGTCGAGCGCTCTTGGCGAGTTCGCCGAATGGGCCGCACTCGGCCTGCACAACCTCGTGAACATCTACGACCCCTCGTGCATCGTCATTGGCGGCGGTCTTGGCGCGCGACCGGAGGTCGTTGCTGCGATCACAGGCAGGTTCGCCACCATCGAACAGAGTCACGCGGGTCGCGCTCTGCCGTCGATCGTCGAGGCGACACTGGGCGAGCGTGCGGGTGCGATTGGTGCGGCGTTCGTCGGCGCCGGTGACTGATCGCGGGACCGGCGCGGTTTCGGTTACGCGCAGTTGGGGGTCACGCGTCGCAGGCCGGAGCGCCACTGTGCGTGAGCGATGTCGGCGAACACCTTGAATTCGTTGTTCGGCTCGAAGCGTCGGTCGATCCGTCGTGAGGCGGCCGCCTCGGCGGGGTTCGACCACACACCTTCGGCGAGGCCCGCGAGAAGTGCGGCACCAACGGCGGTGGTTTCGCGGTCGACGGGCCTCTCGACGACGATGCCCAGCTGGTCTGCCTGGATCTGCATCAGTCGGTCGTTGCCCGCTGCGCCGCCGTCGACGCGAAGTGTGCGAATGGGGATGCCGGTGGCCGCGGTCATCGCTTCGACGACGTCACGTGTTTGGAAGGCCATCGCTTCGAGCGTTGCGAGCGCGAGGTGTGCCGCTGTCGTTCCGCGTGTGATGCCGAAGATTGATCCACGTGCGTCGGCGTCCCACCACGGGCTTCCGAGGCCCGTGAGTGCGGGTACGAAGACGACGCCGCCCGAGTCGGGGACATCTGCGGCGAGCGACTCGATGTCGCGTGATTCACGGATGATGCCGAGGCCGTCACGCAGCCATTGCACGGCGGCGCCGGTGACGAAGATCGAACCCTCGACGGCATACGTCGTGACACCACCGATTCGCCATGCGACGGTTGTCAGCATTCCCTCGCTCGGCGCGGGACACCGTGTCCCTGCATTCATGAGAACGAAACTTCCGGTGCCATAGGTGTTCTTCGCATCACCCTCCGCGAAACACGCCTGACCGAAAAGTGCGGACTGCTGGTCGCCCGCGACGCCCGAAATCGGGATTCCCGAGGGCAGACCGTCCGCCGACGTCGTGCCGAAACGCCCGCTCGAGTCGCGAACTTCGGGAAGTGCCGAGGTAGGAACCCCGAGAATGTCGCAGATCTCATCGCTCCACTCGTGGCGTGTGATGTCCCAGAGCAGCGTGCGGCTCGCATTCGATTCATCGGTGGCGAAGACGTGGCCCGATGTCAACTTCCACAGCAACCACGAGTCGATCGTTCCGAATGCGAGCTTGGGTGACCGCGGAACGCCGTTGTGCAGCATCCACTCGATCTTCGTTCCGCTGAAGTACGGATCGAGTACCAGGCCGGTTGTTGCGCGAACCCTGCCCAGATGCGGTGCGAGTTCCGAGCAACGTTCGGCGGTGCGTCTGTCTTGCCACACGATGGCGCGCCCGAATGGCTTCCCGCTCGTTCGATCCCATGCGACGATCGTCTCGCGTTGGTTCGTGATGCCGATCGCGGCGGGTAGCGAACCGATGCGGGTGATGACATCGACAAGCGTGCGACGGGTGACATCCCAGATCTCAGCGGCATCGTGTTCGACGAGTCCGGGTGCGGGGAAGTGCTGGGTGAACTCGAGATACGAGGCCACTGCCTCGCGGCCGTCGGGGAACACGGCACGGCTGCGAACACCCGTCGTTCCGGCGTCGATAGCGACGACGTAGGTCATCGCCAGAGAGTAGTTGTCGCGTCAGGCGGTCTGTCGGTCGAGTCGATAACCGAGGCCGCGCACCGTGATGACGTGGCGGGGATTGGCGGGGTCGGGTTCGATCTTCGTGCGCAGGCGCCTGATGTGCACGTCGACAAGACGTTCGTCGCCGTAATAGCCGCCGCCCCACACGCGTTCTATGAGCAGTTCGCGGCTGAACACTTTGTCGGGTGCCGCGGCGAGTTCGCAGAGCAATCGGAATTCGGTCTTGGTCAGTTTGACTTCAACTCCTGCACGCAGGACGCGACCCTCGTCGGGACGGATGTCGAGATCGCCAACGAGATGTTGTGGGGTGTTTGGCGTGTGTCGGGTCCTGCGCAGAAGTGCGCAGATGCGGGCGTGCAGCTCGACCGTGTCGACGGGCTTGGTCATGTAGTCGTCGGCGCCGGCCTCGAGACCGTGGACGATGTTCGTGATGTCGCCGCGTGCCGAGACGATGATGATCGGCACGTCGCTTGTGGCGCGCAGGTGGCGGCACAATTCCATGCCGTCGATGCCCGGCAGCATCACGTCAACGAGAACTATGTGCGGCGTTACATTGCGGAAATTCGCGAGCGCATCTTCGGCTGAGGCTGCTTCAGCGACGATGCAGCCGCGTGATTCGAGACCGTCCCGCACGGTGGCACGGATGTGGGGCTCGTCTTCGACAATGAGAACACGCGTGACGCCGGGCGACTCCATGACGGGCGAGAATAATTCAGGGATGTAGTGCTCACGAACAAAGCCACAGTCGTAGGGTCGCCTTTATGACAATAAAGTCCCCTTGATTTTCGGAAATAGATGCGGATTGGCTGCCAGGACGGCGTGGGCCGTGGGTCCTTCGGTGGCCAGAACCTCGACGAGGGCGCCGGCTTCTGCAGCGATCAGTGCCCCGGCGGCGAGATCCCATGGGTAGAGGTGTTCCTCGAAGTACGCGTCGTAGCGACCGCACGCCACGAAACACAGATCGAGCGAGGCCGAGCCGAGTCGCCGCACGTCGCGGATCTTGTCGATGAAACGCGGGAAACGGTTGGCCTGGATGACACGGTTCGCAGGTGAATAGTTGAACCCCGTGGCGACCAACGCTTGAGTCAGGTCGGTGACCGTGCCGCAGGCGATGCGGTGGGCGTTCAGGAACGCACCGCGTCCGCGCAGGGCAGTGAAAGTCTCGCGAAGCGCAGGTGCGTAAACGACTCCGCACAATGCGCCGTTTGCATCGTGTGCGCCGATCGAGACCGTCCACATCGGCAGGTCGTAGAGAAAGTTCGTCGTGCCGTCGATCGGGTCGACGAACCACGTAATACCCGTCGTGCCGGTGTGTGCGCCGTCTTCTTCGCCCACGATCGCATCATCCGGGCGGAGTCGTTTCAACGTCTCGACGATTTCGCGTTCGGTCGCTCGATCGAATTCGGTGACCATGTCGGTCGACGTCGACTTCGTCTCGACATTGCGCAACCCGAGTTTCCGTCCGGCAAGTGCCGTGTCGCCGACGCGCGTTGCCAGGCTCGTCGCGAGGGTGAGTAGGTCACCCTCGAGGTCGTATGTCATCGACGGTCCTGCAATTCGCGCCACTCGCCGAGTGCGCGAAGAACAAGGACCGACACGATCGCGGTTCCACCCGCCGTGACGACCGCGCCGACGAAGAGGCCGAGTCCGAGCGGTGTAGCGCACTCACCTGTGCATTGGACGTCGACGAGGCCGTAGCCAATGAGGCCGCCCGCGAGGCCACCGAGTACGACGGCGGCGTAGGCGGCGATTCGCGCGCCGCGCGAGGGAAGGGCTGACAACGGCCGAGACGTTGCGTCCGCGTGTTGGTTCACGGGCACATCGTAGGCTCGGGTTCGGCGATGAACCCACAGCGAACGATTCTCCATGTCGACATGGACATGTTCTACGTCGCGGTGGAATTGCGCGACGACCCTCGACTGCGAGGACTTCCGGTCGTGGTCGGCGGTGATGGTTCGCGGGGCGTCGTCGCGGCCGCATCGTACGAGGCTCGACGATTCGGAGTGTTCAGTGCGATGTCGTCGTCGCAGGCGCGGCGTCTGTGTCCGAACGCCGTCTTTCTTCCCGGCCGTCCCGCGGTGTACCGCGAGGTGAGCGGTCAGGTGCATGCGATCTTTCGGTCGTACACACCCCTCGTCGAAGGCATCGCTCTCGATGAGGCGTTCCTCGATGTGAGTGGTGCTTTGCGTCGCCACGGATCGGCCGTCGCGATCGCCGACGAGATCCGCGCACGTGTGTCCGCGGAGGTCGGGATCACGTGCAGTGTCGGGGTTGCCGCGAACAAGTTCGTTGCAAAAATCGCATCGAAGGCGGCCAAGCCGCGTGTCAGCGGTGGATCGATCGACCCGGGCGAGGGGGTCGTCGTGGTCGAGGCGGGTCGCGAAGTCGAGTTCCTGCATCCGCTGCCCGTGAGGGCGCTGTGGGGTGTGGGGCCTGCGACGCATGCGCGCCTCGATCGCATCGGTGTGAAGACCGTGGGCGATCTCGCCACCATCGGTGTCGAACATCTCGTCACCGCCCTCGGCGAGGCGGCGGGGCGACACCTCTTCGACCTCGCATGGGGTCGCGACGACCGTGCCGTCGAGGCCGAACGTGAGGCGAAGTCGATCGGACATGAGGAAACCTTCCCGGAGGACATCGACAATGTCGATGAGTTGCGCCGTCACCTCGTACGACTGTGCGATGCGGTCGCGGCACGCGTGCGGGCGAACGGTGTGCGTGCCCGCACGCTCACCCTGAAGATCAAGTTCTCGAACTTCCGGTCGATCACCCGCAGCATCACCGTCGACACGGCGCGTGCAAGCGGCCCGGGATTCGTCGATGCCCTTGGGCCGTTGTTGACTGCAATCGAAGTGCATCAAGGTGTGCGTCTGCTCGGCGTCTCGGCCGCGCAGTTCGAGGATGCCGACGGCCCTGCCGGGCCCGTGCAGGCGTCGCTCTTCGACGACCCCGTCAATTCCATGCCCCTTAATTCCATGCCCCTTAATTCCATGGCGATCGACGAGGCGACGTGGGCCAATGCGAGCGGCGTCATGGACGAGATTCGCCGCAAGTTCGGTGGCGACGCGATCAGGACCGTGGCGGCCTTGCGTGACGCCAATGAACTCGGCGAAATCGGCGAGAACCCCTGGGGACCTGCGTCATCTTCTCCCGACACATCCCCTGACACGCGTTGAGGATCGTCGGCAAACCTGCGAGACTGAACCCGTGCCATTGTCAGACGACGAGCAGAGGATCCTGCGCCAGATCGAGGAGCAGTTGCAGACCGACCAGCGTTTCGCGCAGTTGGCCTCGCCCGCGGGTCTGTACCGACAGTCGGCGCGTTCCGTGCGCTGGGCGGTGCTCGGCGTGATCGTCGGCCTCGTGCTCACCGTCGTGGCCTTGCAAGTGCACTTTCTTCTGGCCTTCGTCGGGTTTCTCGTGATGCTGGGTTGCGCGCTCGTCATCGAACGGCAGTTGCGAGCCATCGGCAAGGTGGGCGTCCAGGACATCGCCGCGACGCTGCGCAACAGCAAAATTGCCTCGGCTCGCATTCGCGATCGCTTCCCGCGCGACTAAGTTGCGGGCATGCAGCCCGTCTACCCGCCCGAAGCAGATTCTTACCGCGCGACAGTTCGTCAGTTTCTCGCCGACAACCTTCCCTCCGACTGGACCGGGATCGGCACCCTCGAGGGCGAGGCGCTCGAGCGCTTCGTCACCGATTGGCGCGTCGTTCTGCACAAGAACGGCTACCTCGCGCCGGATTGGCCGCAGGAGTACGGCGGCGCCGGCTTGTCGTCACTCGAGATGGTCGTGTTGAACGAGGAGTTCGCTCGCGCGGGTGTCCCAACCGGTGGACCAAACGACGTGTTCGGAATTCAGATGCTCGGGAACACGATTCTCCGGTGGGGAACCGAAGAGCAGAAGAAGCACTACATCCCGCGCATCCTGTCGGGAGACGACGTGTGGTGTCAGGGTTACAGCGAACCAAACGCGGGTTCTGACCTCAGCAATCTCGGTCTGAAGGCGCAGCTCGACGGCGACCAGTGGATTCTGAACGGACAGAAGATCTGGACCTCGGCGGGCCACCTCGCCGACCACATCTTTACCCTCGCCCGTACCGACCCCGACGCGCCGCGCCACAAGGGCATCTCGTTCCTTCTCGTCGACATGCGCCAACCGGGAATCGAGGTTCGTCCAATCAAGATGATCTCGGGCGAAAGTGAATTCAACGAGGTCTTTTATACCGACGTGGTGGTGCCGAAGGAGAACGTGATCGGAGGCGTGAACAACGGCTGGGCCGTTGCGATGACGCTGCTCGGTTTCGAACGCGGTGCGGCTGCCGCCGTCAACTCGATTCGGTACCAAGCCGAACTCGACCGCCTCGTCGAGATGGCCCGTGCGTACGGGAAGAACAAAGACCCAAAGATCCGCCAGCGTCTCGCGTGGTGCTACACGCGCGTGCAGATGATGCGCTTCGTTGGCTACCGCACGTTGACGCAGTTCCTGCGCGGACACCAACCCGGCCCCGACGCTGCGATCAGCAAACTGTTGTGGAGTGAATACCACAAGGTGGTCACCGAGCTGGCCATGGAAATCATGGGTGCCGACGGACTCGTGCCGACCGGACGCATGCCCTCGTCGGCCTTTGGTGCCGACGACCCGGGAGCGCCGAACTCCACCAACAGTTGGGCGATGACGTTCCTGAACGCACGAGCCGGAACGATCTACGCGGGGTCGTCGCAGATCCAGAAGAACATCGTCGGCGAGATGGTCCTCGGCCTGCCAAAGGAACCGAAGTAGGAAACGTGCGCAGCTTCCTTGCGGTCGTCGTTCGCCCACATTTGTGGCTGACGGCGCTGCGCCAGGCGTGGCGTCTTGCCCCGCCGGACTGGTGGCGGCGTGCGCCGTTTCTTCCCGTTCCACCGACCGAGTACATCGCGATGCGCGCCACCATCCAGTACGGCGACCCAAAGCATTCCCTCGAGACGCAAGACCTGCTGAAATATCTGTCATGGTGCCGCGCCGAATCGCAAAAATCACAAGGCGCGTAGCGATCGTGGCGGCCGCCGAGCAGAGACCACCCAGACCCGGGCGGAGATGACCGTGCGGAGCGCGCTCGTTCTCAATGCGACCTACGAGCCGCTCAGCATCGTGTCGGTGCGTCGCGCAGCCTGTCTGGTGCTCGCCAACAAAGCTGACCTTGTCGAAGACGACGGGAGTGAACTTCGCGCCGAGAGATTCGCGTTGCCGTCGCCGCTCGTCATCCGATTGCGATACGTGGTGCGTGTGCCTTACCACCGCCGAACGGCCCTCTCGCGCCGCGCGGTCATGGCTCGTGACGGACATCGCTGCCAGTACTGCGGCGCGCCAGCCGACAGTATCGACCACGTGATGCCGCGCTCGCGCGGTGGAATGCACGTGTGGGAAAACGTGACGGCGGCGTGTCGGCCGTGCAACCTGCGCAAGCGCGACCGCACGCCCGAAGAGGCGGGTATGCCATTGGCCAAGTCCCCGCTCGCACCGAGAGAGGCGGCATGGATCACCCTTGCGGTCACGCGCGTACCCGAGGCGTGGAAGCCGTATTTGGCAAAAGCGTCCTGAGCCTTCAGGATTGACCCATGAACGGGTCGAGCGACTGGCCAGCCGAGACAATCACGTCCGACGCGCAATCGTTGCACGACACCGACCTGCCCGCACGCCGCGGCGTCTGGCTGATGCAGCCGACGCGGCCCGCGGTTGTCCTCGGGTCCTCGCAACGCGACGTTGACGTTGATGGTGCATTTTGTTCAGCGCACGGCGTCGACGTCGTGCGTCGTCGAAGCGGCGGGGGGGCGGTGCATGTCGACCCCGTAACTTCGGTCTGGATCGACATCGTGATTGCCCGCACTGATTCGTTGTGGGTCGAAGACGTGGGTCGTGCGATGCACTTTGTCGGACACGTGTGGCGCGAGGTCCTCGCCGACCTCGGAATGGGCGGCGTGATCACGAACGTAGATGCGCACGTCGCCAACGACTGGTCGAAGACGTTGTGCGTCGCTGGCCGCGGCACCGGCGAGGTCTTTGTCGGCTCAGGTGCAAAGGTCGTCGGTATCAGCCAACGACGCACCCGCGACTTCGCTCGGTTCCAATGCATTGCGTATTTCGCATGGGACGTGGCGCTGCACCTCAGCGCGATTCCATCGTTGGGCGAGGACCCCGGTCGGGTCGGAACATTGGTGGCAACGATTCCAGCTATCGCCCCGTCCGACCTTGCTGCCCGCCTTGCCGGCGCGTTGCCGTCGCGCTGACGCTCCCCACTTCTCCCCACGACGGCGTCCGCGTGTGGTTGATGCACGAAAAGCCCGATTTTTGTTGGTCTTTTGACGAGCTTCGGGTGAATCGGCGCACGCACGTGTCGGCCCAAAAATGACCCCTGTGGTGGTCAGTGGGGAGAAAGTGGGGGGAAATGCTTGCAAAGTGGGGAGAAGTGGGGCATAGTGGTGACACCTGCGGGGAGGTGATGCCCGCCCCGTGGGTGCGGGTGGGGAAACCCTCACGCGGCGGAGAAGGGGCGTCGGGACGGAGACAACGTGTTTGTCGGTACGCACGAGCGGCAGCTCGACCCCAAGGGTCGACTTGCGTTGCCCGCTGCGTTCCGGCCGCAGTTGGAACCCCGTTGCTTCCTCGTTCTCGGCGATGACAAGTGCGTCACCGTCTGGACGTCGGAGGACTTCAAGAGCTTCGGACAGGAAATGATCGACAAGGTGCGTCGCGGCGAAATGGCCCGCGACCAACTGCGTGCGATTTCCAGTAGCGCAGCTGAGGTCACGATCGACGCCCAGGGTCGCGTTCTTCTCACCGAAGAGATGAGGTCGTTTGCGGGTCTCAGTCTGAATTCGAAAGTCATCGTCACAGGTGCGTTCGACCGCGTGGAGATCTGGGAACCCACGCGATTCGGTCGCATCGCAAGCGCCGGTACGGAAAAGATCGCCGGCTCGGGACAGTGATGGTGACGGAATGCAATACCCAGACGTTTCGCTCACCGGCAGTCTCTCGGTCGGCAAGATGGCTAGCTCCAACTCCGCCCGCTACCGTCTCGCGCGTTCCGGGGAGAAATCCCGGCGGCATTCGTCGGCCGAGGGGCTGCCGGTGAGCGAAGCAAACGAATTCCGCCACGCGCCCGTTATGGAACGCGAGGTCGTCGAAGTATTCGCCGAAGTGCCCACGGGGCACATCATCGACGCGACCCTCGGCGGCGCGGGGCACAGTGTCGCGCTTCTCGAGTCGAGGCCCGACATCTCGATCATTGGTATAGACCGCGACGTTGTCGCATTGACGGCAGCGCGTGAACGGTTGGCAAGGTACGGGCATCGCGCGACGACACGTCGCTCGACTTTCGGAGAGCTGAACGTCGTTCTGGTCGACCTCCTTGCTGAGGTTGGTGCCGATGGTGTGTCCGGAGCACTGTTCGACCTTGGAGTCTCTTCGCCACAGCTCGACGTTGCGGAACGCGGCTTTTCCTACCGTGTCGAGGCCCCCCTCGACATGCGGATGGACGCGTCTCAGGGCCCGACCGCCGCGGACGTGGTGAACACCTACGAACGCGACGACCTTGCCCGGATTATCCGCGATCATGCCGACGAGCGCTTTGCGCGCCGCATCGCCGATGCAATCATCGCGGCGCGACCGATCACAACGACCTCACAGCTGACTGCCACTGTCACTGCAGCGATCCCCGCCGCGACGCGTCGTCGCGGCGGGCATCCTGCGAAGCGGACGTTCCAGGCCTTGCGTATTGAGGTCAACGGGGAACTCGAACAACTTCCGCGCGCCCTCGCGGCCGCAATCAACGCCACCCGCCCGAACGGGCGCGTCGCGGTGATTTCGTATCACTCGGGCGAGGACCGGATCGTGAAAGACGTCCTGCGCCAGGCCGAGACGGGTGGATGCACGTGCCGACCCGGCCTGCCCTGCGGGTGTGGTGCGACACCGCAGGTGAAGCGGGTCCGAGCGCCGCGTCACCCATCCCGCACGGAAGTTGAAGCGAATCCCCGCGCGCGTAGCGCGCGATTCCGTGTTGTCGAGAAACTGCCGGTGGCCAACGCGACTCGCGAAATCACGAACGGCGAGCGCTGATGGCCGCCACCATGCGTCCGGTTTCCCCACGCGTCGTCGCGACGACGGCGAGCGTCGAGCGTCCCCGTCTGGTTGTCGTCCAGCGCGGCGGTCGCGTCGTTGGTTTGGTGACCGTTGTGGCAGCGGTTCTCTGCGCCCTGCTCTTCTTTGCGGCCCTCTTGCGAACGGAATTGGCGAAGCAACAGCTGCATCTCGACGACCTGAATCGCTCGGTCGTCATGGCGCGCGACAACTACAGCGACCTGCGCCACGAACGGGCGTTTCTCGAGTCACCCGGCCGTCTGTCATCCGAGGCCGCGAAACTGGGGATGAAGCCAGCGGGTAACGCACGGTTCATTCCGGTCGACGCCGACGTTCTTGCGACCGTGCTCGCCTCTACCGGGGATCTGATGGACCGCGTCGCCGACGAAACGACGTCTCCCCTCGACGAGTTCGGGCGCATCAAGAACGAAGTCGACGGTGCGCCGTGACGGTTCGCCAGCACACTTCGGCTTCATCTTCATCATCGAGGTCATCGTCGTCTTCTGCACGCAACCGTTCTCATGTGCGCGTCGTCGAACCCCAGCGCCGCCCGTCGCGTCCCTCGTCTCGCACGTCGTCGCGTCCTTCATCGCACAAACCCGGGTCTGCGCGTCATACTCGTTCTGCGCCGCAGTCGCGGGCACGCAAGAGCGCCCCTCGTCGGCGACGGTCGCGTCGCAGGCCAGCGCTGCGCTTCGTTCGGCGTGTCCTCGTCCGTCCTGCGAAGACTCGTCAGGCCACACCGATCATCAAGCGACGTCTCCGCTGGGCGGTTGCGATCTTGATGGTCCTCCTCGCGGGATTGTTGGCGAAAGTGGGGTATCTCCAGACCGTGTCGGGTGACGAATATCGCGCGGCCGGTCTCGATGCGCGTATGCGAACGACGACCCTGCGCGCCGAGCGTGGAGCACTCTTCGATCGAAACGGTCGTGAGATCTCGATGTCCGTTCCGAGGATGACGCTCTATGCCGACCCGACGATGGTGGTCGACCCGGCCGGCACGGCCCGAGCAATCGCGGGCCTCATGCAGTTCGATGCTGCGCGCGAACAAGAACTTGCCGCCGACCTGACCGCGAAGGCGTCGAGTTTCACGTTCGTGGCGCGGCAGATCGAGCCCGAGCGTGCGAAGGCGGTTACTGATCTGCGCCTACCCGGTGTCGGTGCATATAAAGAACCCGACCGCATGCTCGTGGATCCATCGGCATTGGCGGTTGTGGGTACGACTGACACCGAAGGCGTCGGAATCGCGGGTCTCGAGGCGCAGTACAACGAAGTGCTGACCGGCAAGGACGGTCGGTTCGTGCGCGAGCAAGACAAGGACGGCCGCTCGATTCCCGGCGCGAGCAATGTCGAAGTCGAACCCGTGTCGGGCAATGACCTCGTCCTGACTGTTGACCGATCGATCCAGTTCCAATTGAATCAGACCCTGTTGGCGCGGGTACGTCAGGTCGGAGCGCGCGGCGGCACTGCGATCGTGATGAACACCAAGACAGGCGACATTTACGCCATGTCGAACATTCGCAAGAAGGATGACGGTACCTATTCGAACAGCGGCAATTACGCGGCTGTCGAGGCCCACGAAACGGGTTCCACTGCGAAAGTCTTCAGTATCGCGGCCGCACTGAACGAAGGCGCCGTCACCCCCGAGAGCGTTTTTCACGTGCCCGGAATCCAGAAGTTCGACGAGTACGTGATTCGGGATGCGTATCCACACCCGACGCAGGAGATGCCCGTACGGGAGATCCTCGTCAAGTCGTCGAACCTCGGTACGGTCCTCACCGCCCAGCGTGTGTCGACATCGACGCTCGAGTCGTATCTCCATGCATTCGGCTTCGGAGACAAGACGGCCCTCGATTTCCCGAACGAGAGTTCGGGCATCCTGCGACCGTCCGACGAGTGGCAGGGTACGGAGAAGATCACCGTTGCCTACGGATACGGTTTCGCTTCGACGTCGCTGCAGCTTGTCTCCGCGGTCAATGTCGTGGCGAACAATGGCACGTACGTCGCCCCGCGAGTCGTACAGGCCACGATCGATGCAGAAGGTCGCAAGCGTGATGTTGCCGCGTCGTCGACGAGGCCGGTGTTGACGCAAGAGACTGCGACGCAGATGAACTTGATGATGCGTGACGTCGTCTGCTTCGGAACGGGCACGCTCGCGAAGATCCCCGGACTTACCGTTGCCGGCAAGACGGGAACCGGCTACAAGGTGCAAAAGGACGGCACGTACGGTTCCGACCAAACGGGCCGCAAGTATTTCGCGAGCTTCGTCGGATTCCTTCCCGCCGAAGACCCCCAGGTGACGATTCTCGTTTCAATCGATGAACCCGACGCAGGTTCGCGCGATCGCTTCGGTGGTACGGCGGCTGCGCCCGTGTTCTCCGACATCGGTGCGTTCGTCGCCCGTGAACTTCGTATCAAGCCACCGGCCACCACCGAGCCGTGCGCGAAGATCGACCCGTATGCGCGGGCCGGTGAGTCGGGGCACTAGGCGGTTCCGACGGTGAAGCTTTCCGCTCTGGCCGCCGAACTCGAACGCAACGGTTGGCTAGTCTCGCGCGCCGGAGACGTCGACGTCCGAGACGTTCACGTCGACTCACGTGACGTCACGCCGGGCTCGCTGTTCTGTTGTGTCGTCGGTGAAGTGCATGACGGTCACGACCACGCCGCTTCGGCGGTGCGCGATGGTGCAGTGGCGCTTCTCGTCACTCGGTCCATTTCCGACATCGACGTCCCGACAATCGTCGTCGATCCGTCCGCAGTTCGCCGCGCGGTTGCCCTTTGCGCCGCCGAAGTGCACGGCCACCCATCGCGGGAGGTGCCCGTCATCGGCATCACCGGAACGAATGGCAAGACCACCACCGCCGCGATGCTGGCCTCAATTCTCGACGCCGCGGGTGTATCGCCGGTGGTTTTCGGCACGCTCAGCGGGGTGCGAACGACCGCCGAGGCAACCGAATTGCAGAGGGAGATGCGCAGGGCGATTGCGGCGGGTCGACGGTCGGTCGTCATGGAGGTGACTTCACATGCGTTGGTTCTCGACAGGACCCACGGCATCAACTTCCGTGCGGCCGTCTTCACGAATCTCGGTCACGACCACCTCGACTTCCACGGGTCGCTCGACTCCTATTTCGAGGCGAAGGCGAGACTCTTTGTCGCGGGCGTCGCGGACGATGCAGTCGTCAACGTCGACGATGAACACGGGCGTGTTCTCATCGAGCGGATGCATGGTGAGGGTCGCGCTGATCACGTTCACCCCTACGGAATCGACGACGTGTCGAAACTGTCGGGGTCGCTGCAATCGAACGCGTTCTCGTGGCGTGGCCTCGACGTCGTGCTTTCGCTCGGTGGACTCCACAACGTGTACAACGCCGTCGCCGCGGCGACCACCGCGCGGCTGATGGGCGTCGACGACGCGCACATCGTCGGCGGTCTTGAGTCGCTCGGTCGAGTGCCGGGTCGCCTCGAACGCGTCAACGTCGCCGCGCCGTTTGACGTCTACATCGACTATGCCCACAGCCCCGATTCGTTGCGCGCGGTTCTCGAATCGGCACGGTCGATGCTGCCCG
>JBEAPO010000163.1:0-14155 GCA_041164425.1 Actinomycetota bacterium
CGACCCGGAATTTCGAGCCGGCCGCGCAAAAGTGCATCGCGGAATACGGTGACGACTTCGTTCGTGGCGCCGACATGCGCAACATCCAGACCGCATTCGAGACGTGCATCGCCGAGCAGCCGCGCGGTTGCCGCGAGACTTCGCACGACACCCCCGAATGCATCGGCAAACTTCGCCTCGTCGGCAATCTCCGGGTCGCGTGAGCCGACACGCCAGCCCTCGTGCAACAGTGCAATGGGTGTCTCGAACGGCACCCATCCGCTGGCGCAGTCGCCGATCGCATCGGCGAGTGCGTCGACGTAACGCGGCCAGAATCGCTCGGTTGCCTTCGCATCGGCAAAGGCGCCTTCGTTCAGGAACCAGCCAGGCAGGCGGTTGCCGCACAGCGTGGGCCACACTTCGATGCCCATCGCGATCACCCTCGCAACGAACTCGTTGAGTTCGTCAAGGTGACGGGCATCGACACGACCCTCGGCAGGGAAAACCGCGGACCAGTTGACCCTGACACGCAGCGCGGTGACGCCACGTGTCGCCAGCGCGGCCACGTCGGCGATCGCCGCCTCGCGGCGCAAGGGCTCGGAGACGAAAGTGGTGCGGACGCCGAGGGCGGTCACATCACGAACGGTGAGCGGGTCCACAATTCGCCCGTGTCGTTGCGATCCGCGATGACCGGGTCGCCCGACAACGTGTACACCGCGACGGGCTCGCTGAATCCGCGCAGGTCGAGCGGCGCGTGCGGAATCGTGTGGACTCCCTCGGGGAGGTCCTCGACCTGGTCGATCGGAATGAGCACTTCGAAAGCACCTGCGGCGTCGCACAACCGAGCGGCCGTGTTGACTGCCGAGCCGATGTAGTCGTCGCCCTCGAAGAGCAATGCATAACCGGTCGAAAGACCGATGCGCAGAGTGAGTGGGGCGCACGCAGTGGCGGCCCGGCGCTGCAGTTCCATGGCGAAAACGACGGCATCGGTCTGGTCGACCGACACGATCATGAGACCGTCACCCAGCCACTTGGCGATGCGGACGCCACGTTCGGAGGCCACGTCGCGGGCAACGGCCCGGAACGCGGCGAGGAGCTTGCCGGCAGCGTCGTCACCCTGGGTTTCGGTGAAATGCGTGAACCCGGACAGGTCGACGAAGGCGAAGGTGCGGGGGACGCGCATGCACCCTCAGGTTACGCCAAGTAGGTTCTCTTTTATGTCGCCTCGTTTCACCTATTCCCGCTGGGACGGGACGCAAAAGGGGTTCGAACTCGACGCCGATTCGCTGCTCGAGGCGGTCACCGACGACCTGCTGTACCACGGCGACGTGAACAGTGCGTTGCGTCGATTGATGCAGCAGGGCATGACCGATCGCAACGGCGAACGCATCGCCGGCCTGCGCGAGATGCTCGACAAGGTTCGTCAGCGTCGCGAGGAAATTCTCGAACGCTCCGATCTCGGCGGCGTGTACAAGGAGATTTCCGAAGCGCTCGACGACATCGTCGACGAAGAGCGTCACCAACTCGACCGCAACGTCTCTGAGGCCGACGCCAGCGGCGATCAGCGTCGTGCCGACAACGCGCGCAACTCCGCCGCAGAGAAACACATTGAGCTGGAAATGCTCCCGTCCGATCTCGCGGGAAAGGTGAAGGGTCTCCAGAACTACAATTTTGAGTCGGCCGAGGCGCAGCAGCGCTTCGACGAGTTGATGGACAAACTCCGCGAGCAGTTGATGCAGCAGTTCGTCGACCAGATGTCTGGCGCGATGCAGAACATGTCGCCTCAGGACATGCAGCGCATGAAAGACATGATGGCGGCGCTGAATGACATGCTCGACCGCCACGCGAACGGTGACGATCCCCGGTTCGACGATTTCATGGCCGAATACGGTGACTTCTTTCCGGAGAACCCGCAGAACATCGACGAACTGATCGAACTACTCGCCGAGCGCATGGCTCAGATGCAGGCCATGATGAATTCGATGACGCCCGAACAAAGGGCGCAGTTGCAGCAACTTTCCGATCAGTTGCTCGGTGACATGGACCTGCAGTGGCAGGCGAACCGTCTCGGTGAACACTTGCAGAACATGGCGCCGCAGGCCGGCTGGGAGCGCAGCTACGACTTCCGTGGTGACCAGCCGATGGGAATGGGCGAAGCAATGCAGGCGATGCAGGAACTGTCGGGCCTCGAGGAACTCGAGAACTTCATGCGTAACGCCACCAACCCCGGTGCGCTCGCCGAGGCCGACATGGACAGGGTTCGTGAATTGCTCGGCGAAAATGCCGCGCAGTCGCTCGAACGTCTTGCGCAAATGACGAAGATGCTCGAAGACGAGGGCCTGATCAACCAGACCGAGGGAAGAATTGAATTGACGCCGAAAGGCCTGCGAAAGATCGGCCAGAACGCGCTGCGGGATCTCTTCAACAAGCTGGCCAAGGACAAGATCGGGCAACACCAGATGCGCGAATCGGGTGGCGGACACGAGCGAATGTACGAAACGAAGCAGTACGAATACGGTGATCCGTTTCGTCTCGACCTGCAGCAAACCCTGCGCAACGCGTTGCGCAGACAGGGGGGCGGCACGCCCGTTCGGCTCGAGCCCGACGACTTCGAGATCGAGCGCACCGAACACGTCACCACCACCTCGACCGTGCTGATGATCGACCTGTCGATGTCGATGCCGATGCGCGACAACTTTCTGCCGGCGAAGAAGGTTGCCATGGCGCTTCATTCGCTCATTACTTCGCAGTATCCGCGCGACTACATCGGCCTTGTCGGCTTCAGCGAGTCGGCTCGCATCCTCACCGCCGCACAGATTCCCTCTGTTTCATGGGACTTCGTCTACGGAACGAACATGCAACACGGCTTCATGCTTGCCCGGCAGTTGTTGGCGAAACAGCACGGAACGAAGCAGATCATCATGATCACCGACGGTGAGCCAACGGCCCACATCACCCGCAATGGTGACGTCTATTTCAACTATCCGCCGGTGCGCGAAACGATCGAGGCGACTCTCGCCGAGGTGATGCGCTGCACGCGCGAGAAGATCGTCATCAACACCTTCATGCTCGATGCGACGAGCGGGCTGCGGTCGTTTATCGAGCGGATCACCGAAATGAATCACGGACGTGCGTTCTTCACGACGCCCGAGACATTGGGTGACTACGTGCTCGTCGACTTCATCGAGCACAAGCGGCGTCTTTCGCGGGCCCGTTGAAGGCTGAAACCCTTGCGTTGCAAGGGTTTCAGAGGGGTTGAAGCGAAAAAACCCCGATTTTTTAGGCCTCGTTTGCGGCATCACATGCGCACTTGCTTATTTTGCAAGGATTTGGCACAATGTCAGCGATGTAATTACAAGCCTGCCATCACAGGCATGCCACAAGTTGGGGGACACCGTCCGGTCAACACGAGCCGGAGGGCGACGGTGGATGTCGGTGACTGCAGGACGGGAGGCAATCCATGCAATTCCCAGAACAAGAATCTGTGGACAATTCAGAGCTCAGCACGGAACGCGGCTGGCAAGACGAGGCGAACTGCCTCGGTGTCGATCCGGATCTTTTCTTTCCCGAACGCGGTGCATCGACCCGCGAGGCCAAGGAGGTATGTCGTGGTTGCGTCGTACGCAACGAATGCCTCGAGTACGCCCTGGTCAACGGTGAGAAGTTCGGTATCTGGGGCGGGCTCTCCGAGCGCGAGCGTCGCCGCTTGCGCCGCGCCCGCGCCCAGGCCAGTCGCAAAGTCATCTGACTTAATGAGCAAAGTCATCTGACTTAATAAGCAAAGTCATCTGACTCGACAAGCAAAGTCATCCGACGTAGTTATTTGATACGTGACTCGACCGTGCGGTCGGGTCCGATGTCGAGAAGCGCCCACCGTGATGGGTCGTTCATTTGCAAGTGGCGTTCGGTGATGAGGCCCACCAGTTCGGTGGCGACCACGCGTGTACCTGCCACTGTTGCCTCAGCGGCGACCGCGTCGTACGCCGCAGAAACGCTGATGTCGTCGGCATCGACGATGTTCATGCTCACTTGTGCAGCATCGCCGACCATGAAGGCCAAGGTGCGCAGACCCGGCCGACGCACACGTGCGGCGATGTTTTTTGCAGTCGTCAGGTTCGGCGTGGCGAGAAGCACGTTGTAGGCGATCAACACGGGACGAACGCCAACACACACCGCACCCGCTGTCGTGTGTGGTCGATCAGGGCCGAGGTCGGGCTGGAGTGTTTTCCACGCTCCACGACGGACATCGGGCAGTGTGCGCTCGGGTCCGTAGAGAAACACCGGCAAGCCCAATTCGTCGGCGGCCCATTGTGCAAACCCGTCGCGTGCTGCCAGGGCATCCGTGTGCGACGAGCCGTCGAGGGCGACAAAGGGAACGACGTCGACGACGCCGAGACGTGGATGTACTCCGGAATGCCCGGCGATGTCGAGGAGTTCCACGCACCGCCGTGTGAGTGCACGTGGCGCGTCGACGCCGGTCAGGGTGAACACGCTGCGGTTGTGGTCGGCATCCGAGTGAATGTCGAGGAGTCGCTCCCCGGGCACACCCACCACGGCCTCGGCCAAGCGGCCAACGAGTCGGGCATCCCTACCCTCGCTCACGTTGATCACGCACTCCAGCACGACCCTTTTCTACTTTGGCAAATGCGGTGGTAGGTTCAGCGCATGTTCGCTTTTCTCGAAGGCCCCGAACTCATCATCGTCGCGGTGATCGTCCTCGTGCTCTTCGGCGGTTCACAGTTGCCGAAGCTGGCGAAGAACCTCGGTCAGGCCCAGAAGGAATTCAAGAAGGGTCTGGCCGAAGGCCAGGCCGACGACGCCGACAAGAAGTAGTCGCTTCAGGCCGCGCCGTCGCGGCGACGCTTCTTGATGCGTCGCCGCTCGCGTTCGCTTGCGCCGCCCCAGACACCGTGTTCGATCTCTTCGACGAGCGCGTACTCGAGACACAAGTCCTTCACTTCGCAGTGGCCGCATATCTTGCGGGCCTTTTCCACGCCAGCACCGTCGGAGGGAAAGAAGATCTCGGGGGCGTTATCGCGGCACAGGCCGAGGTCCATCCACTCGGTGGTCCGGAAGTTCCCGACGAAGGGGAGGGAGACCACCGTCAGTTGGGTGCGCTTCTTGGTCATGTGTCCTGCTGTGCGGCTCATGTCCCTTCTGACGACGGTGGCGGTACAAAAGTTCCCAAGCCCGTCGGGGCCCGCCCGCGGGTAGCCTTCAAGCGCCCAGGAGGTACCCCGTGTCTGACATCACCACCAACGAGCCGCCCCGCGCCCACGCCCGCATCGTCTATCTGGGCCCCGTGGCGCCCCACTGGGAGGTCTATGGCGACTATGGCGACCGCGCACTGCTCGAAGAGTTCCGCACCCGAGTCCTCGCCCGACTGGTTCTGATCACCCGCGACGACCCGCAGTTCCGCCGGAACAGCGAGCGAGTCGCCCGCGACGCCGAGCGTGAGCTCATCTCGATCGAATGGGATCTCGGCGCGGTCAGCGCCTGACAGCACAGAGCGGTGAGGGCCTGACGAAACGGCACGGTCAGCCCCTGACGGTTCGTTCGGGCGTCACCGTCCGTTCACGTTCCCGATAGTTGCCCCACCCCCGATGCTCACCCAACCGTCGTACGTTTCGGGAATCGACGAGCGCTTCTTCAATCGGGACCTGAGTTGGCTCGCGTTCAACGAGCGGGTTCTCTCGCTGGCGGGTGAGTCCACCATCCCGCTGCTCGAGCGGGCGAAATTCTGCGCAATCTTTTCCTCGAACCTCGACGAGTTCTTCCAGGTTCGTGTCGCGGGACTGAAGCAACAGATCGACGATGGCGTTCTCTTGCAGGGGGTCGACGGTCGCAGTCCGAGCCAGGTGCTCGCCGAGGTGACGGCCACGGTTCGTCGCATCCTGAGCAGCCAGGAAGAGCTGCTCTCCGTGCAGATTCTGCCCGAACTCGCGAAGCACGGCATCCGTCTCCTCAAGTGGGCCGACCTCGACGCGGCGACCCGCAACCGACTCACGCGGGAATTCCGCCAGCGGATTTTTCCGGTGTTGACCCCGCTTGTCGTCGACCCGGCGCATCCGTTCCCGTACATCTCGGGTCTCGCACTCAGCATCGGCGCAACTGTCGTCGACCCCGCCACCGGTGAGGAGAAATTCACGCGCGTCAAGGTGCCGCCGTTGTTGCCACGGCTCGTCGAGGCCGACGACCACGGCGCTTTCATCCCCGTGGAAGACGTGATCGTCGCCCACCTCGGGGAACTCTATGAGGGAATGGATGTCCGCGATCCTTTCGTCTTCCGCGTCACGCGTGACGCCGACATCGACGTAGACGACGAAGACGCCGATGACCTGCGCGAGGCAATTGAAGAAGAGCTGCGGCGTCGCCGATTTGGTCGCGCCGTGCGTCTGGAAACCGTCGCGGGTGTGTCCGAAGATGTCGTTGCGCTGCTTCTCGAGGAACTCGAATTGGCTTCGTCCGACCACTTCGAAAGCCATCTGCCGCTCGATCTCACGATGCTCTTCCGCGTTGCTGGTCTGCCACGACGCGAACTTCGCGACGAACCTTGGCCCTCCGTCACTGCCGGTCGTGTTCTGGCGGCGCGCGAGAACGGCGAGCCGATATTCAACCTCATTCGGCGTCGTGACCTGGTGGTGCACCACCCCTACGAGTCGTTCCAGTCGTCTACCGAGGCATTCATCGAAGAAGCGTCACGTGATCCTCGTGTGCAGTCGATCAAGATGACGCTCTATCGAACCTCGCCCGACAGTGCGATCATGAGCAACCTGATATCAGCGGCCGAGCGCGGTGTGCAGGTGGTCGTGCTCGTCGAGCTGAAGGCACGTTTCGACGAAGCTCTGAACCTAAATTGGGCCCGCCAACTCGAGCGTGCCGGAGTCCACGTGATGTACGGCATCGTCGGTCTGAAGACCCACGCGAAAGTTGCAATGATTGTGCGCGACGAAGCCGACGGCCTGCGTCGCTACGTACACTTCGGCACGGGCAACTACAACGCGAAGACGGCCGCGGTGTACGAAGACATCGGGATCTTTACGTGCAATCCCGAGCTCGCCGACGATGCAACACGGCTCTTCAACCATCTCACCGGTTTCAGCCGGTCGAACTGGTACCGGCATCTTCTCGTGGCACCACACTTCCTGCGCGACGAAATTGTTCACCTCATTCGTCGCGAGCGCGACATGGGAGAGAAGGGCCTCATTCGTCTCAAGGTCAACTCGATCGCCGACGCCGACATGATCGCCGAGTTGTACGAGGCATCCACGGCAGGTGCAAAGATCGAGATCGTCGTGCGCGGTATCTGCATGCTGCGGCCCGGTGTGCCGGGCATGTCCGAGAATGTGACGGTGCGGTCGATCGTGGGTCGCTACCTCGAACATTCGCGCATTTACAACTTCGCAAACGCCGGCGGCCCCGACAGGCCAGCCTGGTATATCGGTTCGGCCGACCTGATGACCCGCAACCTCGACCGTCGCGTCGAGGTACTGACCCCCGTTCTTCTCGACAGGCACCGTGCATGGCTCGAGCAGGCCATCGGCTACCTGAACGCCTCCGACATCCCACACTTCGCACTGGCTGCCGATGGGCGTTGGCACCGTCGCGGTCGGGTCGAGTTCGCCGACGACGCCCAGGAGCGGATGTATCGCTGGGCGAAGGATCAACAGGAACGGCGCACGAATGAACGGGTCGATCGAACCGACTCGGGTAGCGTTGTCTGAACGAAATGGTGGAGGCGATGGAAGAACTTCGCAAGGGTTTTCACGGCGAAATCAACGAGGTGCGCCAGTCACTCGCGACCCTCGCCGCATCGGTCATCGAGGCGATTCCGCGCGCCACGAACGTTCTCCTTGCGGGCGACCTCGAAGGCGCCGAATACCTGATTCTCACCGACGACGAAATCGACGCGCGATCGCTCGACCTTGAAGACCGGTGTTACCGTCTCCTCGCCCTGCAGGCTCCGGTTGCGGGGGAACTCCGTCAACTCGTCGCCATTCTGAAGATGATCGGTGAAATCGAGCGCAGCGCCGACCTCACGGTGAACATCGCGAAAGCTGCTCGCCGTATCTACGGTCACGCGCTCGATCCGAAGTTGCGCGGCATCATAAGCAAGATGGGCGAGCAGGCGCAGCAACTGTTTTCTGCAGCTCTCGATGCTTTCGAGACCGAAGACGTGGCGAAGGCGAGTGCTCTCGATGACATGGACTCGTACCTTGATGGGCTGCAGCGCCAGTTCGTGCAAGCGATTTTCGAATGCAACCTTGCCGGGACGATCGACCTTCAGGTCGCGATCCAATTGGCGGTCGTTGCACGATTTTACGAACGAATCGGTGATCACGCAGTCAACATCGGCGAACGCGTGCTCTATGCGGTCAGTGGCTGGCGGCCCGAATTGAAGGGCGCCGCTCGACACAATGCGAGACTCGCGGGCGAAGACACCGATGGAATCCCGATGCCCGACCTTGGTTCGGGGGCTTGACCATCGAAATCGTCGTCGGCTTCATTGTCGGCGCGGTTGTCGCGTTCGTCGGCGTTCGACTCTTCCGGGCGAAGGCACCCCGTTCAGCAGCCGTCTCGCCGACCACGGAAGCCGTGGTTGCCACTGCGCGGCCGATCGACTTCGAGGCGGTATTGAACGCGCTCCCCCTCGGAGTTGTTCTCGCACGTCGTGATGCATCGGTTGTGTTTCGCAACCGTGCCGCAATGGCCGTGGTCGGTTTGCGCCACGTTGATCTTCTCGTCGAGGCCGCAGTCGACAGACTGATTCGCCAGACGATCGAGGCCGGTGCGGGCCGAACCGAAACCCTCGAACTCTTCGGTCCACCGCCGCGCATTCTCGTCGTCTCGACGGTCGAGTTGGCCAATGGTGTGTGCCTCGCAGTCATCGAAGACATAAGCGAACGCACGCGTATCGACGCGGTACGCACCGACTTTGTTGCCAACATCAGTCATGAACTGAAGACACCCGTCGGTGCGCTCTCGATTCTCGCCGAGACGATGCAAGATGAGGATGATGCGATCATCGTAAAGCAACTCGCAGCTCGAATGATGAGAGAAGCACAACGGATGTCGGAGACGATCGATGATCTTCTCGAACTATCGAAAATCGAACTCGATGCACCGTTGAGACAGAACAACATCGACCTGGTCGCACTCGTCCGCGAGGCCGCTGAACGACATTCCATGTCTGCTGCCGCCGCCTCCGTTCGAATCTCGACGGACATTCCCGACGGACGTTTCGTGGCGACCGGGGATCATACGCAATTGTTGTCTGCGGTCTCGAACCTGGTAGACAACGCGATCAAATACAGCGAGGGGGGCGGCACGGTGACGGTGCGGCTCATTCGCGAGCCTGGACACAACGTGATCTCGGTCGACGACGAAGGTATCGGTATTCCTCAGGCCGACATCGATCGCATCTTCGAGCGCTTCTACAGGGTCGACAAGGCGCGGGGTCGTGGCACGGGCGGAACGGGTTTGGGCCTGTCGATTGTGCGCCACATCATGGCCAATCATGGCGGTGAGGTAAACGTAACGTCACAAGAAGGTGAAGGATCATCCTTCAAACTCGTTCTGCCGGTGCAGATCGGTGATAATCGGTGACGTCCGCATGAACGCCGCAGCCGCCAATAGCACCACCCAGACGGTTCTCGTCGTCGAAGACGAAGAGTCATTCATTGAGGCTCTCCAGATCGGCCTAAAGCGCGAAGGCTTCAGAGTCGAAGTTGCGCGCGACGGCCTGCAGGCTCTCGACCTTTTCGACATCATCCGGCCCGACTTGGTTCTTCTCGACGTGATGCTCCCGAAGGTGTCAGGCGTAGACGTGTGCCGTCAGCTGCGCAAACGTTCGCAGGTACCGATCATCATGGTGACGGCCAAGGCGGCCGAGATCGACACGGTTGTCGGCCTTGAAGTCGGCGCCGATGACTACATCGCCAAGCCCTATCGCTTGCGCGAGTTGGTGGCACGCATGCGTGCGGTCCTGCGCCGTGCCCCGCTCGACCGGGCCGGCGAACTCACCGAGGCCACGTTGGTCGTCGGCGACGTTCAGCTCGACCCCGACCAACACGAGGTGGTGATCCGTGGAGAACGAGTGTCGCTACCGCTGAAGGAGTTCGAACTGCTGCACATCCTGCTTGCGAATGCCGGACGTGTGCTGCCGCGCGAAACGCTGATCGACAGAGTGTGGGGCAATGACTACGTGGGTGACACCAAGACCCTCGACGTTCACATCAAGCGCTTGCGAGCGAAGATCGAAGACGACCCCGGTTCACCGCAGAAGATCGTGACGATCCGCGGACTCGGCTACAAGTACGAGCGACCGAAGTCCTGAAGACTCCATCGCGACGACCTACCATCGGTGCGTGGCCAGGGACGTGAAACGAGCCGAACTTCCACCGCGACCGCCGTTCTTCGTTCTCGCGCGCACGCACGGATTGATGGTCGCCGGCGAGGCGGTCATGACCGTCGCACTTGCCGACTCGCTCTTCTTGTCGATCAGTCCCGATGCGGCACGCGGCAGGGTGATCCTGTTTCTCGCGCTCAGTCTCGCGCCGTTCGCGGTTGTCGCTCCGTTCATCGGCCCGCTGGTCGACCGCATGAAGGGCGGCCGACGTTTGGTCGTCATCCTCGCAGCGGCACTTCGAGCACTCGTCTCTTTCCTGATGATCGGTCGCATCGACTCACTCACCCTCTTTCCACTCGCGTTCGCCGCGCTCGTGTTTTCGAAGACCTACGCAGTCTCCAAGTCCGCCCTCGTGCCGACCGTCGTCCCCGCGGAACGTGAGCTAGTCGACGCAAACAGCAAACTCGGCCTCCTTTCGGGGGTGGTCGGATTCGCGGCCGCGGTTCCCGCGGCATTGGTGCAATTCATCTCGCCGAATGCGACTCTGGCCATCTCGTCGGTCGTCTTTGTCGCAGCGGTTGTGTCGGCGTGGCAGCTGCCCCGCGACGTGCAAATTGCCGCGTCGCCGCGCACACGAGTCGAGATCGAAGAGTTACGATCGCGGCGCGTACGTCGCGCTGTGGCGGCCATGCGATTGATGCGCGGCCTGGTTGGACTCATGTTCTTCCATCTCGCTTTCTGGCTGCGCGATCAGAAAGCCGGCACCGTGTGGTTCGGCTTCGCCGTCTCACTCGCATCGATTGCGACGATGTCGGCCAATGCGGTTGCGCCGATCGTGCGGCGACGATTGGGCGAGGAAACGATGATCATCGTTGCTCTCGGCGCTGTCGGCGTCGGCGGAATCATCTGTACTTGGATCGGGGGAGTCACGGGTGGGGTCGTCCTCGCTGCCACGGTCAATGCCTTCGCGGCGACGTGCAAACTTGCCTACGAGGCCGTCGTGCAATCAGACGCGCCCGACGCCAACAGGGCGCGGACCTTTGCTTCGTTCGAGACTCAGTTCCAACTCGCATGGGTCGGAGCGGGTCTCATTCCCGTCGTTCTGCGTCTTCCCGGCGAGTTCGGGTTCTTCGTCGTCGGGCTCGTCGGCTGTATCGGGATGCTGTTGTTCGTGCTGCGGATGCGTGTGGCTAGGCAATCTCGAGGCGGGCCAGCCACAGGCCGGGCGCGTCGACCTCGGCAGGCGTAGGAAGCGCATCGACACGGTTCAACAAGTCGAGCACCCGGTCGGCTGACGATCGTTCGATGATGCCGTGCACGAAAGCCCGTCCTCTTTCAACGGTGGCCCGTGTGTGGCGGATGCCGAGGAGATGTTCGACGAACTTGTCGGCCGGTGAAGATTCGATGCGACGTCGACGCAGGGCCTCCGTCACCGCGGGGGCCCCACCGAGGAGACGTAGCGTGACCCCGTCAACGATCCAATCGACGAGACCCACCGTGCAAGCGAGCAGTGCGTCGAGTCGTGGACGCAACGCCTCTTGCTCGGGCGAGATGACCGCGCCGAGCAGGAGAGCGGGGTCGGACATCGTTTGTTGGAACGCGGCCATCGGGTTCGTGGCGTCGAATTCGGTTCCCGACAATTTTTCGATGACGGCGTCGGGGTCGGGTGAGAACGCCGAGACGTAGGCGTTCACCGCGTCGAGCAGTGCGGTGCGCAGATGGGCTGCTCGCAGCACCGTGTGTGCGGCGAACTCATGGACGAGTACCCACATGCGGATGTCGGCAAGCGGCAGGTCCCATTCGCCGGCAAAGGAGTCGATGTTGGCCGGCACGAGAAGCAACGGCTTCTCGGAATCACGTGGCAAGAGAAGGTCGTACTGGCCAAACGCGCGGGCCGACAGTTGCCCGACCATCGATCCGACGGTCATGCCGAGCATCATCGGTGCCATCGCCGACATGAGACCGTTCATCATCGCGGCCATCGGGTCTCCGGCATTGTCGGGGGCAATTTCGGTTGAAGGGCGTTGGGCCAGCGCCGTGGCGAGGTTGTCGAAGACGGGACGGTAGGCGTCGAGAGTGGAGTGACACCATTGGGCCGGGGTGACGCATTCGAGGGGTGGTTCGCCCGTTTCGGTGCCGGCGAGGAAATCGGCCATGTGTCGATACGCGATCGGCGCGAGATTTTCGATGGCGATGCGCGCGGCGGGATCAACGTTCACCGCCGTGGTGCCGGTGCCGGCGCCGAGACCGAGATACGCAACTTGTCGAGCGACGTCCCAATTCAGGGGCCCCTGACCGGCGAGCGATTTCATGATGTCACCGAGAAACGGCATAGCGCTGAAAGGGTTCCCGTCGCCGAACGAGCCGAACGGAAAGTTCCCTGGGGGCGTGTCGTCGTCGGCCATGAGGTGATGATACGACCGCGTCGGGTTCGGTGCTTCCTCGTCAGCGCGAACGTGACAAGAGAACATCGATTGCACCGAGAGGCACGTAGCCCCTCGCGCCATCGCGTTCTGTGTAGAGGCCGAGCAACCGACCGGAGAGATCTTCGATGGGTGCGGAAGCGAGTATGTCGACCGCGAGTACGTCACCTGCCAATGGGACGAAGGATGTCGAATCCGACGCCATCGAAACACCGATGCTCGCTGCGACGGGATCCGTCCCACGCACAACGACCGCCGTACCGACCGGCGGTGAGTCATCGGGTGCAGGGGTGACGGGCTCGTCGAATCTTGCCAACACGTCACTGCGCAGCACGCTGACGCCGAGCGCCGAGTCCGATTGCACCGCGGTGAGTTCAACACGGCGGCCGTCGACGATGATGACGACTTCGCCGGCGTCACCCGCCGTAACGAATCGAGTTCCGGACGTCGTGCGGACCGCGAGCACGAAGCGATCACCGCCGACCGTCATCGCTCCGGGTATCGAGGACCTGGCCGGAGACGGGGCGGGCGCGGCAACCGCATTACGGGTGGCCGGCAACGCCTCACGAGGTGCTTCGCGTGGCAGTACGAGGGCAACGAGAGCAGTGACGAGTCCCAGGCACAGCGTGCCGACGAGGAAGGTCAGGCGCGGGCCGAGCGGCGGCGCAGCGCGTCGCGCAGCTGTCCGACGCTGCTGGCCCAATTCGCTCGGGTGGCGCCACGAACGTTCGTGCCTGGGCAATGGCGCGGGGGCCGTCGTCGGTTGCTCGTCGTCGGTGGCCATCACGGGGACAGTAATTTCTCGAGGTTCGAATTGGTCGTCGGGCACGTTCGAGTTGCACGTGGATACGATTTCCTCCGTGTCAAGTCACCTGCTTCCCGACGATCATTCGTTGAACGATTGGGTGGCATTGACCGGACATACACTCGATGTCGGCACTGCATACGAATGGGCACTGCAACCATCTTGCGGTGCAGTGGTGGTGTTTTCCGGAACCGTCCGTGACCACGCCGACGGTCGCGACAACGTGAGCCACCTCACGTATGAGGCCTACGAGGACAAGGCGCTCGAAAGGATGAACGAAATCATCGCCGAGGCGCGACGCAAGTGGCCCACCATCGTGCGTGTCGCCATGTTGCACCGTGTCGGGCGGCTGTCGTTGCTCGAGTCTTCCGTTCTCGTTGTCGTGTCATCTCCACACCGCCCCGAGGCGTTCGAAGCCGGCCGCTTCTGCATCGACGCGTTGAAGGTTGCGGTTCCGATCTGGAAGCAAGAAGAGTGGTCTGACGGAACCGATTGGGGCACCGGCGCGCACGACATCGGAAGCGTGCCGCGGTCATGATCGCCGCACAAGCCGCCGTCCTCGTCTTTGCTCTTCTCGCACTCGGATGCGGAGCAGCGTTG
>JBEAPO010000164.1:0-3150 GCA_041164425.1 Actinomycetota bacterium
GCCGATCGCCGACGCGGCGAGAATGCCGACCGTGCCGCCCGGCTGGGCAAAAAGACCGACGATGAAGAGAACGATGCCGACGGCCAGTGTCGCGGTGGCGACAACAAGACGCTTGTTGCGCTGGAGGCTTGAGAACCCAACTTCGGGACGCATCGCGGCAACGGGGGGAATGCGTCCGGCTCGCGCCGCGGGAACGAATGCGGCGAGAAGGGTGACGCCGACGCCGACGAGGAGCGACACCGCGATGGTGCGGGCCGAAATGACGGTGGAGGCCGAGGGAAATGCGGCGCCGGTGGCATTGAAGAGCGCGGTGATGCCCTTGGAAACCAGAACGCCACCGGCGATGCCGAGCGCCGTGGCGAGGAGGCCGATGATTCCCGATTCACCGAGGATCATCAGGCGAATTTGGCGAATGTCGGCACCGATGGCACGCAGGAGGGCGAGTTCACGCAGCCGCTGGCTGACGATGATGGCAAAGGTGTTGAAGATGAGGAACGCGCTGACGAAAAGTGAGATGGCTGCAAAGCCGAGCAGCACCTTGCCGAAGATGTCGATGATCTCATTGATCGCACCGGCGGTTTCCTCGGCCGATTGGTCTCCGCTGATGACCTCGTAGGGTGAACCGTCGGCATCGGCGCCGATCGCCGCCGCAACGGCGTCGAGGACAGATCCCTGCGAGGCACCGTCGGCGAGACCGATGAGGACTGAATCGACGCGTCCGTTTGCGCCGAGGAAATTGTCGGCGGTCGCGGGATCGAACGCGGTGACGCTGGCGCCACCACCACCCTCGGTGGACTTCGTTCCGGTAAGACCGACGAGGGTGAAGTCACCGCTGCCGTTCGGACCGACGATCGGCACCGTTTCGCCGATCTCGTACCCTGCGCGCTCGGCCGATTTTTTGTCGATGGCTACTTCGCCCGGGCCTTGCGCCTCGCGACCCTCGAGCACGAGACGACCGTCGAGGCCTTCGGTTCCGTACCAGGCGATGCCGAATGACGGGCCGGAGGTCTGCAGTGGCTTGCCGTTCTTCTTGATGATCGTCGCCTGTCGGAGAATGTTGACCTCGACCGTGCGCACGCCATTGACCCGCGAGATGTCGGCAACAAGAGAGTCGGGAACAGGGTCGCGCTGTGCGGTGGCTTCGTCGCCGAAGGCGATGCGCGAACGCACTTCGAGGTCGACATCGCCCTGCAACTCGGCGAAGAGGCCGTTGATCGCACCCTTCACGCTGTCAGTGAGCATGAATGCTCCTGATACGAAGGCGACACCGAGGACGATGGCAAACGCCGTGAGGAGGACACGGAACTTGCGAGCGAGTACGCCGCGGATGGTGAGCCGAAGAACAGGGGAGGACATGGGGGTCAGGCCAGGCGCTTCATGCGGTCGAGCACGCGCTCGGCCGTTGGTTCGTCGATTTCGTCGACAACCTTTCCGTCGGCGAGAAAAATCACGCGATCTGCGTACGACGCGGCATTCGGGTCGTGGGTGACCATGACAATGGTCTGGCCGAACTCCTTGACGGCACGACGCATGAATCCGAGGACATCGGAGCTCGACTTACTGTCGAGGTTGCCCGTGGGTTCGTCGGCGAAGATGATTTTCGGCTTGCTGGCCAATGCGCGGGCCACCGCGACACGTTGCTGTTGACCACCCGACAATTCGGCGGGTTCGTGGTTGAGCCGGTCGCGCAGGCCGACCGCGTCGATGACCCTGTCGACCCACGCCGTATCCGGTTCGGTGTCACCGAGATCGAGGGGAAGCTCGATGTTCTCGCGAGCGGTCAGGGTGGGAATGAGGTTGAACGCCTGGAACACGAACCCAACCTGTTCGCGGCGCACATGGGTGAGTTGTCGCTCGTTCAGCGACGACAAGTCGACATCGCCAATGAATGCCTTGCCCGCAGTGAGCGAGTCGAGGCCGGCGAGACAGTGCATGAGCGTCGACTTCCCCGAGCCACTGGGGCCCATGATGGCGGTGAATTCGCCCGAACGGAACTCGACGGTGACCCCGTCGAGGGCGCGTACCTCGCTGTCGCCCTTGCCATAGAACTTCGAAGCGTCGATGGAACTTGCTGCTGCAGTGTGGACTTGGGGGGTCGGTGTGGTCGAGTTCACTAGGCTTTTCTACAAGAGGAAAGAAGGGGGTGCAACGTGGGTGTAGATCCGTCGGTGAATACACATCTGTATCCGTACTTGACGTCTCTTGGCGACAAGGTTGTTGCTGCATGCCCCGGCCGTACCGCCGATGTCATTGCCCACGCAATTCGTGGTGCACTCGGTCTGCCGTCTCCCGACATCGCCGATCTCAGCGCTGCAGAATCGATTGTTCACATGATCGCCGAGCAGTTCGTCATCGATGTTCATGGTGTCACCGAAGAGCAGTTTGCAAGCCTGAAGAATCACTTCGACGAACCGCAGATCGTCGCCATGCTCTTCCGCATGGCGCTCACCGATGGACTCGGAAAATTGGAGAAAGTGGCCTGATGTCGACGACACCCAGACTCGCCCCGGTCGACCCCACCGCACGATCGGTGTTCGGCTCGATTCTTGCCCATCAGCCGGGCCTCGCTGCCGCGTTCGGCGAACTGTACGCGGAGTTCTGGAATCGAGGCGTGCTTGACCACGCGACGAAGGAAACCTCGCGAATGCGCAACGCGCGCATCACGGACTGTGGTTATTGACGCAACGTCCGCTTCACGGTCGTGGAGCAGCGCAATCTGACGGAAGACGAAGTCGATCTCATCGACGATGACTACGAAGATTCTCATCTTGGTGAGCGCGCGAAACTCGCCATCGCGTTCGCCGACGCGTTTCTCGGTGCACAGGGACCGCTCGATGCCGAACTGCAGCAACGTGTCGATGGCGAATTCAGTCCGGCCGAACTCGCGGAACTCGGTATCGGCCTTGCCCTGTTCCACGGCTTCAGCAAGATGCTCATCGTCTCGGGTTGCGAACCCGAGGACATGCCCACGACCGTGCTGTCGGCGCCGGGAAGCAAGCCCGCCTGAGTGCGCTACCAGCCGTCGTAGTGAACGACGTCGGCCACGTCCCTCCGTGACACGGGGCCGGTTGGCCCGTCGGGGTAACCCAGGGGGATCGTCGTGCCGATGAAAACGTCGTCGGGAATGCGCAGGATGCGTCGGATGTCGGC
>JBEAPO010000165.1:0-9221 GCA_041164425.1 Actinomycetota bacterium
ATGCATTCCCGACGGAATACGGGTGGCGGTTCGTGGCGCCGGGGTGCGAAGTGTGATGGCTCGCACGGTTCCGAATGCGCAAGCGAGTGCGACCATTGCGACGGCGAGGGCGGCGTACCACTGCGACGAGGTATCGGTTCCGGCGGCCAAGGCGTGCCACGTCACCAAGATGAACGCCACGTAACTGAACATGTGAACGACGCGCCACAGTCTCTTGGGGAGTTTCTTCATCATCAGCGACGTCGCCTGGACGGCAGCGAGCATCCAGAAAGAAACGACACCGAGCGCAACGGAACCCGGTTCCCAATCGGACGCAAACGGAACCAAGAGGTGCACGAGCGTGAAGTGCGTGTAATTGTCGCCGACCAGAGCGAGCATGTGGAGCAGGGTGGCCGCCACGAGTAACGACCCGAGCCAGCGGTGGAGGTCGAGCAACCACGCCGGTCGATCCCAGCCGCGGAACAGACGCGTTGCGAGGAGGATGCCCCATGCGCACGTCGCGAGGACGAGAACCCAGGCAACGGTGCCAGAGGCACGCGACACGTACCACCAGAAGTGGCTGTTCATCGGGCGAACCTTTCGAACGAGGTCGTGCGAATGGGGCGACCGTCGGACCGCTCCAACCGCGCGGCGAGCCGACGAGCCTCGACGATTACCCCTGCCATTTCGGCACCGGCGACCAGCGATGCAGTGGCGAACACTTCGGCCCACACCGCCGTCGACGCAACCACGCTGGCCAATCGCAACGATGTCGACTCGTCCTCGCGCAAGGGACGACCTGTCGATGGATCGATGATGTGGTGGCCCGAATGCCAGCGCTTCGCATGGGTTGACGAAGTGGCGATCGCTCCCTGGGAGAGCATGATCGTCGTGTTGTCAAGGGAGGGGTGGGACATTGCCTCGATGTCGATGACCCATCCCGCCGGATCAGGGCTGGTGCCGACGCATCGAACGTCGCCGCCCATGCTGACGAGTGCACCGAGTGCGCCTTCGAGGATGAGGCGTTCGGCGATGATGTCGGAGGCGAGACCCTTGCCGAGTCCGCCGGGGTCGAGCGTCGCTCCGTCGAGGAGTCTGCACCACGTTTCGCCTTCCACCGATTCGAGCACGACGTGCTCGCGTGTCACGTCACGAGGGCGATGCCCGGCGGGGCAGCTCGACGAGCCGTCACCCGCAAGCGATGTGTCGTATCCGGCTGAAAGTAGTGCCGGCAACACGAACGGGTCGAAGAGCCCGTCGGTGGCTTCGAACGCGGCGATGAGATGGCGCACCAGAACTTCGGTATCCGGCGAAATGCGAACCGACCGACCGCGTGCTGTGTTCAGACGGTAGATGTCGGATGTCGGGATGAAGCGACTCCATGAAGCCTCGAGCGACGCAGTCCACGACCGCGCGAGCGAGAGCAAGTGTTCGGCGGTTGCATTGTCGCCTGCCACGACGACGACATGGGCGGTGTTGCCCATTGCGGGAAAGCGTGTCTCGGTGACGGTGGCGTCGAGGCACGACATGCGGTCAACGCGAGCCACCGCTGGATCCATTGCTTGGCGGTGGTGGAAGGGTGAGCTCGACAACGGGAGTTGCCGGTGCAATCGGTGCAACGGTCTGCACGGTGGTCTGCACCGTGGTCGGCACGCTGTCGGTGACTGGTGGCGATGTGGGAAGCGTGGCCGCCGCCGTGCCTGGGAGTGCAGCACTGTCTGCGATGGCGGTCGTGTCCGCTACGACAACCGTGTCGGCGCTCGCAACGGCGACCTCGTTCGGCGTGGCGGCCGGCAGGGTGATCGTGCCGACGGGCGATGGCAGGCGGCCGACATCGGCTGCGTTGGCGAGCGTCGTTGTCGGCGCGGGTGCGAGCCCGGGAGCCGACGACCCGAGCGGTGCAAGCGCACTTTGGGTGGAGGTGACACTTGCCGGCGGCGCGCCAGGAGCCGTCGAAGGCGGCAATGTCGCAGCCTGGACGGTCGATTCGGCGCGCTCCGCCGCGCCGAAGGCCGCGGTGATGCCGAGAATCGCCGTCGCCGAGAGGCCAGTCGAAAGAATTCGTGCGGACCTGGCGACGTGGCGTTCGCGCGTCGGACGCGGTGCGGGTTGCTCAGTCGTCGTCATCATCGTGATCGTCTTCGTGGTGTTCACGCTTTTCGTCTTCGTCGTGCTCGCGGCGCTCGTCACCATCGTGGTCGTCGTCATCGTGGTGGGGTGGGCGCGGCGGGTTCAGGTTGCCGCTGGAGGGCGATCCGACGGCGGCCATGATCTGACCGTTGACCAAGCGGGCAGAAAATTCAATCGTGCGTGCGGGTGACGTGAGCGTGATGCGCACGTCGTCACCATCGCGGCTGGTCTGGTTCGTCACCTTGTAGCCAGACCCCGGAACGACCGCGATGTCCTTCACGAGCAACTTCGACCCGCTGGCGACGAGTGTGATCGTGGCGGCGTCACCGACCTTGAACTGCTTTTCCGTCGATGGCGCAACGCTGGTGGGTGGGGCGACCGGCGGAACCGTGATGGGCGTATTCGTGGGGGCGCTGGTCGATGGGCTTGTCTCGACCGTCGACTCGGTTGCGGAGATTCCTGCCTGGGTTTGCTTGATCGCTCCGGATGTGCCCCGGTTCTTGGGTGACACCACGGCGCCGGTGGCATCGGTTGCCGTCGTGGGTGTCGCGGTCACGGCCGGTGTCTCGGAAGCGACCGACATCGGTGACTCGACAGGGTTCTCCTCGCCGCTGATCACGTCGGCGACGCCGGTGGCGGACAGGCCCGACACGGTGGCCGATGCGTTCCCGTCGCCAAGAGGTGTGATGCCACCTTGAGCCTCGAGCCCGACGACCGTCGCGAGGGCGGGGGAGCCCTTTGCTGCGGATTCGGTGTCGAGAATCGACGAATTCAGCGCGAGTGCTGCGCCACCCGTGATGAGAACACCAGCAATGGAGAGTGATGTGGCAAGGCCTGCTTTCATGCACCCCACGGTACGAAATGCATTTCCAAGGGAAGTCGAGAGAAAATCCAAGAAACGTCGAAGATTTGCGAACGCGCACGAAGCAGCCGGCTTTGGGCGACAATGGCGGTCGTGAAGGTGTTGCTCGTCGAAGACGATCCGTCGATTGCGGCGGTGGTCTCACGCGGTCTCGGTGCGGCCGGATTCGACGTCGTACACGTCGACAACGGAGCAGCGGCGTTGGCAGCGCAGGGTTACGACTTCGTACTTCTCGACCTCGGGCTCCCCGACGTCGACGGTCTCGACGTCTGTCGCGAGATCCGATCGAAGAGCAATGTTCCCGTCATCATCGTCACCGCACGCAGCGACGAGCTGGACCGCGTGGTCGGTCTCGAAATCGGTGCCGATGACTACGTCGTGAAGCCTTTCGGAATGCGCGAACTCATCGCGCGAATTCGTGCCGTCCTGCGTCGCGGTGGGGTGGTCGACACCGCCGCGCCGTCCTCCGACATTGTCGTCGGTGGACTCACCGTCAACGACAAGATGCGCGAGGCGACGATCGACGGAGAGCCACTCGCTCTGACACCGAAAGAGTTCGACCTTCTCGCGTATCTCGCAGCTGCGCCTGACGTGGTGCACCGCCGTCACGACATCCTCGAGCACGTGTGGGACACCGAGTGGTACGGGCCGACGAAGACGCTCGATGCGCACGTCGCGGCCCTTCGCAAGAAACTCGGCAACCAGGACTGGATCGAAGCTGTCCGCGGTGTCGGATTCCGACTGAGGATTCCGCAGGGGTGAGACGTCGACTCGTTTTCGCGGTTGTCGGCCTCGTCGCCCTGATCCTTGTCGTTCACGACGTTCCGCTGCGCACGCACCTCCGGCGGGTCGAGCGTGACAGGGTGGTGACGGCGCTGGAGCGCGATGCCTCGACGTTGGCCGCGAAAGCCCAGAAGCTTCTCGCGCAGCCCGAACCGGCAAGCGCGGTGACAGCCACGGGCATCACCCTCGACATTCTTGTCGCCGACTACAACGCATCGTCCGAGGCGCTCGTCATCATCGTCGACCGTGACGGCGGCGTGCTCGCGGCGACCGACCCGAACGTGGCGGTGGGGCAGTCGTTCCTCAACAGACCCGAGATTGCTTCGGCCCTCCTCGGCAACTCGGCGGTTGGTACGCGACGAAGCGAGACGTTGGGCCAGGACCTCGTGTATTCGTCGGTGCCCGTGCTCACCACCGACGGCGTCATCGGCGCGGTGCGCCTGACGTATCCCGAATCCGTCGTCAACAACCGCGTCGCCGACCGGCTGCGGGGCCTCGTGTTGCTCGCGGCCATCTCGCTTGCGCTCGCATTCTTCGCAGCCTTCGTGGTGGCGAACAGCGTCATTCGGCCACTCAGGCGGCTGCGCGCGCAGAGTGACACCATTGCGGCGGGCGATCTCTCGGCGCGGGCGACGGTCGAGGGTCCGAGCGAAGTACGCGAACTTGCCGCGTCGTTCAACGAGATGGCCACGCGCGTCGAGCAGACCCTTGCCGAGCAGCGGCGATTCGCGGGCGACGCGTCGCACCAGTTGCGAACACCGCTCACCGCATTGCGTCTGCGCGTCGAGCAGGCACTCGCCACCGTGGTCGAGAACCCGGACCGTCCCGCAACCGAGGTCGCCGACGATCTCGAAGCGGCCGTGAGCGAACTCGAACGTCTCGCCCGGCTCGTCGAACAATTGCTCGCTCTCGCGCGAACCGAGGCCCCCGGCTCTGTCACGCGTGTCGACGTCGGTGAAGTCATCGCAGGTCGTATCGACATGTGGCAACCTCTCGCCGAAGAGCGCGGTGTCGCGCTGACAGTGATGGGCGATACGGACTGTGCGGTCGAGGCGATGCCCGGTGCTCTCGAGCAGATCATCGACAACTACATCGACAACGCCCTCGACTATGCCCCTGCCGGAACCGCGATCACGGTCGAGATCGCCCGCTCGACCGGCGAAACCACGATCTCGGTCATCGACAGCGGGCCCGGCATGTCGCCCACTGCACGAGAGCGCGCGTTCGATCGCTTCTGGCGCGGCACGGAAAGCCAGAACCGACCGGGCGGCAGCGGTCTTGGTCTCTCGATCGTTGCGCAGCTCGCGGCCGCATCCGGCGGGCGTGTCGCACTGCTCGAGAACCCCGGCGGGGGATTGCTGGCAACTCTGACGTTGCGGTCGGTCAGTCGCGCTGACAGTCAGCGATGAGCTCGTTGTAGCGATCGATCACCCGGTCGTCGCTCTGCAATTCTTCCGTCGTGAACTCGGTGTAGATGCCAGTGGCGACGCACTCGGCGTCGGCAGCGGGCTCCGAACGCCAGATGTACGAGATGTCGCCCGATCTCCAGAACATCTGCTGTGTGTCTTCCTCGGCGGGCAAGTCGATCGAGGCCTTCGCCCCGGGGTCGCACGCCTCGACAGTGAAGTACTCGTCGTTGTTCGTGACCTTGGCCGAGCGCAGTCCCGGCATCTTCGCCCATTCCGTGAATGCCTCACGAAGTTCGTTCGTTTCGTCCTCGGTTTCGCCGCGGATGTTCATCGCTGCGCAGAAGTCGCCGTCGCCGACGTCGAAACCGGCGTATGCGCCATTGCCCCACATGTCGCTGAGTCGTAGCGCTTCGGGGGCGCCCCACGTACGTACCAACAAGAAGAAGACGTCGAGTTGGCTGATCTGACCCCATACGGCCAGTTCGGAATCCTTCGGACCCGTCGGCTCTTCGATTTCCTCGGGGTCATCCTTGCCGAAGTACTTCGACGGGAGGATCGTCTGCTCGAGCGACTTCGGTTGTTTCTTCATGAATGCGTCGATGAGTGCGGAACCACCGGCGCGTTCCAGTGCCTCAACGAACGTCGGGCCGAAGACGTACGGCGAGTACTGCTGTGCCGAAAGGATTTCGGGCACGTCCTTCGTCGCCGGGTCGTCGCTACCCTCCATCGCGTCGTCGTATTGCGCCTGTTCTTCCTCGGAGAAGTTGTCGCTCGTGTACTTCGATTCGATCGCCAACGCGTGGCCCTCGATCAACACCGTCAGAGCTTCGTCGTGGCCCGCATCTTCGGCACGCTGACGCATGCGCGCCAGTCCGAAACGCTGGTCTTGTAGGGCGTGCACCAGTTCATGAACCACGGTGGCGCGCAACGCGGGTGACAGCTTTCCGTCGACCACGTCTTCGGGGTTCGTGCGTATGACCATCTCGCGGTCCTTGGGCGAGTAGTACGCCAAGATCCCGCCTGCATTGAGAGTGTTCTGGTCTTTGAAAAGATCAACTTCTCCGTCGGCAAGCCCGAGTGAACGCAGCAGGCGACCTGTCGACTCGTAGTAGTCACGGTCGTCGTCTGTGAGGTCTTCCTCGTCGTCGGTGACCAACTTCTCGAACTCGTCGTCGGGAAGGAATCGCGACCGCACGGGATGTTCGAACGAGAACTCAGCATGCCGTTCGACGTAGTCGGCCAATTGCGCCACACGCGGGTCCCACTCGTCGGGCCAGTCGTACGCGAAGGGTTCCCATTCGCCCAACACCCATGAGCCACCAATCAACGCCCCGAGCGCGACCACCCCGGCGGCCAAACGGCGCGATGTCGATTTCATGCGTCGCCCAGCCACGTCGGCGCACGATCGAGAAGATCGAGACTCACCTCGCGGCACTTGTCGAGCACGGTGCACAACGCTTCGTCGCGCACCGCGTAGACGTCGGCCAGCGGCACGGCCACTTTCGCGACCAAACTCAGGCTGCGCTCCGGCGCGTCGGTCACCGAGGGGTATGAATCGATGGCCGACACCTCAACGGGTAGGTCAAGCCCACCGATCCCCGCCAATTCGGTGGCGAGAATCAACAGGTCGGGCGGATGGGGAAGCGGCGGCAGCGTCCACGTGAACAGAAGGTGGAATTCGAAGCCGGTCGGGGGCTCTTCGTCGGCGTCGTCCATCTTGACGACCGCGTCTTCGAAGCCGAGCAACACCCGGGGGTCGACCTCGAGCGACAAGTGCAGGTCGATGGGTCCGTTGCAGGCCTCTTCGGGGTGCAGGTCGACCTCCCACGATTGGCGTAACGAATAGGTTTCTACGAAGTGCCGTTCGTCGTGAACGTGGAAGCCGTGGTCGACCGCGTGGCTCTTGAGATCGGAAACGAAGCCCGCGACGTCGATCACTGCCACGCCGTGACACTACCTTTCTGTTGTGTCCCTCGGCGCCTCGATCACCCGTAGTTCATCCGACGAGGCAATTTTGTACGCGTTGCGCAATGTTGCGCACGTAGCGCAGCTCACCATCAGCGCGGCGCGCGACTGGTCGCTCACCGGTCAACAAAAAGGCCAGTACGCCGCCGATGTGATGGTAAACGATGCCGTTGTCGCCGCTCTGCGCGAATTCGGCTGGGGTGTCCTCAGCGAGGAATCGGGCGCCGCAGGTTTCGACGCCGAAACGACCGCCAACCTCGGCGACCAACTTGTCGTCATCGTTGACCCGGTCGACGGCAGCACCAACGCCAGTCGTGGCATCGCATGGCACGCAGTCTCACTCTGTTGCGTCGACGCAGACGGCGCGCGCGTCGCCGTTGTTTCCCAACTCGCACAACCGCACACCGAGTACGCGGCGATTCGTGGTCGCGGCGCATGGAAGAACGGCGAACAGATCCGGCGTCCCGAATCACGCTCGTTCGAACGATCCGTCGTCGGCGTCTCCGGCCCACCGCCACACCAACCCGGATGGTGGCAGTTCCGTGCCAACGGCGCCGCCGCACTCGACCTCTGTCTCGTTGCCGACGGCAGCCTCGACGGTTATCTCGACTGCGACCAGCACGGCGTGTGGGACTACGCAGGTGCACTCCTCGTCTGTCGTGAGTCCGGCGTGGATGTTGTTGACGCCTTCGATCGCGATCTCATCCCGTTGCGTCACGCCGAGCGCCGCACGCCCGTTGCTGCCGCGTCGCCCGAGATTCTCGACCGTCTCGTCGCCTTGCGTCGCTAGCGAAACCCGCTGACCCTTGCCACGGTTGTCCCTGTGGGTAAAACTGCGTTCAATGTCATCTCTTCGCAGATTCCTTGTTGTCCTGAGCCTCACAACTACTTCCGTCGTTGCGCTTGCCGAAGTTGTCGATGCGCACGGACCGGCCGGAGGCGCGACATCGACCGCGACCGATGCGGGCGGCAAGCTGACCGCCGGCTCGGATCATGCCTGTTCGGTTCTTGAGGGCAAGGTCTACTGCTGGGGAAGCAACGGGCGAGGTCAACTCGGTTCCGTCACAACGACAGCCTTGTCCAGCAACGTGCCGGTCGAGGTAACCGGAATTTCCACGGCCGTTACGGTCGTCGCGGGGTATGCGCACACATGCGCACTTCTCGACGGTGGCGACGTCTGGTGTTGGGGTTCGAATGAGGCAAAGCAACTGGCGCGGGCGACGGGAACCACGGGTGCACCGGCGAAGGTTGAGGGAATCTCGGGCGCGTCGGCCATCGGCGCGGGCAACGGCCACTCATGTGCGCTCATTGCATCGACGGGTGGCGTCATGTGCTGGGGGGAGAATGGTTCTGCCTTCGGCTCGCTCCTCGGTCGGTCGACCCCCAACGGAAACGTCGATCCCGACCCGGTGCCCGGCTACGTGCGCACTCTCGATGGAAATTCGGGGAAAGCGACGAAATTGGCAGTTGGTCACCGGAGTGCCTGTGTCGTGATGGAGAACGGAACAGTCAAATGTTGGGGTGAAAATTCTGATGGCCGCCTCGGTGACGGTACGCGCGACGCGACCACCGACTTACAAGACCCCACAACGGTTCTGGGCCTCACGAATGTCGTCGCAGTTACGGTCGGCTACAACCACGCGTGTGCCGTCGTGTCGGGCGGGAAAATGTGGTGTTGGGGTTCGTATTTCATCGGACAGTTGGGCAATGACCTCAGTTTGAACGAGGGCGCTGCATGGGCAGCTCTCGACAACGGTCAACGACCGGTCGAGGTGGTGGCGGCTCGTGGGTCAACCGACAAGTTCACCGACGCCTTGCACGTCTCCGCGGGAATGCAGTTCACTTGTGCGACCCGTGTCAACGGCACTGCGTGGTGTTGGGGATCGAACAACCAAGGCGAGCTCGGTACCGGGGGCGCTAGCAACGACTACATCCTCGCACCGGTCAATGTCGCCGAATTGTCGGACGCCGTGGTGGTTGAGGCCGGAAATTCTTTTGCTTGTGCGATGAACCTTGCCCAGGTCGTGAAGTGCTGGGGAATGGGAGGCGTGTCTGCGAAGCTCGGCCAAATTGGCAATGGCACAAACACCGAG
>JBEAPO010000166.1:0-23996 GCA_041164425.1 Actinomycetota bacterium
GACGACCGATGAAAAAGGCCAGGCAACGTTCACCAATCTGGTTCTGACCGGTACGGCAACGGGGTATCACCTGTCGTTTGTCCCTGCCCGCGGCGGTTATTCCGGTGGAGCAATAACGGTCAGCCTCGGTGCAGGTGAGCCGGCCGCGCTCGCGATGGTTCGCCAGCCAAATGGCGGCTTCAATCGCAGTGTCTTGCGCACCCAACCCACGGTTGAGGTCAGGGATTCGGCGGGGAACGTCGTTGCGGCCTCGGGGATCACGGTCACTTCGAGCGTCGACGGCGCGACCACCTCGGTGAAGACTGACTCTGCGGGACTCGCGACATTCACATCGGTTGTGTCGTCGGGTCTTGTCGGCAAACGTCGAGTCACCTTCGCATCACTCGGATTGTCGTCGGTCACCAGCGCGGAGTTCGAACTCGTCGCCGGTCCCACGACGCAGATCGTTGCCACCAGCGCATCGATCAGCGGTCCTCAGGGAATCGTCATTCCCAACGCACAGACTCGCGACGTCGATGGAAACCTGACGACCACCGATGCGTTCCAGATCATCGCTTCGGTTGCATCGAATTCCGGGGAGTCGTGGCTCTTGGGTAATCGTGTCAGCACGATCAGTGGAGGAACCGCGAGTTTTGCCTCCACGCGCGTCTCGTCGACTGCTTCGAGCGCGACCATCACCTACACCGTGTCGGGTCGAACCACGAAGACCTCGGTGCCGGTGACGTTCATACGTGAGCTTGTGCCCGGCAACTTCGGCCCGACCGGTGGGGTCATCATTTACGCTGCGCGGGCCGATCAGGACGAGTGGTCACGGCCCCACAAGGAAACCGGCTTTTCTTCGGGAGGCAGATACGTCGAAGTGGCACCGCCTGGTTGGTCGGGTTCAGCGACCGATCCGAAGATGGCCTGGAGTAGCAGAGTCCCGCCGCGGACCCTCGTCTCGTACGGTTCGATTGGTTTTGCCTCGACGGTGACGCGCTACTACAACACGTATCTCCAGACTATTTCGTCGCCGTCGCGGCGGGCACTGACGTCGGCAATCATGACCGTCGCCGACAAGTTTGCGTTCGACAAGGACGACTGGTTGTTGCCAACCATGGGCGAGGTCGAACTGATGCTTGAGTACGCGGCTGGCGACAACAGGGCTTTCCGCCTTACGGTCGATTCGGCAACCAACTCGACGAAATACCTGACATCCACGGTCGATTGTTGCGAGTACGGTCAATTGTTCGAGTCGGTCGAGATCAACATGATCTCGGGCGCGGGTTCGCGAATCGTCGACGGTCTCTTCACCGACCAGGCCTACGTGCGACCCGTTCGCTACTTCGGTTAGGAGTTCGAATCGTACTCATAGCCGTGCGTAGTCGAGACCGCCAGAACGATGCGATCCGGGCCCCAGATCGGCAACTTCGCGTGCTTCCACGTGATGGGCTCGATGACTTCGACCGAGGTCCACTTGTCCAGGATCGAACGCAGCATCTCCTGTAGTTCGACGCGCGCAAGTGCGGCACCCAGGCAGTGATGCACACCGAACGAAAAGGCAAGGTGATCGCGCGCGTTCGAACGTGTCGTGTCGAAGGTTGCTGAATCGGAGAAAGTGCCCGGGTCGCGGCTGGCGCCCGAGAGCGACAGAGCGACGAGGGTGCCCTTGTCGAAGGTGACTCCGCGGTATTCGAAGGTTTCGTTGATGATCCGCATGGCGGTTCGGATCGGATTCAAAAGCCGCAAGGACTCTTCGACGGCTCCCACGACGAGGTCGGGCTGGTCGCGCAGTGTGAACCACGTCGTCGGGTTGTCGACGACGAGGGCCATCATCGACCCGATCTGGTTGCGGGTCGTGTCAATGCCCGCGGCGATGATGCTGCGCACCAGCGACACGAGTTCCGAGGTACTCAGGCGGTCGCCAGCCTCTTCGACGGCGATCAATCGACTCAACAGGTCGGAGCCCGGTGATCGACGCCGGTCATCGATAACCGACGTGCAGTAGGCGTCGAATTCTTCGGCGGCTCGAGCGAGCCGGGCGTCGCGTTCCGTGTCGTCGACGGCCGAGGACTTCAGCACCTGGAAGTGTGATTCGGCCCACTTGTCGTGCAGTGGAAAGTCCTCGGGGCCGGTACCGAGTAGTTGCCCAATCACGGCGATCGGCAGTTCGCTCACCATCGAGGTGAAGTCGACGACGGTCCGGCCGTGTTCATCGCGTGGTGATGTTGTCATTGCCCGTTCGACGAGTGTGTCGGCATGCGCACGGATGCCGGGGCGCATCGACTCAATCGCGCGCGGCGAGAATGCTTCGGCGACGAGACGCCGTAGGCGGGTGTGCTTCTCTCCTTCGGCAAGCAGGATGTCATCAGCCGGCAACGAACTGACGGGGTCGACGACCCCGGCCATCATCGCGGGGACCTTGCCGGCTCCTTGGTGCAGGCGTCGGTCGCGCAACAGCGTCGTTACGTCGTCGTGGTTGAAGACGAGGTAGCCGCACAACCACGTGTGCAGCCAGCCCTTGGTTCGCGATTCTTCGATTTCCGAATGGAACTGCACGTGGGTCGGATTGTCGAGCGACATGCGATAGCGCGGCAGTGCGCTTTCACCACTTGACATCGACGGCCCCCACCGGTCCCTGTGCCCGCTCGAGCGCGTCGCCTGCGTCGAGAAGGACGTCCTCGCGCCATGTGTGGGCAAAGAGTTGGACACCGATCGGTGCTCCATCGACCATGCCCATGGGAAAGGCGAGTGCGGGCATCGCAATTGCGGAGAGGTTGACACCCCACCGACCGATCTGGGTCAGTTCGGCCATTGCACCCGGGTGGTCGATGTCGTAGCCGCGCGGCACCGTCACGCGTGACATCAACGGGGAGACGACGAGTGGATATTTCGCAAGGAAACGGTTCCACTCGCGCACGAGAAGGTCGCGGTCGATGAGTGCGGCCATGAAAGTTTCCGACGTTGCCGGAGGGAAGCTGCTCGACCAGTCCTCGATCGATGCTTCGAGTCCCGCATCTCCAATCGCGGGCAGCATGGGGCGCAGACCGAGCATCATGTCCGCGGCCCCGAGCCGCTGCCAGAGGCTGAAGAAAACGTCGACTTTCGGCGGTGCGATCTCGTCGACCGCGTAACCAGCCTCCTCGAGGATGGCTCCTGCGCGACGGACCGCCGCGAGCGTCTCGGGCGCGATGTCGTGACCGTCGTCAGTGACGAGTGCGACGCGCTTGGGAAGCGGATCGTCGGGAAACGCGTGTGGAGCGGGAATCCAGTTCGGGTCGGCCCAGTTGCTTGCGGTCATGACGCGATAGCCGGTGCGAATGTCGGCCATCGTGCGGGCCATCACGCCGTTCGTCGACATTTCCGACGCGGTCCATGCACGGCCGACCGCCGGGTTCGTGCCACCGGTGGGCATGCGGTGAACCGTCGGTCGCAGTCCGAGAATTCCGTTCATGTAGGCAGGCCAACGAACCGAACCCGCAACGTCGTTGCCCTGAGCGATCTGGCACATTCCGGTCGCCACGGCGACACCCGCGCCTCCGCTCGACCCACCACACGAAATGTCGTGGCGATGCGGGTTCAGCGTTTCTCCGTGGAGATCGTTCGCAGTGTGGAACCGCATCGCGAACGCGGGTGAGTTCGTGCGACCAACCATTGCCGCGTCAGCATCGAGCATGGCCTGGATGCACGTGTTTGTTTCGATCGACGGATTGTTCACGAGCGAGCGAATGCCGTTGTCATTGGGATACGGCACGTGATCTGTGTTGATCTTCGTCGTGATGACGACACCTGCGAGTTCGCGACGGATGTTCGACCCGTCGACGCGCGACGCCGTCCCTCGCGCGTCGTCGTCAGTTCGCCGAACGATCGCATTGAGTCGGGGGTTGTTTGCATCGATGCGACGTAGGTGTGATTCGACGACTTCGCCGACGGAGACGTCACCCTTCGTGACGAGGCGAGAGGAGGCTGCACCGTCCAATTCCCAGAGCTCCATGTTCCCCCCGATCGCGGTCACCCCGATGGATGACGGTAGCGGGAATTCGTCTCAGAGGAGGGGGAGAACAGTGTCGGCGAAGCGCGTGCACTCGGCGAGATGCGGGTAGCCCGAGAAAATGAAATTCTCCACCCCCATCGCGCGGTATCGGTCGATCTTGTCGGCGACCTGACGGGGGGTGCCGACGATCGCTGCACCGCAGCCGCTGCGGGCTCGACCGATACCGGTCCACAGGTGCGGTTCGACGAAGCCGTCACCACCCGACGACTCGCGCAGCTCAGCCTGGCGGCGAACGCCGGTGCTCGTCGAATCGAGCGACCGCGCCCGAATGCGGGCGCCTTCGTCGTCGTCGACAGCGGCGATCAAGTGATGTGCTGCAGCGATCGCTTCATCTTCGGTATCGCGCACGACGACGTGACACCGATAGCCGAAACGCAATGTGCGGCTTCGTGCATCGGCACGTCGACGCATGTCGTCGATGATCTTCGCGATCCCCGCTTCGGTGTCGGGCCACATCAGATAAACGTCGGCACCCGCGGCCGCAACTTCGCGTGCCTCGTCGCTGAGGCCACCGAAGTAGAAGGCGGGGTCGAACGGGTTCTCCACGCAGATGCGGGGGGCATCGAGATGGACCGAATAGAACTCACCGTCATGGTCGACTCGATGGCCCTGCATGAGCGTGCGAACGATTGTCATCACCTCGAGCGTGCGGCGGTAACGAGCGGGTCCATCGAGTGATTCACCGGGCATTTCCGAGGAGATGATGTTGATCGTGAGTCGCCCACCGAGGGTTTGGTTCAGGGTCGACAGTTGACGCGCGAGTTGCGGTGGCCAGGTTTCACCACAGCGCACGGCAACGAGGAGCCGCATCGTCGACGTCGACGGTGCGATCGACGAGGCGAAAGACGTGGTGTCGATGCCCAGTTCGTAGCCCGAAGGCAGAAGGATGTTGTCGAAGCCCCCACGCTCGGCCTCCAGCACGATGTCACGGCAGTGTTCCCAACTGCTGCGCAGATCGGGGCGCACAACCCCGAGTTGTTCGTAGTCGTCATCGCACAGCGCACCGAACCACGCGAATTCGGCGTTGGCGACGTGGCTCACGGAAGCGGCACCCCGTCACTTGCCTGCACGATGCGGTAGACGTCGGTGCGGTTCAGCGACACGCGCGTGGCATTTGCCAAGTCTGTGAGTCGGTCGGGCTGTTGCGTTCCGACGAGGGCCACCACGTCGACGGGATGGGCGAGCACGAACGCGATCGCAACTGCGGCGCGCGGGGCCTTCTCTCGCATCGCCAATTCGTCGAGCACCGACAACAGTTCGGGTCGGATGCCGTCACCCGACGCAAGTCGGCCGCCTGCGAGAGGACTCCACGCGAGTGGGGTGATTCCTTCTTCGATACAGAGATCGAACGTGCCATCGCGCATCGGCGCAAGTGCCGCGCACGAGAACTCGGGCTGGGTCGAAACCAGCGGTTCTTCGAGATAGGTGGACAGGGCAATCGTCTGGGAAGGTGTGTAGTTGGAGACGCCGAACATCGACACCAGTCCACGGTCACGCAACGAAGCAAAAGCGACCGCAATTTCTTCCGGGTGTGTGAACAAGTCGGGACGATGAATTTGGTAGAGGTCGACGTGGTCGACACCCATGCGACGCAACGAAGCCTCGCATGCAGAGATGAGGTATGCGCCAGACGAGTCGTAGGGAACACCGGGGATGATGCCGCCCTTGGTTGCCAAGACGATGCGGTCGCGCAGCGACGGGTTGGACGCGAGCACGCGACCAAGGGCTTCCTCGCATGCCCCGAAGCCGGTGCCGCCCCAATCGAGGCCGTACACGTCGGCATTGTCGATGAGGTTCATGCCCAGGTCGAGGGCGGTCGAGATGAGTCGGCCGTTGTCGTCGTCGGAGGCGCCTGTGAGGCGCCAGCATCCGAAACCGATCGGTCCGACTTCGACTTCATCCCCCAGCCGACGGGTGGCATCGGACACGAGGTTGTCTTCCACGTACTCAGGTTAGCCATCGCGGGAAAACGCAACTTATGGTGACTTCGTGAACGAGTCGTGTCCGAATCCGGTGCGCCGTGCCGTCATGGTGCAGCAGTGGCGCGACCTCGCCTACATTCACTGGCGGTTCGAGCCCGCCGTGGTGAAGGAACTACTGCCACCCGGTCTCGAGGTCGACACATTCGACGGGTCGGCGTGGGTTGGACTCATACCTTTCTCCATGCGCGGCATCACCGTGCCGCACATGCCCCCCGTGCCGTACTTCGGTTCGTTTCCCGAGATCAACGTGCGCACCTATGTCCGACGCGAGGGTGTTCCCGGGGTGTGGTTCTTCTCTCTCGACGTCAACCGTCTGATACCGGCGGTCGTGGCTCGCACCACTTATTTGCTGCCGTACTGCTGGGGTCGGGCATCGAACCTCATCGAGGACGGTGTCCTGCGGTCAACCGTCGAGCGGCGTTGGCCGTCGCGCGCACATTCGGCCACCGCCGTCGAGATCGGCCCCGCGATTCCAAGTTCGGATGACCTCGCCGTGTTCTTGTCCGCACGATGGGGTCTGTACTCACGCGGCCTTTTCGGTGGACTCATGTACGCGCCCGTCGACCACGAACCGTGGCGTCTCCACACAGCGCACCTGCAGTGCATCGACCAGAACGTCGTCCAGGCGGCCGGGCTTCCCGCACCAACAGGGGAAGCGCACGTGATGTTCTCTCCCGGCGTATCGGTGCGCATCGGTCGACCGCGTCGTGTCGGTCGACGGCCCTAGTCTCGACGTCATGGAGAGACTGCGCTTCGGTGTGATCGGCACCGGGATGATGGGGTGCGAACACCTGCGCAATCTGCTGCCGATGGACGACGTCACCGTCACCGCGGTGTCCGACCCGAACGACGAGCCACTCGACTGGGCACGGCTCACGATGGGGGACAAGTGGAACGACGTGCGGGTGTTCCGGGACCACCGGGACATGTTGGCGTCGGGTCTGGTCGATGCGGTTGTCATCGCATCGCCGAATCACACACACAAAACGATTCTTGATGACGTGCTGTCGACCGACATTCACGTGCTCGTCGAAAAACCGATGTGCACCACCGTCGATGACTGTCGCAGCGTCGTCGCCGAGGCGAAGACCAGAAAAAGCGTCACATGGGTGGGTCTCGAATACCGCTACATGCCACCCATCGCACGACTACTTTCAGCGGTGCGCGCCGGCGACATCGGCGACTTGAAGATGCTGGCGATCCGCGAACATCGCTTTCCGTTCCTCGCAAAGGTTGACAACTGGAACCGCTTCACACGCAACACGGGCGGCACGCTCGTGGAGAAGTGTTGCCACTTCTTCGATCTCATGAACCTCGCCGTTGGTTCCCGACCACAGCGGGTTTATGCCAGTGGTGGACAGGACGTCAATCATCTCGACGAGGTGTACGACGGTGAGCGTTCCGACATCCTCGACAACGCGTACGTGATCGTCGACTACGACAGCGGTGTGCGAGCCATGCTCGATCTCAGCATGTTCGCCGAGGGTGGTCGCAACGAACAAGAGATCGTTGCCGTCGGGGACAAAGGGAAACTCGAAGCCGCGGTACCCGGGGACGGTAGGTTGCATCTCGGCCGGCGCAGTGATCGGTCGGTCACAGCGATCGATGTAGTGCAAGAGAGCGTGGGCCACATTGGTTTCCACCACGGCGCGAGTTTTGTGGAATTGCGAAGGTTTTGCGATGCCGTCCGCGGGGCGGGTCCCGTCGAGGTCGACCCCGTTGCGGGGTTGTGGTCGGTGGTCGTCGGTGCCGCTGCTCACAAGTCGATCGAGGAACGTCGCCCCGTCGAAATCGCGGAATACGGGCTGTAGACGCGAGCCGACAAGAAATCCTGCATTGTCCGCCGACGTAGTGTTGCGTTCATGCTGCATCCGTTCGACGACTATCCGGTTCACCAGAGCTCTGCGCCGGTGATGCACGTCTTCAGCGACGCCCCCGGTGTCTACGACCGTTACTTCTACAATGGCCACGACACGAAGGGCGAGATTTTCTTCGCCGTTGCATTTGGTGTCTACCCGAACAAGCAGGTGATGGATGCGGCCTTCTGCGTGTCGATGGATGGCGTGCAGCACAGTGTGCGTGCATCGCGTCATTGCGACCGAGACCGCACGAATCTCGAGGTCGGCGCGATTCGTATCGAGGTCGTGCGGCCGATGCTCGAACACCGAATCGTTGTCGACAACCGGTTTGGTGTGTCGGCTGACATCACGTGGCGTGCGACCTCCGCACTTCTGGAAGAGCCTTCGTTCAAGCATCTCGAGAACGGTCGTCCGCAGATGGATTACACGCGCATGACACAGTTCGGCGAATGGTCCGGCTGGGTCGAGATCGATGGAACTCGCATCGTGCTAGCTGGCCTAGGTCCCGTGACGGGCTGTCGCGATCGGTCGTGGGGTGTACGCAATTCGGCACGCAGTGCGAACGGTCCCAAGAAGTCGCCGCAGTTTTTCTGGTTGTGGGCACCAACGACGTTCGACGACCATTACACACACGCCGCGATCAACGACTACGCGACGGGAAGATCGTGGCACCGCAGTGGCGCGGTGACGGTACGGGTGGCGCATGCTGCGACCACAACCGAGTCGGTGTTGGACGAGACGAATGTCGACCGCTGCACTTCGGTGCATATCGATCCGGTGTGGGCAAAGGGAACGCGTTGGCTCGAATCCGCAACGGTGACCTTGGAACGATGGCGGGCCGAGCCGGTCGTGGTCACGTACACGCCGATCCTGCGGTTCTTCATGCGTGGCATCGGCTACACGCATCCCGAATGGGGTCACGGGGAATGGAAGGGTGACTTTGCAGAAACACGCGACGAACTCGTGCTTGCACATGCCAACCCTGCCGACCCCAGCATGATCCACCTCCAGAACCTCTGCGTCGTCGAATCGGACGGAGGGGTGGGAACCGGAGTCTTCGAGCACCTCGTGATCGGTCCGCACGAGCCGAGCGGCTTCGCATCGGTCCTCGACGGCGCGCGTTGAGGACGGCCGAAGTTTTTGTAAAAACCTCGTGAACCATGGGTAGCCAGGGAAGTGGGCTTCGGGGGCTGCACTAATGTCTGCCCATGCGAGTCGACGCGAACTTCTTTTGTACGGTGCCGATGGACGACGCTGGCAAGGTCGAACCGACCAAACGCCGCTACGACAACAACGCCGTCGTCGAGTGCTACAAGAACCTCGTTGCTTGGGCAAAGACGGCCGACGAGGTTGGCATCGACACGATGTGGTTGACCGAACACCACTTCCAGTACGAGGGCTACGAAGTTCTGCCGAACCTGATCTTGTTCGGCCAGCACCTCGCCGGACAGACGACGAACCTGCGTCTCGGCCAGATGTTCAACGTCGTCCCGCAGTGGCACCCGTTGCGACTCGCCGAAGACTTTGCCATTGCCGACATCGTGACCGGGGGTCGCATGGAGTTCGGCGTCGGTCGCGGCACGGTGCCGCGAGAAGCATGGAGTCTCGGCACGGTTGTGGCATCGGGCGACAACGCGATGTCGGCCGAACACGATCGCATCAACCGCGAGGTGTTCGAGGAGTCGATGGAGATCATCAAGACCGCATGGACGAACGAGCGGTTCTCGTACCGCGGAAAGCACTTCGTCTTCCCGCCCGACGACATTCCGGACCGCGGTAAGTACGTCGACGATCTCACGCTGATCCCGCGGCCACTTCGCCCGATCGATGTGTACCAGCCCGTGACGTCACCGGAAACCGTCGAGTACGTGCCCCGAGAGGGACACAAAGCGGTCTACTGGCTCCAGAACGCCGACTCGCAGTTGCAGAAGTGGAACCGCTACGCGGAAATTCGCGAGGAGATGGGGATGCCCGTCGCGCCAGGCGAGGACCGTTGCCTCGTCATGAACATCCACGTCGCAAAGACGCGCGAAAAGGCGATGGTCAAGGGCAAGCCCGGCCACGACGAGTTCGCGAACTTTCTCTCGCCCTACGGACGTTTTTCGTCGTACCGCAACCCTGACGGCAGCAAGGTCGCTTTCAACCATTGCCCGACCGTCGACGAGTCGAACGAGCAGAAGATCCAGATCGTTGGGTCGATCGACGACGCCGTCGACACGCTCGGTTTCTGGCGCGATTTGCTCGACTTGAAGCACATCTGCTTCTTCTTCGATTTCCCGGGCGTCACTCGCGAAGAGATGATCGAACAGATGCACCTCGTCACCGAAGAGGTTTTCCCGAAGTTGGGTGAAAAGGTCGAGCGACGACCGCTGCCGAACCTGCAGCCGCTCGTTTGATCGAGAGAGCACTTCTCGCGTGCTGATCACCAACGTCGTCACACCGTCGTCGACCGGTTCGCTGGTGTCGGTGCGCACCGATGGTGACATCGTTTGCGAAGTTGGATCCGGTCTGAATGCGCGTGCCGGTGAGCAGGTGATCGATGGTGGCGGCGGTTTTCTCACCGAGTCGCTCGTCGAAACCCACGCACATCTCGACAAGGCGTATCTCGCCGAGTTGATCCCCAACCCGACGGGTGACCTCATGGGCGCGATCAAGGCGATGATCGCGAACCGTCACGTGATGACCGTTGCCAACACGGTTGAGCGCGCCGAACGTGCGGTACGAGCGATGGTGCGCAACGGAGTCACGGTGATCCGCACGCATGCCGACGTCACCGAAGAGAACGGGTTGACATCGGTCGAGGCGCTGCTCGAGGTACGCCGCCGCACGAGCGACATCGTCGACCTTCAGATTGTCGCGTTGCTCGGCTGGCCAGTCACGGGTTCGAAAGGCGAGACACACCGTCGGCTGGCGCGTGAAGTTGTGTCGATGGGCGTCGACATCATCGGTGGTTGTCCACACCTCGACGTCGACGCATTGCTTGCCAATGCAACGTTGGTCGACCTTGCAGGCGAACTCGGCGCTCCTCTCGACCTGCACGCAGATGAGCACACCGATGCCGACCGCACATCGCTTGCAAATCTTGCCGAGCGCGTGATCGCAACCGGCTTCGATCGCGGGGTGACGGCCAGCCACTGCGTGAGTCTTGGTATGCAGGCAGTCGGAACGCAGCAAGAGACTGCGGCAAAGCTCGCCGAGGCTGGAGTCGGCGTCGTGGCCTTGCCGCAGACGAACCTTTTTCTACAGGGTCGCGACATGCAGTCGGCAATGCCGCGCGGACTCACCGCTGTCAAGCACCTACGTGATGCGGGTGTGTGGGTGGCGGCCGGCAGTGACAACATGCAAGACCCGTTCAATCCGATCGGACGAGGTGACCCGCTCGACGCGGCGGGACTGATGATTCTTGCTGCGCACCTGTTGCCCGCCGACGCACTGGCGAGCGTTACATCGGTGGCGCGTCGAGTTGTTGGCGCGCCGGCTGCAGGTCCAGTCGTCGGTGCTCGCGCCGACCTGATGGTGACCCCGGCGGCGGGTGCGCGAGAACTGGTGGCGACATGTGCCCCACGCTCACTCGTCGTGCACAGCGGGCGCGTGGTACACCGGCAGACTGGCGGTTAACAAAGATTTAAACGTTTGGCAATGCCGTCCTTTTCACGGGTCTGACGAGACCGATTATTGTGTCGAGATGGCTGGGGCATTGTCGTTCGACAACGTGGGGATGACCTTCCCTGACGGAACGCGCGCACTTGGCGGAGCCACCTTCGACGTGAATCCGGGCGAGTTCGTGACGGTTGTCGGCCCGAGCGGTTGCGGCAAGTCGACGCTGCTGCGCATCGCGTCGAATCTGGAAACAGCGACCGAGGGAACCTGCAACGTCGACCGCGACAGCATCGGCTATGTCTTCCAGGATGCGACGCTGCTGCCCTGGCGAACGGTCGCGAAGAACATCGAACTTTTGGCCGAACTGCACGGCATCGACAAGGCTGAACGCGACGCTCGGGTGGGCAGTGTCATCGACCTCGTGGGCTTGGGTGGTTTCGAGGACAAGTACCCGAAGCAGCTCTCGGGCGGCATGAAGATGCGTGCGTCACTCGCGCGGTCGCTCGTTATGAAGCCGCGCGTCTTCCTGTTCGACGAGCCGTTTGGTGCGCTCGACGAAATCACGCGCGAGCGCCTGAACGACGAACTGCTGCGGCTGTTCCAACTCGAGGGTTTCGCGGGTCTCTTCATCACGCACTCGATCGCCGAGGCGGTGTTCATGTCGACGAAGGTTCTTGTGATGTCGTCGCGTCCGGGGCGGATCGTCGCCTCGTTCGACGTACCGTTCGGATACCCCCGTGCTCATTCGCTGCGGTACGAACCAAAGTTTGCCGAACTATGTGGCGAAGTGTCGACTGCGTTGCGCGGAGCACTGGTATGACCGACCTGAATGCGCAGGTCACAGTGACGCCGCCGTCGACACGGCGACCCGACGATGCACCGGTCGAGGTGACTTCCCGTGTTCGCGCCAGTGACGTCATCGGCCCCGCGGTGGTTTTCGTCCTCTTCATAGGGTTCTGGTACCTGTTGTCGACGACGCTTCTGCCCGAGCAGAAACGTTTCCTTCTGCCGACGCCGCACAAAGTTCTGAACGAGGGCTTCCTTACGTGGCAGGTGGGGGAACAGCGTGGTCTCTATCCCATTCTTCGGTCGATGTGGAGTTCGATCCAGGTTGCACTCATCGGTCTCATGATCACGATCATCGTCGGGACCGCACTCGCAACCGCGATGGCAACCCGACGTTGGGTCGAGCGGGCGACGTGGCCATATCTCGTTGCGCTCCAATCCGCCCCGATTCTGGCGATGACGCCGCTCATTCGTGCACTCATCGACGGTGTGCAAACACAGCGGGTGCTGGTCGTGGTGTTGATTGCATTTTTCCCGATCGTGAACAACACCCTGTTCGGCCTGTTGTCGGTAGAGAAGAGCCAGCATGAACTGTTCACGCTGCACGGTGCCAGCAAGTGGACCCGCCTCACGAAACTGCAGTTTCCCGCAGCCATGCCGAACATCTTTGTCGGCCTGCGCATTTCCGCCGGTCTCAGCGTCATCGGCGCGGTCGTTGGCGACTTCTACTTCCGCCAAGGTGGAGTTGTGGGTATCGGTGCCCAGATCGACATCTATCGCGGGCGCCTGTGGGGTTCGGAACTCGTCGCTGCGATCATCGTCGCAAGTCTTTTTGGTCTTGTCGTGTTCATCGTCTTCGGCTTTCTTTCAAAGAAAGCCATCGGAAAGTGGCACACGACAACCAGGGGTCAGTGATGCCCCCAGCCGCAATACAGCAAGCACCATCCAACAAAAGGGAGAGCAAATGAAGAAGAAAGCAGCAGCCCTCATCGGCGTGCTGAGCCTCGTCAGTCTTGCCGCATGCGGTGGAGACGATGGCGAGACTGCAGACACGTCCGCGACCGAGGAAACAACGACGGCGACGGAAGACACAACGGGGCCCGCAACCGACGAGACCACGTCGCCTGCCGGCGAGGCCGTGTCGCTTGCCGGGGTGTGCCCCGAGACCGTCACATTCCAGACCGACTGGAACCCCGAATCTGAGCACGGTTTCCTCTACCAGCTCGTCGGAGATGACTACGAAGTCGATGCTTCGGGCGTCCGCGTGACGGGCCCGCTCGTGACTTCGGGTAACGCCGACACCGGCGTCAAGGTTCAGGTCCGCGCTGGCGGTCCGGCGGTGGGTTTCAGTTCGCCGACGTCGCTCATGTATCAGGACCCCGACATTTTCCTTGGCTTCGTCAGCACTGACGGCGCGGTCCAGGACTCGGGTGAGTTCCCAACGATGACGGTTGTCGCTCCGTTCAACATCAACCCGCAGATCATCATGTGGGACCCGGAAACGTATCCCGACGTGGAGGCGATCGCCGATTTGAAGGCGACCGGTGCGAAGGTCCGCTACTTCGGTGGTGCGGCATACATGGAGTACTTCACGGCTAACGGCATCCTCGACAAGGGGCAGGTCGACGGCACGTACGACGGCACACCGGCCAACTTTGTCGCTGACGGTGGCAAGGCAGCCCAACAGGGCTTCGCAACGTCCGAGCCGTATTACTACGAGAACGTTCTCACCGACTGGGCCAAGCCCGTTGCGTATCAGACCGTGCACGACGCGGGTTGGACTGCGTACGCACAGTCGTTGGGCGGCAAGCCCGAGACCATCGAGGAGTACAAGGACTGCCTGAAGTTGCTCGTTCCGATCATCCAGCAGGCTCAGGTCGACTACGTCGCCGACCCGGCCGAGACCAACGCGCTGATCCTCGACCTCGTCAAGCAATACAACAACGGTTGGCTCTACGACGAGGGCCAAGCGGCAGCAGCCGTCGAACTGGCGCTCCAGAACGAGCTCATCGCGAACAGTCCCGACGGCACTCTTGGTAGCTTCGATCTCGAGCGCGTCGAGGACTTCATCAAGATTGCAGTCCCGACGTATGAGAAGATCGGCGCCAAGATGAAGGAAGGCATCACTGCCGCCGACATCGTGACGAACGAGTTCATCGATCCGTCGATTGCGTTGCCCTGATCGGCCGATATCCAAGCGAGTGGTGATGGCCCGGGGGAAACCCCGGGCCATTTCCCGTGTCGGGAGGTGTGCATGACACAGGTGATCGAGATGCTTCGCTTCGCGGTCGCCGCGTCCGAACGCGATGCGTGGTGCGAGGTCGAGCACCGGGTGTGGACGGGTTTCCTGAAAACGGTCCCCGGCTTCCTGCGCAAGGAGATCTGGATCGATGAAGCCGAACCCGAAGCTGTCACCGCGGTGATTTGGTGGGAGTCACACGAACATTGGGAGGCCGTGACGACCGAACAGTGCGAAGCGGTCGACCATGCGATGGGCGAGTGGTTGCGTCCGTGCACGTTGCGCACGTGGCGTGTTGTGCGGGTCGACTGAGTCGACTCAACGACCGAAGTCGAAAACTGCGACCTCGCCCAGAGCGGCAACGAAATTCGCAACCGCGGACTCGAACATTGCCTTGCCCATTTGCGCCGTGGCATGCGTCGGGTCGCCGATGTGGCCTTCAGGGAAGAAGTCGTTGGACAACCAGCCGAAGCTGACGGTGCCCCCGAAGCGGACGTAGCGGTTGTCGGCGATCTTCTCGGGGATCCTGCGGACGGCTTTCGACATGTCGACGAGGTCGGGTCGCAGGTGCAGCATCACGGCCGTTTCGTCGGTGCCGCCGTGGACACCCATGCCGAGTTCGCTCGCGGCCGACGCCCCACCTTGGTCGGGGGGAATCGAGGGGTGCGTCGTGAATGTTTGCAGGCCGTGGTGCAGGCGCAGTTCACGGTTGGCCACATTGAGGAGCGCCGAGTTGCCACCGTGACCGTTCAAGAACACGATCTTGCGCGAATTGGTGCGCGCGATGCTGCGGCCGATGTCATCGAGCACGGCGAGCAGGGTGGTGGGCGACAACCACACGGTGCCCGGTGCCCAGGCATGTTCGTTCGACTTGGTGTACGACAGCGTCGGAAGCAACCACAGGTCGAGATTCGCCGGTGCGGCTGCCACGGCGGCCTCGGCAACAGCGGTGGCAATCACCTCGTCGGTGTTCAACGGTAGGTGCGGTCCGTGTTGTTCGATTGCGCCGAGTGGCTGGATGAAGACCGAATTCGCAGTGATGCGACGATCGACATCGGGGCCGCGAAGTTCTCCCAATCGTTGCGGTTCAGCCATCGACCCGAGCCTATCCCTGTGGGATACTTCGGTTTATGTCCTCGACACATTCGCTCGAGTCGCGCTTCGATGCGCTGATCGTGGGTGGGGGGCACAACGGCCTGGTGTGCGCGGCCTACCTCGCGCAATCGGGAATGAAGGTTCTCGTCATCGAGGCACGCGACGAGGTCGGTGGAACTGCGGCATCGGAATCGTTTGCCGGGGTGACGGTCAACATCTGCAACTGCGACCACCTCACTTTCAGAACGGCGGGCATCAGCGACGATCTCGGCCTCGACCGCCACGGCCTGCGTTACATCGACGTGGACCCCGCACAACTGGCCACTTCGTGGTCGGACAGGCGCGTGTGGCCGATGTTCCATGATCTCGACCGCCAACTCGATGTAATTCGTCGGTTCTTCCCCGGCGAAGTCGACGGCTACCGCAACTATGCGAAAGCTGCGATGCCGGTCGTCGAACTGATTCTCGAAGCGGGAAGCCAACCACCGACACGTGCGTCGTTGATCGGGAAGGTCGTCGCCAAGCGCGGTCGTGGCGCATCGACGATGTTGAAGTGGAGTCGCATGTCGTCGGCGCAGGTGTTGCGACAGTTCTTCTCGAGTGAACTGCTCATTGCGCCATCGCTCGTGATGGGCCCGACCGTCTGGGGTGTCTCACCGCACACACCGGGAACCGGGCTCGGCGCGCTCGTCTACGCGATGCGTCACGTCGCAACGGTTGGTCGGCCCGTCGGTGGCAGCGGCATGGTGCCGATCACCTTGCGTCGCAGTATCGAATCGAACGGCGGGGTTGTCGCGACGTCGACGATGGTGTCGGGCATCCTTTGCGAAGGCGAGGCCGTGCGTGGCGTCGAACTCACCGACGGGCGCACCATCGAGGCACCGATCGTGGTCTCTGCATGCAACCCGCACGACACGTTCCTCAAATGGCTTCGCAACCCGCCGGCTTCGGCGAAACCGCTCGTCGACAAGTGGAGCAACACACCGCACTACGAGGGCTACGAGTCGAAGATCGATGCGCGCATCACGCGCAAACCCGTCCTGCGCGACATCGACGCCGACACTCTCCGTGATCTCGGCGCCGACCCATTGGCGGCAACGATGGTCGTTGCGCCGACGACGGAAGATCTGCACGTCGGCTTCGGCAAGATCGCGTCGGGCGAAATTCTCGACCGTCCGGCGATGCTGGTGAATCTGCCCTCGGTCGCAGACCCCACGATGTCGAATGGTGTCGACGAAGTGTTCAGCCTCGAGGCACTGTTCACCCCGTACTCGTTCCGAGGTGGTTGGGAGTCAGACGTCGAACCGCGACGCTGGCTCGAGCTGTATTCCGACTTGGTAGAGCCGGGTTTCCTCGACTCGATCGCCGAATGGCGTTGCATGACGCCGGCAAAGTACGAAACAGAGTTCTTCCTGCCGCAGGGCCACGCCACCAGCTTCGCGGGTGGTCCGCTTGCCGCACTGCTGAACACCAACCCGGAGCTCACACGATACGCAACGCCGGTAAAAGGGCTCTATCTCACGGGCGCGGCAACGTTTCCTGGCGCGGGTGTGTGGGGGGCAAGCGGCAAGAACGCCGCGCTCACGATTTTGCGGCGATAACAGAGATCTCCATTTTCCATTCCGGCCGTGCGAGCGCGGGAACGGTGACGAGCGTGCTCGCGGCGAGATGCCCGCGCAGTGCCGTGTCGCGTGCAGACATCACTTCGCGCAGATCGTCGCTGAGTCCGGCCGTGGCCACCACGTACGTGGTCAGGGACACGATGTCTTCGACGCCCATGTTCCCCTCACTGAGGATCGCAGCGATGTTGTGCCAGACCAATGCGGCCTGTTCGCCAATCGAGGTAGGGATGGTGCCGTCGGGTCGGGCGGGGACGACTCCCGACGTGAACACCAGCCGTGCGCCGGCAGGCACTTCGATGCCGTGCGCGTACGCCGCCGCCGGTGGGGCCATCGTCTCGGGGCGAAGTTCGCGGTTCATCGTCGAATGCTCGCAGTCGAACGCGCCACGGTCAATTGCGGCCGGATGCTCCACTAGTTTTTGTTTCGTGCGCGACTACACGGTGGGTGGACCAGAGGCGGCGACAGCCGCGGCGAAAGGTCTGGTCGAGGCCGACTGGTACAAGCCGAACATCGACCGCGCAACGATGAAGGCATTGATGGCGCGCAGCAACGGTATCGCTGCGCGCGACACGGTGATCTGGCTGCTTCTTCTCGTCTGTTCCGGTGTTCTTGCCTATCTGTCGTGGGGAACGTGGTGGGCCATTCCGGCGTTCGCGGTCTACGGCGTGTTGTACGGATCGGCAAGCGACGCGCGTTGGCACGAGTGTGGCCACCGTACGGCCTTTCGTTCACGTCTCGCCAACGACGTGATCTATCACGTCGCTGCTTTCATGGACTATCGCGAACCGGTCAGTTGGCGCTGGAGTCATGCACGTCACCACAGCGACACGATCATCGTCGGACGTGACCCCGAGATCGCCTTCCAACGCGGCGCGCCCTTGTTCGCCACGTTCCTCGACTTGTTCGCGGTGCGCTCGGTCTTCTTCGAGTCGAAGAAGATCTTCATGAACGCGTTCGGTCGACCGACCACCGAGCAGGCGGACTTCCAGCCCGCTGAGGAGATGCGCGGGAGCTACCTCTGGTCGCGGATCTACATTGCGATTTTCGGTGCCGTCGTCGCATGGTGTGTCGTCGTCGAGTCGGTGCTTCCCGCCATGTTCATCGGATTGCCGATGTTCTATGGACGATGGCTCATGGTTGTGTACGGCATTACGCAGCACGCGGGTCTGGCCGAAGATGTGCTCGACCACCGCTTAAATACGCGCACCGTCATGATGAACCGTGTGAACAGGTTCATGTACCTCAACATGAACTTTCACCTCGAACACCACATCTTTCCGACGGTGCCATACCACGCTCTGCCGAAGCTTCACGCGGCAGTCGCTGATCAGTTGCCAACCCCGCACCGCAGTATCTGGCATGCGATCCGTGAGATCGTGCCCGTCCTTGCCCGCCAGAAGAAAGACCAATCGGTCGTGCTCGCGCGGGTGTTGCCGTGACCGAATCGCGCTGGCATCAGGTCGGTGCGACCGACGACGTTATGCGTGACGATGTCATCGGCGTCACCGTGGGTGAAACCGCTGTCGCGATCATCCGCACCGCCGACGACCGGGTCTTCGCTGTCGATGCAGTGTGCACCCACGGTCGCGCGTCGCTCACCGAAGGATTCGTCGACGGAACGGAAATCGAGTGTCCGAAGCACAACGGGCGTTTCGACGTCACCACGGGTGATGCAATCGCGAGCCCCGCTCGGGTTGCCCTGCGGACATTTCCGTGTCGCGTGGACAACGGATGCATCGAAGTGCAGTTGTGACGCCGGCGGCGTGACCGAGTGGCGACAGCCGCCGCGTCAGCCTTTCGCAGCGATGAGGGAAAAGAGGGCGATGAACGCCCCCGAGAAGATTCCCACGGCAGCCCACAGCCCATGGACAATCGAATCAATGCGCTTTTCGATGAAGGAAAATCGGGTGTTCATCTCGCCTCGGAGATGCTCGACATCCACGGAACGGGCAACGTCCGACCATCCACTGGGCGGCAAGTGTTCCATCAACGTGTCGGCCACTGGCTCCCCCAATCGAGTCCGGAGTTCCTTGTGCATTTCGTCGCGGGCAGATTCACTGACTGTCACTGTAGTTCCCTTCTGAATCGGTGTCGTCGACGAGGGAATGTGTGCGGTCACGCGGGTTCGTCGGCAGACTTCCTCACGCGGTGTGAGAAACTTTGTCCGAGGGGGCAAAGTGACCGCACGTAGTTTCGAAGCCGATGGTCGGGCGACGGTTGTCGCGCCGAACGGTGCCCGTGTGCACCGCGATCACCTCGCCCAGAACGAAGTTGTTCGCCGGAACTTTTATTCGGTGTGTCCCGGTGTCTGGTGTTTCGTCGGCAACGGATTGTCGAATCAAACGTTCATTGAGGCGCCCGACGGAATCATTGCCTTCGACACGGGCGACTCGGTACAGGAGATGGCGGCGGCACTCGTCGAACTTCGGCGCCACACCACGCGGCCGATCGCCGCGGTGGTCTACACCCACTTCCACTACGTCGACGGAACGACTGCGGTGTTCGACGAGGCCAATCACGCCGAACCACTTCCGATTCATGGGCATCGTCGGATCGCCGCGAACAAGGTGCGGGCGGCGGGGGAGATCGGCCCGGCGTATGCACGCGGCCTCGTCGAGCAGTTCGGCATCGTCATGCCCGCCGAAGGCCCCGATGCCTTGGTCAACGTTGGTCTCGGTTTCCACTACCGCAATCCTGCACATGCCCCCGCCACACCGGGTCACGTGCCGGTCACCCACGTGCTACCTGATTCCGGCGAAGTGTCGATTGCGGGAATGCGTGTACTGGTGCAGCATTCACCGAGCGACAGTGACGACTCCTTCAACTTCCTGTTTCCCGACCTCGGTGTGTGCGTTCACAACACGGTGTGGCCGGCGTTGTTCAACGTGTTCCCGATCCGGGGCGAGGAGTACCGCGATCCGCGTGTATTGATCCCCGGCATCGAGGGAATCATCGAGTGGGCCCCGGAACATCTGGTGGGAACGCACGGCCCACCGCTGTCGGGTCGCGAGAACATCCGTGCGATCTCCGAGCGGTACCGCGACTCGATCCAGTTCCTCTGGGACCAAACCGTCCGTGCTGCGAACAAAGGATGGACGTCCGACGAGATTGCGAGTCGGGTCATCCTGCCCGATTCGTTCAATGTCGACTACCTGACGAGCGAACGGTACGGCGTTGCCGAGCACCACGTGCGACAGATCCTCACCGGCCTGCGTGGCTGGTTCGACGGTGAAGAATCGAAGCTCTTTCCCGCCCCACCCGACGAAAGATTCGAGAAACTCATTGCGGGGTTCGGCGGTCGTGACGCCGTCGCTCGACAAGCAAGCGAAGCCTTCGACAACGACGACGTGCGGTGGGGAATCGAACTTGCCACCTGGCTTGTACGTTCGGCTGATGCAACCGCCGCCGAACGTGATCTGCTCGCTCGTGGTCTGCGCTTGGTCGCCGAACGCACACCCTCGGCGAACATTCGCAACTGGGCGATCACCCGGGCACGTCATCTCGACGGACAAACACCGATGGATCGCTACATGCGCCATACGTTCGGTTCGAAAGCCGTCGCCCACATCGGGTCCACCGATTTGATCCACACCATGCGGGTTCTGCTCAACCCTGCCCGCGCGAACGGTGTCCGGGCACACCTGTGTTTCGTCGTCGACGACGAGTCGGCCGGCTTGCTCGTGCGCAACTGCGTCGCCGTTCCGACCGACGGTCGCGGTGCCGATGCAACCGCTTCGATGTCACGGGGCACTCTCTTGGCGATCTTGTCCGGCAAGCAACCGTGGTCGACGGCCGACATCACCATCACCGGTGATTCCGCAGCGGCCGAATCGGTGCGCGCATGCTTCGATCACGAGTGTCTGAGCGGTTGATGCGAATGGTGAAAAAATGGTGACAACACCCAACGGTCCCGACCTGCCTTTCCCGACCCCCGGGTTTCAAGGAACCCTCGGTCGTCTCATCGACGCCTCCGAACCGTCACGGCCGGATGTGACGCTGCCGTCACCCGACGCACCGAACATCGTGATCGTGTTGCTCGACGACGTGGGCTTCGGAACGTGCGGCACCTTCGGCGGACCCGTCCCGACGCCGGCACTCGACCGCGTTGCGGCCAACGGCCTGCGGCTCAACCAGTTCCACACCACGGCGCTGTGTTCACCGACGCGCGCTGCGATGCTGACCGGCCGCAACCACCACGCGGTGCACATGGGAAACATTCCCGAGGGTGCGAGCGGATTCCCCGGTTACGACTGCATCATTCCGAAAGAAGCCGCGTCCGTCGCCGAAATTCTGAAGCAGTACGGCTACTCCACGGGTGCGTTCGGAAAGTGGCACCTCACACCCGCACACGAACAGTCGTTGTCGGGCCCGTTCGACCGTTGGCCGACCGGTCTCGGGTTTGAACGTTTCTACGGAATCCTCAGCGCCGAGGCCAGCCAGTACGAACCGCCGATGTTCGACCAGACAACGGCCGTGATGCCGTACGAAGGCCGCGACGACTATCACATGAGCGAAGACATTACGCAGCGCGCGATCGACTGGATTCGTCTGCAACGCGGCTCGAATCCGCACCGTCCGTTCTTCGCCTATCTCGCAACCGGCGCGATGCATTGTCCGCACCACGTGTGGCCCGAGTACATCGATCGGTTCAAGGGACAGTTCGACGATGGCTGGGACGCCCTGCGCGAACGCATCTATCGGCGACAACTCGAACTCGGTGTGATCCCGCCCGGAACCACGCTGACGCCGCGACCCGCCGAGGTTCCCGCATGGGACGACTATCCCGACCGCTACAAACCCGTCGCTTCACGGCTGATGGAGGTCTTCGCCGGCTTCATGGCCCACACCGACGAGCAGGTGGGCAAGTTGCTCACCGCCCTCGACGACATGGGCGAAACCGACAACACCCTCTTCATCTACATCACCGGCGACAACGGTGCGTCGGCGGAAGGAACCGTGAACGGTGCGTGGAGCGCGCCGTCGTTCCAGAACGGACTGCCCGAAGACCCCGAGTGGTTGCTCGACCACATCGACGACTTCGGTTCCGCCAAGTGCGAGAACCACTTCAACCTTGCCTGGGCGTGGGCACTCGATTCACCCTTCCAATGGATGAAGCAGATCGCTTCGCACTTCGGCGGTACCCGCAACGCCGTGGCCGTGCAGTGGCCAAGGCGAATCACCGACGTCGGCGGCCTGCGCTCGAACTTCCACCACGTCACCGACATCTTCCCGACGCTGCTTGATGCCGCGGGCATCAGCGCACCCGCACACGTGAACGGTCTTCGACAGATGGACATCGACGGCGTGTCGATGCTGCCGACGATGACGTCGGCATCGGCAACCGAGAACCATCTCACCCAGTACTTCGAGATGTTCGGAAATCGCGCGATCTATCACGATGGTTGGATTGCCTCGTGCTACCACGGCCGCGTTCCGTGGCGGCGCTTCGACTCGGTTCCCTTCGACGGGCCCCAGGAAAAGTGGGAGCTCTACGACATCCGCAGCGACTTCTCACAGGGGAACGATCTCGCTGCGCAGCACCCGGAGAAACTCGCCGAGTTGCTGGAACTCTTCGATCGCGAGGCCCGGCGCAACAACGTGTATCCGTTGAAGGAACCCGGCCAAAGCATCGGTCCGAAGTTCGCCGTTCACGATGCCCTGCGCGGTCTCACGAAGATGACCTACACGAAAGCTCACGTCCGCATGCCCGAACGTTCGGTCGTGAACCTGAAGAACTGCTCGTTCCGCATCACCGCTGACGTCACGGTCACCGACAGCGCCTACGAAGGTGTCATCGTCGCCCAGGGCGGCAACATGGCCGGCTGGTCGCTGTACGTGGGTGCCGACCGACGGCCCCGCTACCACTACAACTGGCTCGGCCACGAACACTTCGTCGCCGTTTCGAACGCACCGCTCGCCCGGGGTCGACACACAATCCTCATCGACCACGCCTACGACGGTGGCTTCGGTGGCGGGGGAGACTCGGTGCTCAGCATCGATGGCACCCCGGTGGGACATGTCCGTGTCGAACGTTCGGTTCCCGTCATCTTTTCCATCAGCGGCGAAACGTTCGATGTCGGTCTCGACACCGGCGCACCCGTCGGTGATTACCCGCACATTCATCGTTTCGCCGGCGAGATCCACGGCGTCACCCTCGAACGCCTCAGCGAGCCGCCCGCACATATCAAGGAACTCATCGCAGACGCCGAGTTCCGCGCCAGCCTTGCCGTGCAATAGCCCCGTCGCGAATCGTCCCAATCAGCGTTACCGACCGACGGCAGTTGACCCAAGAGCCAAGTCGGTCGAATGTGATCCCGGCACGGGACACATCAATCCACAGCCGGAACGATTGTCGCCCGAGGAGCAAGCCAGAAGACCGCAGGCTGTCGTCATGGCTGGTTGCACTGGAACATTCGCGAGGTTCACCGGGTGCGGCCCGCTAGCTGGACTCTTCACATGAGCGACTCAGGTGAGGGAACAGCGAGTAGCGACTACGACAATGAAACCGCTGGTCTCGAGGAAAAGATGCTCTATGGAAAGCGCACGAGAATCGATGCTGAGGTCCGCGTAGAAGCAACCGTCGATGACGCCGCGGCGAATCTCAATGATTGGGAGGCCGATGGCGGGCGTCGCTGCGAAGAGTGATCAACCCGATAGTGAGCAAGTGGTCGATCCTCGAAAGACTCGACCGTCAGGATCCTGCGATGGGAGTCAACTCATCGATCTCCGCTTTTTGGGCGGTGATGATTTCCCCGTCGCGAGGCGAACTGTCGCTGAACG